>NZ_CP046444.1:604415-906623 GCF_014083945.1 Granulicella sp. 5B5 | reverse complement strand
AATGCGTATGCGAAGACAGTGAAGGCGTATGCGAACAGCAATCAACCACTGCAGGCTGCGTGGAGTGACGAGGTGTGGCCGCGGGCGGGTGAACTGCTACGGTATAGCCACTCGGGCTGGAAGCCGAAGGATATTGCGGCGTTCACGAAGATGCTGACGAAGGTGAACCTGCCGGAGATCTATAACGGATCAGGCGGCAACGGAAACTGGGAACTGAGCATGATTGACGCGATGATGGGGATCGCGGTATTCACCAACGATCGGCCGTTGCTGCAGCATGCAGAGGGGCTTTGGCGGGAGCGTGTGCCGGCGTATTTTTATAACTTCGAGCTGGATGGGCCGCATCCGCGGCCGGTTCCGCGCCGCGCTCCGCCGCGCAAAGACAATGACGTGAATTGGTACGGGACTACGGACTTGAATGCGAGTGTCGATGGCATGGCGCAGGAGACGTGCCGCGATCTTGGGCATACGGGATATGGCATTGCCGCTACGACGTATGCGGCGGAGACGGCCCGAATACAGGGCGACAAATTGTTTGAGGCGGAAGAGAAGCGGCTGGTGCCGGCGCTGGAGTTTCATGCGCGTCTGTACCTGAGGCAGGACCCTGTGCCGGCGCTAGTTTGCGGCGGCAAGGTGAAGCCGGGCAATGGATACACGTTCGCGGTGGGCTATGCGGAGTATCACGATCGGCTCGGCGTGGATTTGCCTGAGACCAAACTGTGGCTGGAGCATGTTGAGCAACAGCCGGTGCCGGTGGACATCCACATGATGGTGTTCGAGCCGTTGACGGACGCGAAGGCTGCTCCTGCTACGGGCAATTGAGCAGCTTGCGCTGATACACTCCCATCCAGATATACGTGCAACTTGGTTGCAAGGGAGAACACTGCCTGATGGCCGATCGTACGACGTTTAGCCCGTTTGTTTCCGCGGATGAGAGCCCAAAGGAGTTGACGTTTCGGGCGCTGGCAATTGGCGCTGTGTTTGGCGTGATCTTTGGCGCGGTGACGGTGTATGTGGGGCTGAAGGCGGGGTTGACGGTGGCGGCGTCGATCCCGATCTCGGTGCTGTCGATCTCGATTCTGCGGGTGTTTGGGCGTGCGTCGATCCTGGAGAACAACATTGTTCAGACGACAGGCAATGCGGGGCAGTCGATTGCTTCGGGTGTGATCTTTACGCTGCCGGCGCTGATCTTCCTGGGGTTCGATCTGGAGACTTCGCGGATTTTTGCGTTGGCGTTGTTTGGCGGATGGCTGGGCGTGTTGTTCATGATTCCGCTGCGACGACAGTTGATTGTGGAAGAGCATGGGACGCTGGTGTATCCGGAGGGAACGGCGTGCGCGGATGTGCTGAAGGCCGGGGAGCAGGGCGGGTCGTTCGCGAGCCGCGTGTTCCTGGGGTTGGGGCTGGGCGCGGTGTATGCGCTGTTTCAGAATGAGAACCTGCTGGCGTTGTTTCCGGGAACTCCGAACTGGTCGCCGGACTTCGATCCGAATGGACAGCAGATTCTGAAGGGCGCGGCGATCCGCGCGGATGTGACGCCGGAGTATCTCGGTGTCGGGTACATCATTGGGCCGCGCGTGGCGGCGATCATGCTGGCGGGCGGTGTGTTCAGTTGGCTGGTGCTGATGCCGGCGATTGTGTTTTTTGGGAAGCATTTCAATGCGCTGCTGTATCCGGGGACGGTGCCTATCTCGCAGATGGACCCCAGTGATCTGTGGCGGACGTACGTGCGGCCGATGGGTGCGGGTGCGGTGGCGGCGAGTGGCTTGATTACGCTGCTGCGCACGATGCCGACGATTGTGAGCGCGCTGACCGCGGGGTTCGCAAAGATGGGGATCAAGAAGGCCGCGGTGGCGGACCAACCCAAGCGCACGGAGGATGACCTTTCGATGGTGGTGGTGGCGGGTGGGAGCCTGCTGCTGGTGGTGATGATGGTGTTGTTTCTGCAGTTCAAGCCAGTACCGGGGGCGCAGGTGGGACTGTTCGCAAACATTGCGGCGGCGCTGCTGGTGGTGGTGTTCGGATTTCTGTTTGTGACTGTGAGCGCGCGCATCGTGGGCATTGTGGGGTCGAGTGCAAGCCCGGTGAGCGGGATGACGATTGCGACGCTGATGGCGACGTCGGCGATCTTTCTGGTGAAGGGATGGACGGCTCCTGCGTTTGGCGCGCTGGCGATCACGATTGGTGGCATGGTGTGCATTGCTGCGTCGAATGCGGGGGACACGAGCCAGGATTTGAAGACGGGATTTCTGATTGGCGCGACGCCGTGGAAGCAGCAGGTGGCGGTGATGGTGGGGGTGATCGTGAGCGTGTTTGCGATTGGGCCCACGCTGACGGCGATGAACCGCGGGTATGAGAGCTTCAGGATGATGCCGCAGCCAAAGGCGTTGTCGTTGGCCGCGCTGCCGGCAGGCGTGCAGAATGAGGGCGTGTTTCCGCGGGACTCGTTCACGCTGACGGTGTCGGGCGCGAAGGTGACAGGCACAGGGGCGACGGTGAATGGTGCACACAAGTACGTGCTGCTGAACTCGATTGGCGCGAACACGCTGGAGGATGGGAAGTATCTTTACGACCCGGCGACACAGAAGATCGAGGTTCAGTGGGTGCAGGGCATTGGCAGCGAGGATGTGGCGGCGCCACAGGGGAGGTTGATGGCGACGGTGATCAATGGCATCCTGAGCCGCAGGTTGCCGTGGAGCCTGGTGCTGCTGGGCGTGGCGCTGGTGGTGGGCATCGAGTTGCTGGGGGTTCGGTCGCTGACGTTTGCGGTGGGTGCGTACCTCTCGATTGGGACGACGCTGGCGATCTTCTGCGGTGGCGCGGTGCGATGGCTGGTAGATCGTGCGGCGGAGAGGTCGGGACAGGTTGCGAAGACTGAGGCTGAGAAAGAGGTCTCGTCGGGAAGCCTGCTGGCTTCAGGGCTGATTGCCGCGGGCGGCATTGTGGGCTTGACCGGTGTCGGGTTGAAGCTGTTGGAGAGTGTGACACATAAACCGACGCCGCATTTCAGCTCGACGAATCCGCTGTACAAGGACTGGGTGAGCGTGGTGGCGTTTGCGTTGCTGGCGTATGGGCTGTACTACTTTGCGAAGAAGCCGATGCCGTCGGAGACGATTTTGGAGACGGTGGAGAGAGACGAGGCTTAACGGCTTGTAGGGCGATGTTCCGTATAGCGGAGGTTGTAGAGAAACTGTGCGGAGTGCGTGGGAGAGAATGTGTCGTAGAGGTTCTCTATGACACGTTCCGGAAGTGCTTTGAGCCGATGTGCCGCGGTGTTGATGGTGGCTTGCGGATCGTATTGCCTGGTGGCGCAGCAGGCACAGAAGCGAGTTGTAGTTCCGTTCCATGAACCTGATCCGCTGGCCTTCGATGACCATGCAGGCTTCACCCAGATCTTCGACGGCAAGACGCTGAAAGATTGGGATGGTGATCCGACGGTGTGGCGGGTCGAGAATGGCGCGATTGTGGGTGAGTCGTTTAAGGACAAGCCGCGACCGAACAGCTACATTTCGTATCACGGGAGCGAGGCGAAGAATTTTGATCTGAAGCTGGAGATCAAGGTGGAAGAGGGTGGCGGCAGCGGTATTCAATACCGCAGCAGCGTGGGCAAGCCGTGGCTGCGTGGGTTTCCTGCGGGCACGCCGACGCCGAACCTGAACTGGATGATGACCGGGCCGCAGGCGGACTTCTGGTATCCGGTGAACCCGCAGCATTTTTCATACAACGGCCAGATCTACTCCGAGAACACGCCGCTGGGGATTGAGGCGTATCTGGGGCAGGTGGTTGAGGCCGAGCCGGGTGTGACGAAGAGGCTGGTTGCCAATATCGGCGATCGCCCTGCGCTGAGCGGCTACGTGAAGATCAACGATTGGAACCAGTACGAGATCATCGCGCGCGGCGGCGTGTTTCTGCACATTCTGAATGGGCAGCTGATGACTGTGCTGATCGATGATGATCCGGCGTCATCGAACAACGCGACGGGGTTGATCGGCATTGAGCTTGAAGGGCAGCCCTCAAAGGTGTCGGTGCGGAACGTGTGGCTGAAGAAGTTCAAGTGACGCAGCCAACACCTTTGAGTTAGAGCCCTGGATGCTTACAGCTCAAGGATGATGGGCATGATGAGCGGGCGACGGTTGGCGTTCTTCTGGATGAAGCGCTTGAGGTCGCCGCGGATCTTGTCCTTCATGACGCCGTAGTCGCGGCGCTCTTCTTCGCTGGAGGTTTCGAGGGTGCGCACGACGATGTCGCGGGCGTTGCGGAGGAGTTCGGGATCGTCTGCCGCGAAGCCGCGGGTGGTGATTTCGGGTGTGCCTTCGACCTGGCCGGTGCGGCGGTTGATGGCGATGATGGGGAGGAAGACGCCGTCTTCGCCGAGGTGCTTGCGGTCGCGGATGACGGTGTCTTCGACGACGTCAGCGGTGGAGTTGTTGTCGATGCAGACGCGGCCGACGGTGACCTTGCCGGTCTTCTCGGCTGACTTGGGATCGACGGTGAGGACGTCGCCGTCCTCCATGAGGATGACCTTCTCGGGGATTCCGGTGGCGGAGGCGAGCTCGACGTGGCGCTTGAGGTGGCGGTAGTCGCCGTGGACGGGGATGAAGAACTTTGGACGCACGAGGTTGATCATCATGCGCAGCTCTTCCTGCGAGCCGTGGCCGGAGACGTGGATGAGGCCGTTGGTGCCGTCGTCGTGGATGACGCGGGCGTCGCGGCGTTCGAGGTGGTCGATGACGCGGTAGATGGCCTTTTCGTTGCCGGGGATGACGCGCGAGCTGAGGAGCACTGTGTCGCCGGCGTCGATCTTGGCAAACTTGTGGTTGTCGACGGCGGCGCGGGAGAGGGCGGACATGGGTTCGCCCTGCGTGCCGGAGATAAGGATCAACAGCTTGTTCGCTGGAGTGTCGCGGATCTGGCCGGGGTTGATGATGAGGCCGGGGGCGGGGTCGAGATAGCCGAGGTCCTGCGCGATCTCCGCGGAGTTGTCGATGGAGCGGCCGATGAGCGCGACCTTGCGGCCATGCTTCTGAGCGAGGTCCATCGCGATCTTCATGCGGTGGATCGAGGAGGAGAAGCAGGAGAAGAAGAGCTTCTTCTTCGTGGCGCCGAAGATGTCGTCGAGGCGCGGGATGACAGCCTTTTCGCCCGGGGTGAAGCCGGGGCGATCGACGTTGGTGGAGTCCTGCAGGAGGACGAGCACGCCCTGCTTGCCAAGGTCGGCGAAGGCCTGAAGGTCGAAGGGATGACCGTCGGGTGAAGAGAGATCGATTTTGAAGTCGCCGGTGTGGAGGACGATGCCGACGGGGGTGTGGATGGCGAGTGCTACGCAGTCGACCAGCGAGTGCGTGACGCGGATGGGGTTGATGCTGAAGGCGCCGAGGGTGATGCGGTCGCCGGGAAGCATCTCGATGAGCTCGGCATCGTCGAGGAGGCGGTGCTCTTCGAGCTTGCCTTCGACGTAGGCGAGGGTGAACTCGGTGCCGTAGACGGGTACGTTGAGCTCAGAGAGTATCCAGGGGAGGCCGCCGATGTGGTCTTCGTGGCCGTGGGTGAGGACGATGCCGCGGACCTTGTCGCGGTTCTCGATGAGATAGGAGATGTCCGGGACGACGATATCGACGCCGAGGAGCTCTTCTTCGGGGAACATGAGGCCGGCGTCGATGACGAGGATGTCGTCGCCGAAGCGGAGAGCCATGCAGTTCATGCCGAACTCACCGAGCCCGCCGAGCGGGATTATTTGCAGTTTTTCATTTGCCATGGACTTTCAGTCTACCGCACTATGCAGCGGCGGCGAACGGGGAAGTCCAAGCGGTGAATCAGTTTCCATGAGATAGGGGTTCGAGATCTTCAGGCGTGAGGTTGACGCGGGCGCGGCGGACGGCGCGGCCACCGATGAATCCGTTGATGGTGCTCCAGATGGCGATGAGGAAGAAGAACCAGCCGGCGTCACCGGCGTGATCCGGTGGAAGGAGTTGTGCCATCAGCGCGCAGAACAGACCGATGATGGCATCGCCGAGTTTGTCGACGAAGTCGCTCATGGTCATGGCCGTCTCTACCGGGTTGAGCTTGAGCACGTGGCGCTGACGCCAGGCGTTGAGATAGAGGGCGGCTAGGCAGAAGTAGATAGCGGCAAAGCCCACGCCGTAGACAGTCATCACTTCGCGTGGCTGGTAGGGGTTGGTGAAGGCGCCAGGGCCGATGTGAGAGCCGGTGGTGACGGAGAAGAGGAACTTGAGTGGATAGACGTAGAAGAGCACCGAAAAGAGCAGGGCGCAGTTGATCCAGATGGTGCTGAGGTCGTGCAGACCGTAGCGGCGGAAGAAGCGGAAGTGCGCGAGCCAGACGAGAATGAGGAAGAAGAAACAGACAGCGAAGGGGAAGAAGCCCAGCAGGGCTGCATGGAACTCGTCGTAGGTGCGGGGGACTTCCAGCGAGACGACGAGAAGGGTGAGCGCGAAGCCAAAGACGACGTCGGAGAAGCCGTCGATGCGGGACATGGACGTCCCGCGCAGGCGGAAGCCGTCTTTGGCGATGTGCTGGTTGAGGGCTTGCATGGGCAACAGCGTATCAGGTTCGCGCCGGGTGTATGAGGTAAACGTTAGATGGCGCGGAGCAGACGGCCGGGCAGGGTGAAGATGGCTCGGAGCAGCTCCAGGACGCCATCGACGGCGATGCCCACGATGCGGAAGGGCAGCAGAAGCAGCCAGACGATGGGGTAGAGCACGATCGCGAGCAGGGCCAGCGGCCAGCAGAAGATGAGCAGGATGACGAAGAGCAGGACCTTCATGGGAAACTCCTTCCTTCTTCAGTACGTGGGTGTTGTGCTGGAGGTTCCCGCGGCTAGCGCAGGAGGTCCTCCAGGGTGGTGGAGAGTTCGGTTTTTTCATCGCGGTATTTGACGATGATGGGGGTGTAGACGCTGAGGCCGAGGTCTTTGCCGGGGCCGTGGGTGATGGCGCGGCTGCCAGCTACGACGACGGCTCCTGAGGGGATGATCAGAGGCGCGTCAGCTGTTGCCTTGAGCACCGTGTTGTTGGGCAGGTCGTAGACCGGGGTGCCGCGGGTGAGGATGACTCCGGCGGCGAGGACGGCGCGGCTGCGGACGATGGTGCCCTCGTAGACGCCGGTGTTGCCGCCGACGAGGGCGTCGTCCTCGATGATGACCGGTGAGGCGTTGACCGGCTCGAGGACTCCGCCGATCTGTGCGGCGGCGGAGAGGTGGACGCGCTTGCCGATCTGGGCACAGCTGCCGACGAGGGCGTGTGAGTCGATCATGGTGCCTTCATCGACGAAGGCGCCGACGTTGACGTAGGCCGGGGGCATCATGACGGTGCCTTTGGCGAGGTGTGCGCCGGCGCGGACGCTGCTGCCGCCGGGGACGATGCGGATGCCGTCGTCCGGGATGAAGCGGCGGACCGGGTAGGTGGCCTTGTCGACGAACGACAGAGCTGCCTGGCCGAGTGGGTGCTCGCCGTCCATCTGGGTGAGGGCGCCGAGGCGGAAGCCGAGCAGGATGCCGCGCTTGACCCAGGGGTTGACGCGCCAGCCGGTGGGTGCGGTCGCGTCGGGTTCGGCGGAGCGAAGGCGACCGAGCTCGAGGGCCTCGCGGAGAAGCTCGAAGGTGTAGATCGCGTCGTTTTCGCCGATGGCGGCAGCGCCCTGGGCGAACCAGTGCTCGATTTTGGGTTCCAGAACATGGGGGCTAGCGTGGGTCATGATTAGCCCGATTGTACGGGAGAGCCGCAGTGGATTTTCCGGTCCACTGGGATGCCTACCCTCCCCTGGTTTTGCGGGTATGATCCGCAGCCAATTGGAGTTAGGCTCGTAACCAGTTTGGTGGTTACCGGGCCGGTGGAGGCGTTCGGTTGTCAAATAAAGTTGCTGGCGACACTGGACTGCTGGAGGAAGAGCCCAGCTCGGCCGCGCAGTCTTGCCTCTGTTTCTATTGTACGAGGCGTGTCAAGGCCTCGGGGCGGTGGCGGTGGCGTCGGCGGCGAGGGCCTTCGGGGTCCAGCCTTCGAGGGTGTAGAGGGTGTGGTTCTTTTGCCAGTCCGATTCGGGGACGGCTTCGAGTTGCTCGCGGGTGAGGCCGGGAAGGTTGAGGTCGAGGGCGAGAACTCCGCCTTCCTTCTGCTCGACCTGGTAGCCCTTCGAGATGCGGACACCGGTTTTGGCGACCCACTCGGCGGCGCGGATGGTGGGGAAGGCGTCGATCTGGGCGTCGGTCCAGTTGGGGAAGTGGAGCTGGTGGTTGAGCCAGAGGGCGGCGGGGCGGGTGACCCAGCTGGGACGGTGGCCGGCTTCGGGGAACCAGATGGTTTCGGGGAGATTGGTCTGCGAGCCGGTGATGGCGGCGATGCGCAGACGGAGGGCGGCGAAGAATGGCTCCTTCTCGTTGAACTTGGTGATGAGGGAGTCCTGCTCGCCGTTCATGATGTAGGTGGGGCCGGATTGAGCGCGGAGGGCGTAGAGGACGGCGCCTCTTTTATCCGAAGTGCCAGAGGCGGCGCCGAGGAAGTCGAGGGCTTTGTAGGGGCCGGACTGGCAGTTGAGCTTGGGGCTGGAGTCCCAGTATTCGTTGTGGCCGTCGAGGTTGCCGCCACCGGAGAGGACGGCAGCGCGGATGCGTGGAAGCTGCGGGCCGGCGAGTGCCGAGGCGAGGATCGCGTGGAAGGAGCCCATGGAGTAGCCGAGGACGGCGATGCGGGTGGTGTCGACGTCGGATCGCGAGGCGGCGTAGCGGACAGCTTGCATGACGTCTTCGATCATCCAGCCACCGACGCGTTCTGGATGTTTGAGGCCGGGGATGGGCTTGTCGTGCTCGCCGGTTTCGGAGCCCTTGGTGATGGAGCGCTCGAACTCACCGACGGGGTCGTAGGTGACGACGACGGCGCCGGCGGTGGCGTAGAGCAGGCCGGTGTAGACGGCGTACCAGGAGCTCTTGTCGCCGCCGTGGCCGTTGACCACGACGATGGCGGGGAGCTTGCCGTGGGTGTGCGTTGGGACGTAGACGATGGCGGGGACTCGCTGACCGAACTGCGTGGCGAAGGTGATGTGCTCGACGCGGATGTTGGGGGTGGCGAGGAGAGAGCCATAGGCATGGGTGTGGAGCGGCGGCAGGGGGTCGTCGATGTAGAGGGCGTGTATGGCTTGCTGGCGGAGGTGCTCAAGCTGGGCTTTTGGGGTGGATTGGGCGAGAAGCAGATTTCGTGCGGGAATGACAAACAAGAAAAGCAAAAGCAGAAGCGTCTCCCGCGAAGTCCGCAAAGTGAGCGAAGTTTCGCTACGGCGGGGCTGTTGGAGACGAGTGTTGTTTGGCTCGGGCTTAAGGGAAGGGGTCATGGGGTGGGTTGTTCGATATGGACGACGAGGTAGGTGATCTGGTGGCCGGGGGCGACGATCCATTGGTGGGGGACGCCGGCGGCGAAGTGGATGACGTCTCCGGTGGTGATGGGGACGGTGGTGCCGTTTCTGATGCCGGTGCCGCGGACCTCGTGCGGGGAGGTGCGTTTGGGGTCGATGACTTCGCCGCCGTAGATGAGGGTGGCTTCGCCGCTCTGGACGATCATGACGTCGGCGGTGGTCTCATGGACTTCGGCGATGCCGGAGGTGGTGTGGACGGTAATGGAGAGGCCGTGGTTGCCGAAGTCGTCCTTGTGTTTGATGCCGAGGGGTGAGATGCCGTGCGGCCAGATGGTGACGGGTGGTGGCTGCGGCGTTTGAAGCAGGGCGAGAAGGAGGAAGAGCATGGGTTGGTCCTTAGAAGCAGATTCCTGCGGGAATGACAAACAAAAAAGCAAAAGCAAGGGCAAGTGCGTTCCCGCAAAGTACGCCAAGTTAGCTAAGGTTCGCCACGGCGGCGGTGGCGATGTTTGAAAGCTATTCGGCGTCTTTGAAGTTGGCGGGTTTGATGACTTTCATGACTTCGTGTTTTTTGATGTAGTCGGGGTCGATCTCTACGCCTACTCCGGGGCCGGTGGGGACGGTGATGACGCCGTCGGCGTTGGAGCGGAGCGTGGAGGTGGCGCACTTGTAGGGGAGATCGTTGTTGAACTCCTTGAACTCGTGGTACGGGCCGGAGTTGGTGATGGCGGAGACGAAGTGCATCATGTAGAGGTAGCCGAGACCGGTGGAACTGATGTGCGGGATGCACTGCTTGTTGAGGACGGCGGCCATGCGGGCGACCTTCATGCAGCGGCACATGCCGCCGAAGTAGAACATGTCCTGCTGGACGATGCCGACGGCATTGTGGGCGAGGACGTGGCGGAAGTTCCAGGTGGAGGGCTCCTGCTCGCCGAGGGCGATGGGGATCTCGAGGGCGTCGGCGACCTGCTGGAGGCCGTCGTAGTTGTCGAAGGGGACGGGCTCTTCGTAGAACGCGTACTTGTACTGCTGCATGAGTTTGCCGATGGGGATGGCTTCTTCCGGCGTGTAGGAGCCGTTGGCGTCGGCGGAGATGACCATCTGGTCGCCGAAGGTTTCGCGGACCATGGGGATGAGGCGCGCGCTGCGGTCGGGCGGGGTTTCGATGTGCGACATGCGGCCGCCGAGTTTGAACTTGATCGCCTTCGCATGAGAGATGGCGACGTCGCGCTTGAGGTGCGCGATGGTCTCTTCCGGGGAGATGTAGCGCTCGCCGTTGGCCTGGTAGACGGCGATTTTGGGGTTGTGGATCTTGTCGGAGATGAGCAGGCCGATGGAGCGGTTGGACATCTTGCCGAAGAGGTCGAGGATGGCGAACTCCAGCGTGGCGAGCGGGACGAAGACGGCGAGGCCGGTGGCTTTGTAGTTGGACTGGTAGACCATGGAGAGGTCGAGGAGGCGTTCGAGGTCGCGGACGTCCTGGCCGAGGAAGAAGGGTGCAACGCGGTCCACGAAGATGGGATAGAGGGACTTCATCTGCTGGGCGTTGGAGATGGAGATGCCTTCGGCACCGTTGGTGGAGCGGACGCGGCAGAGCCAGGAGTTTTTGTAGTGGAGGAGCTCGATGGAGTCGAGTACGACGGGGTTGGGGAAGAGCTCGCGTCTGAAGACGGGGCGGGCGAGCTCGGCGTTGAGTTTGGTGTAGTTGGCTTCGAGCTCGGTGGCGGAGAGCGTCCTGTGGGTGTGGCGGGGGATGGCGGCGGAGGCTGGGAGCGCGGCGGCTGCGGCGGTGGCGAGGCCGGTCTTGAAGAGGTCGCGACGGGTGGTTTGCATGGATGTCCTCGTTGAGGACGATAGCTGTCAGACAGCATGGCTGTCGAGAGGGGTGCCAAGAGGATTCCGATGGGTGGTACCGGTTTGATTCGGGTTGCGGCAGGTGCGATGCTGGAGAGATGAAGCGTTTGACGTTGTTGGCGATGATGGCTGTGTTGGGGCTGGCGGGTGCGGACCGGGTTGTGGCGCAGAGCGGGGCCCAGGAGAAGGGCGCGTGGCGGGCGGCGAGCAAAACAGCGCAGTCCGTTACGGGTGATGTGTACTTTGGAGGGGATAAGATGGCGATCAACTTCTCGTCCTATGTGATCGCGGAGATTCGGGACCTGAAGCCGGCGGAGGTGAAGGCTACGTTCGATATGGATGGCGATCCGGTGGAGGGGGGAAGGCTGTATCGGCTGAACATTCCCGGAACCAAGAAGTTTGTGCACAAGAACACGCTTTGCGGCAGCGAAGATACGCAGTGGATGGTGAGCTATACGGACGGGCGTAGCCTGCAGCTTGCGTTCTTTTCAGGGACGGCGATGCCGGTGCTGACGGGCGAAGGGATGATGAACGCTACGGACCTGTGTGGGACGTTTATGTACGAGCGGTAGTGGGGCGCCTCGACAGCCTGGAGGGATGCGGAAGAGAGCTCCCGCCAAGGGCGCGAAGTGAGCGAAGTTTCGCCACGGACGCTGTGGCGAAGGGCAAGAGCGCGGGTGGCGGCAAGAGCCAGGTTGGCTAGGGGAGCAGGCCGAGGCTGGTGAGGAGCGTCCGGAGTTTAGTGCGGGTGGCGTCGGTGACGGGGACCATGGGGAGGCGGAGGTTTTCTGAGCCTCGGCCGAGGAGGGCGAGCGAGGTCTTGATGGGGGAGGGGCTGGGCTCGATGAAGTGGGCCTGCATGAGGGCGAAGTAGCGCGCGTTGAGCTGGCGTGCGGTGGCCCAGGCTTCTTGAGTTCCGGTGAGGGCGGCGGCGATCATCTGCGACATGGGGCCGGGGATGGCGTTGGAGGCGACGGAGACGAGTCCGACGCCGCCGAGGGCGATGACGGGGAGGGCGAGGGCGTCGTCGCCTGCGAAGACTTTGAAGTCCGCCGGGGCCTGGGCGAGGAGTTCGGTGATCTGGCCCATGACGCCGGAGGACTCCTTGATGCCGACGATGTTTTTGAGCTCGGCGAGGCGGAGGACGGTTTCGGGGAGCAGGTTGGTAGCGGTGCGGCCGGGGATGTTGTAGAGGAGGATCGGCAGGTCGACGGCTTCGGCGATGGCGCGGAAGTGCTGGTACTGGCCTTCCTGCCCGGGGCGGTTGTAGTAAGGATTTGCCGTGAGGATGCCGGTGAGGCCGGTGAGCTTGGCGAGCTTCTTGGCGTTGGCGACGGCCTGCGCGGTGGCGTTGTGCGTGCATCCGGCGAAGATGGGGACGCGGCCGGCGGCGGCTTCGATGGTGATCTCGATGACGCGGAGCCACTCCTGCTCGGTGAGGGTGGAGGCTTCGCCGGTGGTGCCGCAGGGGATGAGGAGCGAGACGCCACTCTCGATCTGCCACTGGACGTGGGCGCGGAGAGCGGGCTCGTCGAGGGAGCCGTCTTGAGCGAAGGGAGTGACGAGAGCGGTGCCGCAGCCGGAGAGGTTCATGCCGAATGTGAGTTTACAGCGAATGGGTGTGGGTGTTTTGCGTCATCTCGACGATCTTGCGTGGCGGGATGAGCCAGAGGATGGCGACGGCGATGAGCATGGCGAGGGCTGCGTAGGGTGAGACGTAGGCCATGGGGATGGCTCCGAGGTAGAGCGCGGAGGAGATGAAGAGCTTGGCGGGGCTGTCGGCGGAGGTGGCGCCGCTGCGGCGGCAGATGATCGCGGAGAGCACGTTCCACGCGAGCGCCGGGAGGACGGAGACGACGGCGTAGAGAGCGATGGAGAAGGACGAGATGCCGCGCTCGCCGACCCAGCGGGCCGCGAAGGGGAAGAGCGAGAGGCAGAAGAGGAAGGTGAGGTTGGCCCAGAGCATGCCGTGGGTGACGGTTTCGGCGTCGTCGAGGAGGTAGTGGTGGTTGACCCAGTAGATGCCGACCTGGACGAAGCTGAGCAGGTAGATGAAGAGCGTCGGCGCGACGGCGTGGAGGCCTTCGAGGTTGCTGAGGTGCTCGGCAGGGACGTGGAGATCGAGCACCATGATGGTGATGATGACGGCGATGACGCCGTCGGAGAAAGCTTCCATGCGCGCGGTAGTGAGACGGTCGTCTGCCATATGGAGGGAAGGATACAACGGCTATGCGGTGAGGGCGAGGCGCATGAAGATGGTGGCCTGAGGGTTGTCGTTGAAGCGGGGGATTTCTAGATAGCCACGGCGGCGGTAGAGGGCGATGGCGGTGGTGAACTCGGCGGCGCTGTCGAGGTAGAGCCAGTGATAGCCGGCAGTGCGGGCGGTGGACTCGGCTGCGTCCATGAGGAGGTTGGCGAGGCGGTGGCCGCGAAAGGCGGGCGCGACGTAGAGGCGTTTGCACTCAGCTGAGGGCTCGGCGGCGCTGGGGATGTTGGGGAGATCGCGGAGCATGACGCAGCCTGCGGGTTCGTTGTCGATGAAGGCGAGGAAATAGCCGAGTGGCGCGTGCTGGAGCTTGGCGGCGACGGTGGGCTCGTCGTCGCGCTGCTGGATTTGCCACTCGTTGTAGTAGAGGGTTAGGAGCGCGAGGACGGAAGTGAGGTCGTCGGGGGTGGCGCGGCGGATGGTGGGTGGCATCGCACTCCCTCCGGGGCTGAAGCCCCCCATCTTCATTGCTGGAATTTACGGCGGGACTGAAGTCCCGCCCCTTCAATGCAAATATGTCCACCGTGGTGAGCGAGCTTCCTGCGAACCCACGTCTCAGAAGCGAGACGTGGGGCACCCGATGTGTGTGAGGGAGCTAGACCCAGTCTCCGTTGCGCATGAGGGGTTCGGGGGTGCCGTCGGCGCTTAGGCCGTCGACGGACATGGTGGGGCCGCCGATCATCCAGTCGACGTGGATGAGGCTCTCGTTGGCGCCGAGGGCGGCTAGCTGCTCGTTGGTGAGCTTGTCACCGTCGATGAGGCAGGTGGAGTAGGCCTGGCCGAGGGCGATGTGGCTGGCGGCGTTCTCGTCGAAGAGGGTGTTCCAGAAGAGGATGCCGGACTGCGCGATGGGCGACGGGTTGGGCACGAGTGCCACTTCGCCGAGCTGGCGGGCGCCTTCGTCGGCGGAGATGAGCTTGTTGAGGGCGGCTTCGCCCGCTGTGGCTGTAGCCTTGGTAATTTTGCCGTCCTTGAACTCGCAGCGAATGTTTTCGATGAGCGTGCCCTGGTGCGAGAGCGGCTTGGATGCGCTGACGTGGCCGTTAACGCGGGACTTGTGCGGGGTGGTGAAGCACTCTTCGGTGGGGATGTTGGCGTTGCAGTAGATGCCGTTGCCTGCGGTGGTGCCGCCGCCGGCCCAGAGGTGGTTGTCGGCTAGGCCTACGGTGAGGTCGGTGGCATCGTCGGGCGTGAAGAAGCGGAGGGAGTGGTAGCGCTTGTTGTTGAGGAAGTTGACGCGGTTGCGGAGGTGGGCGTTGTGGTGCTTCCAGTCGGCGATGGGGTCGTCGCCGGTGATGCGGGAGCAGAAGAAGATAGCGTCCCAAAGCTTGGCGAGGGCGACGTTGGGGGCGTCGTGGGGGAATACGAGCTCGGCCCAGGCGGGTGTGGCGGCGGCGACGATGGTCCAGTTGATGTCGTGGCGGGTGATGAACTCGAGCGCGGGCTTGTAGGCCTTGGAGACGGCGACGTTGGCGCGGGAGACCTTGTCGGGGTCCTGGCCGGCGAGGAGCGCGGGGTTGGCGCCGGCGATGGCCATGCGCGCGGCCCCGGATTTGAAGGCCGCGGCGACGCCGTCGTAGAACCAGGTGGGCGCGTAGTCGAAGCTGGCGTCGGTGGCGTGCTCGTAGCGGGCGAGGGTGGAGGCATCGTCGGAGAAGATGGTGGTGACGAGCTTGACGCCTGCCTTGTAGGCCTGGGCGGTGATGAGGCGCGCGAGCGGGAGCGCGTCGATGGGCGAGGTGAGGAAGAGCTCCTGCGGAGGGGTCTGGCCGGGCTGGATGCCGAGGCCGACGCGGACGGCGACTTCGGCGAGGCGGTCGAGCTTTTGTTCGAAAGAGAGCGAAGCAAATGCGTGAGGGTGATTGCCGGCGAAGACGGGAGTGGATGCAGTAGCCATGAGTTAAGCGTAGGTCGCTGCGGGCTGGAGTGCAAGCGGGCGGTGTGGCGTGTGGGTTATACGAGGCCGGAGAGAGCGCGGACGATGTGGAGGGCGGACTGCAGGGCGTCTTTGCCGACCTTGTGCTCGAAGCTTCGTTGCACTTTGTCGAGAGCGCCGATGACGCGGATGGCGGTTTTGCGTCCCAGAGGTTTGAGCGCGAGGTGATAGGCGCGGGCGTCGTTAGGGTCGATTTTGCGCTGGACGAGGCCGCGGGCTTCGAGCGAGGAGACGCAATGGCTGACGTTGCCGCGGGTGGTGCCGAAGGTTTCGGCGAGCTGCGAGGGCTTGACGGGGGCGGGGGACTCGAAGAAGAGCGTGGCGAGGATGAGGGCTTCGAGGAAGTTGAGGTCGTCGGTCTGCAGGAGCTGGGTCGTCAGGGCGTCGAAGCGGCGCGCGGCGAGAGAGATGCAGAACATGGGGCTTTCTTTGAGGAAGGTTTCGATGCGCATAGGTGTTTTGGTTGAACTACTCAATTATCTCTGACGATACCAAACTATGCTTGAAGAGAGCCGCTGCATGGCTGAGGCTGGAAGCATGAATCTTGCGAGTTTTTGTGACGGATGGATGGTGGGAAGAGTGAAGAGCGCGGCGTGGGTATTGCCGGGTTTGATGGTGGTTGCAGGGAGTGCGCAGCAGGTGTCGCAACAGCCGCAGGCGGTACCGACGGTGCAGACGACGGTGGTGGTGGTGGGCGCGCCTGATCCGTTGACCGAGGGGCAGTCGGCACGGTCGACGGCGACGCTGGATGTGCAGCCGACGAAGCTGGTGTATGGCGATGCGCAGGATCTATTGCGCAGCGATGCGTCGGTGGATCTGGAAGAGCGCGGCGGGGCGGGGGTGCAGACGGATGTGACGATCCGTGGCGGGTCGTTTGAGCAGACGCTGGTGCTGCTGAATGGGTTTCGCATCAATGATGCGGAGACTTCGCACTTCAACCTGGATCTGCCGGTGGTGGCGGATGCGCTGCAGAGTGTGAATGTGCTGCATGGGGCTGGGTCGGCGCTGTATGGGTCGGATGCGGTGAGCGGGGTGGTGGACTTTGTGACGGCTGCGCCGGTGGAGGGGTACTCGCTGAAATTGCGGGCGGGTGGCGGGAGCTATGGCGAGCAGGAGCAGGCAGCGGTGGCTTCGTGGGGTGGGAAGAACGCGAGTGAAGTGATTGCGGGTGGGCGCGAGTTTTCGGATGGGTTTATTGCGGACAGGGATTATCGGTCCGAGGAGGCTAGCTCGGAGACACGGGCGAAGTCGTGGCTGGGTGATAGCGATGTGCTGCTGGCGGCGAGCGATCGCTCGTTTGGGGCGAACCAGTTTTATGGGGACTACGAATCGTATGAGCGGACGAAGGGGTGGTTCGCGGCGCTGAGCCAGCAGGTGAATGCAAAGACGCAGGCGATGCTGGCGTATCGGCGGCATACGGATGAGTATGTGCTGCTGCGGGATGACCCGAGCGTGTATGAGAACAACCACATCGATACGAGCTGGCAGGGTGCGGTACGGCGTAAGGAGACGCTGCCGCTGCACGGGGCCGCGGTGTTTTATGGGTTGGAGGAGAATGCGGATGAGATCGATAGCAACAGCCTGGGTGACCATGGGCGCAACCGTGGGGCAGGGTATGCGGGGTTTGAGTGGACGGGGGCGAAGTGGGGGACGCTTTCGGCGGGGGCCCGAGAGGAGATTTTTGACGGCGGGACGAATGTGTTCACGCCGGATGTTGCAGCGAGTGTGCGGCTGCCGCGGCAGGTGAAGCTGAGGGCTTCGGTGGGGCGCGGGTTTCGGCAGCCGACGTATACGGATAAGTACTATAACGATCCAACGACGAAAGGGAATGCGGATTTGAAGCCGGAGTCGGCATGGAACTTTGATGGCGGCGCAGACTGGTATGCGAGTGAGAAGCTGGCGCTGTCGTTCACGGCGTTTCATACGGCGGAGACCAATACGATCGACTATGTGCGCGCGAATGCTTTGCAGTCCTGGCAGGCGGAGAACCTTACGGGGCTTCATTTGACGGGTACGGAATCCAGCGTGGACTGGAGGCCGTTGGCTGGGCAGGAGTTTCGCGTGGGGTTGACGACCGTTGTGGGTGGCAAGGGCACACTGAACGGGTTGCAGGACGAGTATGTGTTCAACTATCCGGTGCAGAATGCGAGTGCGGAGTGGATCGGGCGGTTTCGTAATGGGTTATTGTTGCGGCAGCGGATTCGCGTGGTGAATAGGATCGATCGGAGTGTGTACCCGGTTTGGGATGCGTCGGCGGCTTGGGACAAGGGGCGCGTGAAGCCTTATGTGCGGGCGACGAATTTGAGCAATACGGATTACCAGGAGATTCTGGGGGTGCAGAACCAGACGCGCGCAGTGGTGGCGGGGGTGGAGGTTGTGGTGGGGCGGCAGGAGTAAGGGCTGCGGACGTGTTGCATCCCACCCATCCGCGAGAAAGCTGCGTATGGATGGGTCTCCGGTGGCGGAAGTAGAGGAAGCATACCCCAGGGGCTAAAGCCCTTCGCTTCGTGGGAGGCTATGAGACCCGAGGCTAAAGCCTCGGGGTACCTAGAAGCAACTGCAACGACAGAAGCAGATTCCCATCGGGAATGACAAACAAGAAAAACGACAAGCAAAAGAAGGCCGACCAGCGTGGACGCCTGCCGGCGTTGTGTATGCTCCGCGTGCTTTGGTGTTGGCTAGAGCTTGTCGAAGACGTCGCGGATGTCGTAGACGCCGGTGCGGGTAGAGAGCCATTCGGCGGCGCGGACGGCGCCTTCGGCGAAGGGACGGCGCGAGGCGGACTCGTGGGTGAGGAGGATGCGGTCGTTGGGGCTGATGGCTTCGACGGTGTGGATGCCGGCGGCGTCGCCGACGCGGCTGGCGGAGATGGGAATCTCTTTGTGGGGGTCGATGATGGTGCGGACGGCTTCGCCGAGGGTGATGGCGGTGCCGGAGGGGGAGTCGAGCTTGGAGACGTGGTGGGTCTCGGAGATAGAGAAGGTGTAGCCAGCGTCCTTAAGGGCGGTGGCCATCTGCCGAGTGAGCTGCAGCATGAGCTGGACGCCGATGGAGAAGTTGGTGCCGTAGAGGAGCGAGCCGCCGCGGCGCTCGGCGAGGGACTTCATGTCGTTGAGCTTGTCGTACCAACCGGTGGTGCCGATGACCATCTTGGCACCGGTGAAGAGGCAGGCGCGCATGTTGGAGACGACAGCTTCGGGGGTGGTGAAGTCGATGATGACGTCGAAGCCGGCGACGAAGGGAGCGGTGAGGGCGGCACCGTCCTTGTTCTCCGTGGCGTCGAGGACGTGGACGCTGTGGCCGCGCTCGGCGGCGACTTCTGCTACGAGTTTGCCGGTCTTGCCGACTCCGAGGACGAGGACACGCATGGGTGACTCCTTAAAGAGGCCGGGGCTGAAGCCCCGAAGAAATGGTCGCCTGATTCAGGGGCCTGAAGGCCCCTGCTCCCTCCGTTTGCCAAGACAAGCGAAGTGTATCTATGTACGTTAGACCTTGGCGGCTACGACTGTGCGGGCTTCGATGTCGAAGACGGTGGGGTCGGGGGAGGCGAAGAACTTTTTGTGGAGCGAGCGGATGGCCTCGTCTACATCTTCCTCGTTGATCATGAAGCTCATGTTGATCTCGCTGGCGCCCTGGGAGATCATCCGCACGTTGACGTGGGAGATAGCGGTGAAGACCTGCGCGGAGATGCCGGCCTGGCCGCGGATGTCCTCGCCGACGAGGCAGATGAGGGCCTTGTCGGATTCGTATTTGACGTCGGCGATCTGGGAGAGCTCGGCGCAGATGGCGGGGAGAGCTTCGCGGGAGTCGACGGTGACGGAGATGGAGACCTCCGAGGTGGAGACCATGTCGATGGCGCACTTGTGCTTGTCGAAGACGTCGAAGACGAGCTTGAGGAAGCCGTGAGCGAGCAACATGCGGCTGGCTACGATGTCGATGATGGTGAGGCGCTTTTTGGCCGCGATGGACTTGAAGGGGCTGGCGCAGGGCGGCGGGGCGGCGACGATTTTTGTGCCTTCGTTTTGCGCGTTGCGGCTGTTGAGGACGAAGACGGGGATGTTCTTCTGAACCGCTGGAAGAATCGTGGCGGGATGGAGGACCTTTGCGCCGAAGTAGGCGAGCTCGGCGGCCTCTTCAAAGCTGATGGTGCGGACGCGGAGGGCGTCGGCACAGATGCGCGGGTCGGTGGTCATGATGCCGTTGACGTCGGTCCAGATTTCGATGGCTCCGGCGTGGAGGCCGCCGCCGACGAGGGCGCCGGTGTAGTCTGACCCGCCACGGCCGAGGGTGGTGGTGATGCCGTCGCAGGAGCCGATGAAGCCGCCCATGATGGGGACCTTGCCGAGGTCGATGAGCGGGAGCACCTGCGAGACGAGAGCGTTTTCGATGGCGCGCTCGTTGGGGGTGGCCTTGCCGTAGTGCGAGTCGGTGAGGATGACGGTGCGGGCGTCGACATGGGCCGACGAGATTCCATGCTCAGAGAAAGCGGCGGCGACCATCTGGCTGGAGAGGCGCTCGCCGAAGCTGACGACGTTGTCCTCGGTGCGCGGGGTGAGCTCGCCGACGGCGGAGATGCCGCGGAGGAGGTCGTCGAGTGCGTCGAAGTCGTGATGGATGTTGAGCTGAAGCGAGGTGAGGCGGTCGGCTGTCTCTGGCGAGAGGCCGACGAGGTCGCCTGCGGTCTTGAGGTGACGGGTGCGGAGGCCGTCGGAGAGGCGGAGCGCGCCTTCGCGGTCGTTCTTGCCGGCGGCTGCGGCTGCGGCGAGGAGCGTGTCGGTAACCTTGGACATCGCGGAGACGACGACGATGGGGTTGAGGCCCTTGCGGACACGGCCGTTGACGATGGCGGCGGTGCGGAGGATGGCAGTGGCGTCCTCGACGGAGGTGCCGCCGAACTTCATGACGACGATGTGCTGGCGGGGGGTGCTCATACGGTCACCGCCTCGCTGAGAGCGGAGTTCACGGGCGGGAATTTGCGGAAGTCGAACTTGCCGAGGACGGCGAGGATCTCTGCGTTGAGGATGGCGGCGCCGGCGGCACCGCGGATGGTGTTGTGGGAGAGCAGGGTGAACTTCCAGTCGAAGATTGTGCAGGGGCGGAGGCGGCCGACGGTGGTGGCCATGCCGTTGCCGCGCATGAGGTCGAGGCGAGGCTGGGGGCGGGCGTCGCCGTGGACGTACTCGACGGGGAACTCGGGAGCGGAGGGGAGATGCAGGCCATCGAGACCCTTGCCGTGGAGCGGCTGGAAGCTGTGCCAGGCGGCGAGGATCTGCTCATGCGTGGCGGGCTTGCGGAGCTTGATGCTGACGCACTCGGTGTGGCCTTCGAGGACGGGGACGCGGTTGCACATGGCGGAGACGGTGGCGTCGAGGAGCTGGAAGCCTTTGCCGTCGGTTGTGCCTAAGAGCTTGGCGATCTCTTCCTGGAGCTTTTCTTCTTCGGACTTGATGTAGGGGATGACGTTGCCGAGGATGTCGAGCGAAGGGACGCCGGGGTAGCCTGCGCCGGAGACGGCCTGCATGGTGGTGACGAAGAGCTTTTCGATGCCGAAGTGGTCTTCAAGCGCCTTGAGCGGGAGGATGAGGCCGATGGCGCAACAGTTGGGGTTAGTGACGAGGAAGCCGCCGGTTCGCTTGCGCGTGGGTTGCGACTCGATGACTTCGAGGTGGTCGGCGTTGACTTCGGGGACGACTAGCGGGACGTCGGGGGCCATGCGGAAGGCCGAGGAGTTGGAGATGACGGCGCAGCCGGCGGCGGCGAAGCGGGGCTCGAGGTCCTTCGCGATGGGGGAGTCGACCGAGGAGAAGATGATGCGCGGAAGGTCAGCGCCTGCGTCTTCGGGAACGTTGGGCTGGAGGACCATCTGCGCAATGTGGGCGGGGAGAGGCGTGTCGAGACGCCACTGGCAGGCCTCGGCGTAGGTTTTGCCGGCCGAGCGGGCGCTGGCGGCGAGCCAAGTGATGTTGAACCAGGGGTGGTCTGCGAGGAGTTGGATGAATCGCTGGCCGACCGCACCGGTCGCGCCAAGAATACCTACGTTGCGCCGTTCCATAATCTTTCTAGGATAGCGCAAGAGGCAGGGAGTAGGGAGTGGGGAATAGGGAGTAGGAACTGCGTCGATAAGCCCGCACGCTGGTGGTTGCGTGCGGGCCGTGGTGATGGTGAAGGTTAGTCGACGTAGGTGACGCGGCGGCGGGAGTAGATGCGGGAGCCGCCTCCGCCCCAGGCGATGACGAGAGCGATGGCGTGGATGACGAACCAGAGGCTGATGCCCTGATCGGTATAGATCCAGAAGAGGATGAGCAGGCGGGGGATGAGGAGCCAGACGATGACGTCAAGCAGGTTGACGGCGGCGGGGATGTAGTGGCCCATGCCGTGCTGCAGCCAGGCGATGAAGATGCAGAGCCGGGGAAGGAAGAGCGAGAGAACGAGGAACCAGAGCGGAATGGCGTGCGTGGTGAGCAGGACGTTCATGGACGAGCCTTTCGAGAGACGGCGAACCGTGGTCTCTAGGTTCGAGAACGATTGGCGGTGCAGAGTTGTCCGGTGGCCGGATTTTCGAGGTTAAAGGTGCGGGTGGTTACTCGTGTTCGGGCGGTTGCGTCTCCCGCCACGTGCGCGAAGTTAGCCAAGTCTCGCCACGGTTGCTGTGGCGAGACCTTGGCTCAGTTTGAGGCTATTTGGCGGCGAAGGTGAAGTCGGTCTTGACGGTGCCTTTGGCGGGGACGGTGACCTGGATGTCCTTTTCGCCGAGGGTCTCCTGTACGGCGGCAAGAGTGTAGGTGCCGGGCGGGAGGTTGGGGATGACGAAGCCGCCGTTGGCTCCGGTGACGGCGAAGTAGGGAGTGGACGCTACGTTGATGTACGCCTGCATCCAGGGGTGGTTGTTGCAGCGGACGGGGAGCATGGTCTCGACTTTGTCGAAGTGCTCAGTCTGAGGCGCGCCCATGGGGCCTTCGGAGACGTCGACGGAGGGCGAGCCGTCGGTGGGCGTGGTGTGGATGTTGTGCATGGTGGGGTCGGAGTTTTTGAACTCGACGGTGCCGCCCTGCTGGACCGCGATGACGTGCGGCGTGTAGCGGCAGCCCTTCTGGTCAAGTACGACGGGCGCGGCACCGGCGGGAGCGGAGGATGCGGGCAGGCCGGACTTGATGTAGACGTAGACGTTCTGGAGGAGGTGGTCGTTGACGACGACGGCCTCAGAGGTGTTGGGCGTGGCGGCCATGGCGCAGGCGGGGTCCATGCTCATGTCGATGGGGACGCGCGCGGGGCCTTGCCGTCGAACTTGACGGCTCCGGTGATGGTGCCGGCGGTGGCGGGGTCGACGGCGGGGGTTGCGGGTGGGAGGTTGCTGGCGGTGGTGGTGGGTGTGGCTGTGGTGGTTTCGGGGGCCGCTGCGTGCTTGCAGCCGGTGAGGGTGAGAGCGGAGGCGAGGAAGATGGCGGCGAGTGTGCGGGAGGTCATCACGTAGTTATTCTATGCCGCGGTGGGTGCGCTCGCGCCTGCGGCTCTCGCGCGGCAAAAGCGTTCACGCAGAGGGCGCAGAGTAAAAGCCCGCAGAGGGCGCAATGGAAGACACGCAACAGCGAGAGCCACGGTTGAGGCCGTGGCTCTCGCTGTTTGGGGATTGATCGGATTTAGAGAGCTGCTATAACAGCTTCGGCGAAGGCTTTGGTGCCGGCGGTGCCCCCTACGTCGCGGGTGAGGGTTGTGCCTGTGGCGTAGACCTTTTCGAGGGCGGTCTGGACGTTGTTGGCGGTGTCGGTCTCGTCGATGTGGTGGAGCATGAGGACGGCGGACTGAAGGAGCGCGGTGGGGTTGGCTTTGTCCTGTCCGGCGATGTCGGGGGCCGAGCCATGGACGGCTTCGAAGATGGCGCACTCGGTGCCGAGGTTGGCGCCGGGGACGAGGCCGAGGCCGCCGATGAGGCCGCTGCAGAGGTCGGAGAGGATGTCGCCGTAGAGGTTTTCGGTGAGGATGATGTCGTACTGCCAGGGGTTCATGACGAGCTGCATGCAGGTGTTGTCGACGATGTGCTCGGCGTAGGTGATGCCGGGGAACTGCTCGGCGACGGCTTTGCAACAACGCAGAAAGAGGCCATCGGAGAGCTTCATGATGTTGGCCTTGTGGATGGCGTGGACCTTCTTGCGGTTGTGTTTCTTCGCGTAGTCGAAGGCCGACTTGGCGATGCGCGTGGAGCCCTTGGTGGTGATGATCTTGAAGGACTGCGCGAGGTCGGGGTTGATCATGACTTCGACGCCGGAGTAAAGGTCCTCGGTGTTCTCGCGGAAGATGACCATGTCGATGTCGGGGAACTTGGTCTTGAGGCCGGGGAGGGATTTGACGGGGCGGAAGTTGGAGTAGAGATCGAACTTTTTGCGCAGAGTGACGTTGATCGAAGAGAAGCCGCCGCCGATGGGGGTGGTGACGGGGCCTTTGAGGGCGACACGGGTGTGCTCGATGGAGTCGTAGAGGGCCTTGGGGATGTACTCGCCGGTCTTTTCGAAGGCGTCGGCACCGGCGTTGTAGCGGTGCCAGTCGAAGGTGCAGCCGGTCTGCTTGCCGGCAGCTTCGAGGATGCTGACGGTGGCGGCGGAGACCTCGGGGCCGATGCCGTCGCCGGCGATCAGCGTGATTTGGTGCGTGCGAGTGGACATCCGGTCGGGTTCCTTTAGAGGGCGTGTGGAGGCTGAGGCGCCAAGAATTGTTCCGAGCTGCGGTCTGCCCGGATGGAGGTCTATGGCTGCTTCAGGCCGTCATTTTCATTGTAAAGGCTGGTTTGGTGCGGCTGCTGTGGCGGGGAGCGGTAACCGTGCAGTATGCTTCTCTGCCATGCGAAGACTATGGGCTGTTTCGGTTGTGGGTGTGTGCGGGCTGGCGATGGGTGTGCAGGCGCAGTCGCTGCTGGTGGCGAACCAGGGCGATGCGACGGTGGGGATCATCGACCCCGTGAGCAACCGTCAGGTTGCGACGATCGCGGAGAACACGCCGGGAGTGCATGGGCATGAGCTGGCCGTGTCGCCCGATGGGAAGACGGCGTACCTGCCGATCTATGGCAGCGTGGGCGTGGGCAAGCCGGGGATCGATGGGCACGAGATGCTGGTGATCGATGTGCCATCGCGAAAGATTGTGGCGCATGTGGAGTTTGGGCATGGGGTGCGGCCGCATCGTCCGCTGCTGGATCCGGTGAGCGGGATGCTCTATGTGACGACGGAGCTGGATAAGTCGATCACGATCATCGACCCGAAGACGCTGAAGATTGTAGGCTCGGTGCCGACGGGGCAGGAGCAGTCGCACATGCTGGTGCTGTCGCATGATGGGCGGCTGGGGTATACGGCGAATGTGGGGCCGGGGACGGTGAGCGTGCTGGATATGAGGGCGCGCAAGACCCTTGCAGTGATTCCGGTGGCGGAGAAGGTGCAGCGGATTGCGATCTCGAACGACGACAAGCTGGTATTCACGTCGAACTATGTGAAGCCGGAGCTGGCGGTGATCGATACGGCGACGCGGAAGGTCGTGAAGCGGGTACCTCTGCCGGGGCTGGGCTATGGCGGTGCGCCGACGGCTGATGGGAGGTGGCTGGTGCTGGCGATTCCGGCAGCGGGGAAGGTGGCGGTGATCGACCTGAAGACGCTGACCGTGGCGAAGACGATTGATGTGCCGATGGCGCCGCAGGAGGTGCTGATCCGGCCGGATGAGAAGGTCGCGTATGTGTCTTGCAATACGAGCGGGAAGGTGGCGGCGATCGACTTGAAGACGTGGACGGTGAAGGCGATTATTACGGCGGGGCCGGAGGCGGATGGGTTGGCCTGGGCGCGGTGAGGCTATCCTTTGAAGCACGGGTGGCACTCACATGCAGGTCTCTCCACTGCGCAGGACGATGAGACTGTCCTGCTCCGGTCGAGATGACACATCATGGGTGGCGAGATGACACATCATGGGCTGCGGTCGAGATGACAGCCTATGGGCTCCGGATGACACCTTATGGGGGAGACAAGGTGGGCGGAACCTAGCGCGGGGTGTCGCGGTCGCGGCGGCCTCGGGTGGTGCGGTTGCTGAGGAGGCCTTCGAGCTCTTCCTTGAACTCGTTGACGTCCTTGAAGTCGCGGTAGACCGAAGCGAATCGGATGTAGGCGACGGTGTCGATCTCGCGGAGGCGGGTCATGATGAGCTCGCCGACGGAGGCGGTGGAGCGCTCGCGCTCGGCGGAGTCGACGACGAAGGCTTCGACGGCATCGACGATCTCCTGCATCTGGGTGACGGAGACTTTGCGCTTCTGACAGGAGTGGAGCAGGCCGGTGAGAACCTTCTGGCGATCGAAGGGCTCGCGGCGGCCGTCTTTCTTGACGACCATGTAGGGGATCTCGTCGAGGCGCTCGTAGGTGGTGAAGCGCTTGTTGCAGCGTTCGCACTCGCGGCGGCGGCGGATGGAGTCCGCTTCCTTGCTTTCACGGCTGTCGATGACCTTGTCCTGAGTGAACCCGCAGTACGGACATTTCATAGAACAGAGTGTAGAGGTTAGAGGGTAGAGGATAAAAGCGAGGTTGGAGATACGGGCGGGACACGGTGTCGTCTCCAATCTCAGAAGTCTGTGTTTCAGAAGTCTGTGGGGCCAGCGTTATTGGAATCTGCCGGCGCGCTTGAGGAAGAGGTCGAGCGTGCCGCCTTGCAGGACTACCGAGAAGACCACGACGAGGTAGGTGGTGGCGAGTATCCAGGTGTGGCTGTAGAGATAGGGGACAGAGAGCGCGAGAGCGATAGAGAGGCCGCCGCGGAGACCTCCCCAACTGAGGGTGATGAGCGAGGAGGCGTGGCCGGGCTGGAGCAGGCGAACGAGGCTGAGGACCAGCGTGACGACGGCGATGCGCACGAGCGTGACAGCGAGGATGGCGAGGCCGCCGGACTCAAAGGAGTGCGAGGTGAAGGGGATGAGGAGCACCTCGAAGCCGAGCAGGGCGAAGAGGATGGCGTTCTGGACCTCGTCGATGACACGCCAGAAGCGGTCGAGGGAGTCGTGGGAGATCTCGGCGTGGGTGTGGCCCATGTTGAAGTGGCGGAGGGCGAGGCCGGCGGCGACAGCTTCGAGCGGGGCGGAGAGTCGCAGGGTTTCGGCGAGGGCGTAGCCGCCGAGGGCGAGAGCGAGGGTGAGGAGGACCTCGACCTGGTAGGCCTCGACGCGACGCATGAGCTCGGAGGCGATTTTGGCGAGGGCGATGCCGAGGATGAGGCCGCCGCCGGATTCGATGACGAGGAGCGCGCCGAGGTGGCTGAGTGAGGGCGCCTGGCCGCGTGAGGCGGCGAGGACGGCGAGGAAGAGGACGGCGCCGATGCCGTCGTTGAAGAGGGACTCGCCGGCGAGCTGGGCCTGGATGTTCTTGGGGACGCCGACGCGGTGGAGCATTTCGAGGACGGCGACGGGGTCGGTGGGGGAGATGAGGGTACCGAAGAAGAGGCACTCCAGCCAGGGTGCGGGGATGCCGAGCAGGGGCAGCGTGAAGTGCATCAGGACGGCGATGCCGGCGGTGGAGAGTAGCGTGCCGATGACCGCAAGCAGCGTTACGGAGAGCTTTTCGCGGAAGAGGTAGTCGAGGTCGAGCAGGAAGGCGCCGGCGAAGAGCAGAAGTCCCAACATGCCGTGGAGGATGAGGTCTTCAAAGCGGACGCGTCCGGCAAGGCTGATGGCCCAGGCAGGCAGAGCAGGGACGGCGCGGCCGAGGAACATCATGAGTACGGAGGCGATGACAGTGAGCAGCATGGTGCCGATGGTGATAGGCAGCCGGATGACACGGATGCTGAGCCAACCGAAGAGGGCGGCTGAGGTGACGATGATGCTGACGAGGGCGAGGGTCGACATGGCGCTCTTATCAGCGTACCGGATGGGGCAAATGGGAAGCTAAGGAGTATTGCGAAGGACGACGGTCTCGCGCAGGCCGATGCCTTCAATCTGTGCGGTGAGCAGGCCACCGGGGATGACGGAGAGGTTGGTCATAGTGAAGATCATGGCGGCGCAGGCGGTGGCTGTCTCAAGCGGGACGCCGAAGAGAGCGTGCATGGTGGCTGCGAAGAGCGCGACCTGGGTGAACCAGCCGAGGATGGGGAGCTGGACGATGGAGCCTCCCATGCCGGTGGCCATGACGAGCATGGTGGCGGAGATGCTGAAATTAGCGAGCTGCGGCGTGGCGCGGAAGGCCGTGGCGCCCATGAGATAACAGCCGGCGATGCCGGCCCACATGATGAGGGAGAGCGACATGGCGAGGGCGAACTCGGAGAAGCTGGAGATGGCGCCGAAGCCTTTCTGGAGGTCGAGGATGCGCGCGGCGAGTTTGGAGGCGAGCGATGCGGAGACGGGTTGCAGAAGCCGCTCGATGAGCTGTGCGAGGCGATGGCCGGCGAGGCGGATCGAGAGCGCGATGAGTGCAAGAGCGAGGGTGAGCGCGAGGGAGAGGATGCCGGCGCGGGCGAAGGCGTCGTGGTGCGGGGTGGAGCGTGGTGCGAAGGCGAGAGCGAGTGAGAAGAGCGTGGCGGCGGCGGCGAGATCGAAGGCGCGCTCGATGGAGTAGATGGCGATCTGCGTGGTGACGGGCGTGGAGGTGCGGCGCGCGATCATGTAAGGACGCGCGAGGTCGGCGACGCGGCCGAAGATGGCGACGCCGGTGAAGCCGAGGATCTGTGCGGGCAGGAGGTCTCGCAGAGAGGCCTTACGCATGGGCGCGAGCAGGACGGACCAGCGCGCGGCGCGGAGCACGAAGCAGAGGTAGATGAGTACGATCCCGATGCCGACGCGCAGCCAGGAGACCGCGTGGAACTGCTGCAGCAGAGAGGTCCAGTCGATGTGAAGGCGGCTGCGGAGAGCGTAGGCGAGGGCGGCGATCGCGAGGAGGGCGATGAGTGCGAGGGTGAGGTTGCGAAGGCCGCCAGTGCGAGGCTTCGCAGGTGGAGCGGGGACCGTGCTCAAGGGACGACCGTTGCGGTGAGAGTGGCCGCGTGCTGGGCGGCGCGTTGTGCGGCCTTCTTGCGGCGAATGAACTCGTTTTCGACGCGCACTACATAGGCGCGCGTCTCGGCGTAGGGAGGGACGCGGTTGTGATAGTGTGCGACGGCGGCGGGACCAGCATTGTAGGCGGCGAGCGCGAGGTCGAGATTGTTGTTGTAGAGGGTGAGGAGCGAGTCGAGGTAAGCGGCGCCACCGGCGATGTTCTGGTCAGGTTGGAAGGGATCTTTGACGCCGAGGTCGCGGGCGGTGGAGGGCATGAGCTGCATGAGGCCCTGAGCGCCGGCGCGGGAGACTGCGTGGGCATGGCCGCCGCTCTCGGCTTTGACGACGCTGGCGAGGAGTTCGACGTCGATGTTGTGCTGCTGGCCGGCGCGGGCGAGGAGATCGTGGACGTCTGCTGGAGGATGTGTGGGCGCGACGATGGGCTTGGGTGCGGGCGGATCGGGGAGCTTCTCAATGCTTGCGATCTCGCGGGCGGCGATGACGACGAAGTCGTTGGCGGAGGCGGTGCTGCCGGGGGTGTAGAGATAGAGGCGGACGTGGCTTGCGTCGAGCGGCTCGCTGCGGACGCAGTCGTAAGAGAAGCCGGTGGTGAGGTTGACGCGCTCGAGGGCGTGTGCGGAGCTGGCGAGGCCGATGGCGCACAAGACGGCGATGACGGTTGTCCGAGATGGGCGTGGGCGCGGCACTAGGTATGAGACTAGCATTTTGGGGCGTTGGGAAGCAGGGGGGGATTCCCTCCGGGGCTGAAGCCCCTTCGTACCTTGAGAGTTCCAACGTACGAGCTAAAGCTCGTACCCTTCAAAGCAGAATTTCATGCCAGAGGGTGAGTTTATCCCACGCACAATTTCATGCCTGAAGGCGGGTTCATCCAAAGCGCAGTTTCAGCGAGCTGCGATCAGAGGCTAGGAGCCGAGGGTGGTGAGGGCGTTGGCGAGGGCGTTTTCGATGGTGATGGCGACGCCGTCGTGGTTGTTATCGGGGGCGATGGGCCAGCCGTGCTTGTGAGCTAACTGTTTGAGGTCGTCGGGGGCGTTGTCCATGAGGACAGCTGAGCCGGCGAGGCGGAGCATGGGGAGGTCGTTCCAGTTGTCGCCGATGGCGAGGATGTCGTTGGTGGAGATGTCGCGGAGGGCTGCGAGTTGCTGCAGCGCTGAGGCCTTGGAGCAGCCAGCGGGGAGGATGTCGACGATGGAGAGATTGCGTTCGGGGTAGATGGTGCGGTGGAGGGTGATTTCGGCGTGGGGTTTTGGCTCGGAGCCGACGGCGGTGACGAGCGGGTGCTCGAGTAGGCGGGCTTCGGCGAGGGCCATACGGTCGACGGTGCCGCAAAGCATGGCCTGGATGGGGGCGTCGCCTGTGAGGGCGTCTTCGAGGCGGTCGACATGGAGGATGTAGGGCTCGTTGGAGCGCATCCAGCGGCCGATGCTTGTGTGTAGGTCGTCTAAGTGCTCGACGACAAGGGCGCCGCGAGAGTCTTCGCCGGTGTGGTCGGCGGTGTCGAAGGTGAGGACGAGGGTGTTGCGGAAGTCGGCGACGTGGTCGCAGAGCCAGAGGGCGCTGGCGGTGGTCATGTGGGTGCGGTGCAGGAGCTGCGCGCCGATGGTGCGGATGACGGTGCCGTTGGAGCTGACGACGGCGTGAGACGGATTGAGCTCAAGGTCGCGGAGGACGCGCATGGCATAGGTGTGGCGGCGACCGGTGGCGATGACGGTCTCAATGCCGGCGTCTGCGGCGGCTTTGAGGGCGGCACGGTTGCGCGCGCTGACGCGGCCATCGGAGTTGAGGAGCGTGCCGTCCATGTCGACGGCGATGAGGCTGATTGCCATTCCTATAGGGTAGGCGATGTTTGGCTGTGGGATTCGAGGTGGAGGCTGGAAGCGTTGATTGTAATGGCAGAGTGTGGGGTTTCTTGTGCCGTCATTGAAGTGAGTTGTGCGAGTAGGAGGCGTTGTGTCGCAGTACCATGGACGGATGCCGGCTATTGCTTATCTTGAGTGCTCCCGTTGCCACCACAGGGTCTCTGCTGAGACTCCACAGACGCTTTGCCCGGTGGATGCGGGTTCGTTGTATGTGCGCTATGACATGGATGCGTTGCGCGAGACAGCCAAACGCGAGAGGCCCGCGCAGATTGCGGCGGAGTCGACTGCGAATGGACAGACGAGTGCTGGGATGTGGCGCTATGCCGATGTGCTGCCGGATGTGAAGCCGGTGACGCTGGGTGAGGGCTGGACTCCGATGCTGCGGAGCCGGCGGTATGACGGGCTGTTTGTGAAGGAAGAGGGTGCGAACCCGACGGGGACGTTCAAGGCGCGCGGGCTGGGGCTCGCGGTGACGATGGCGAAGCACTATGGGCTGCGGCATCTGGCGGTGCCTTCGGCGGGCAATGCGGCTGGAGCGCTGGCGGCGTATGCGGCGGCCGGGCAGATCGCGGCGCATATCTTTATGCCCCAGGATGTGCCGTTCGCCAACTATCTGGAGGGCGTGGTGTATGGCGCTGAGGTGACGATGGTGGATGGATTGATCTCCGACTGCGCGCGGATGGTGAGCGAGAGGATCATGGCGCAGCGCGAGAGTGGTTTGGCCGCTGAGGACGTTTGGTTCGATATCTCGACGCTGAAGGAGCCGTTCCGCGTAGAGGGCAAGAAGACGATGGGGTATGAGCTGGTGGAGCAGCTGGGGTGGGAGTATCCGGATGCGGTGTTCTATCCGACGGGCGGAGGCGTGGGGCTGATCGGGATGTGGAAGGCGTTTGAGGAGATGGAGCAGCTGGGCTGGGTGAAAGGGAAGCGTCCGCGGATGTATGCGCTGCAGGCTGCGGGTTGCGCGCCGGTGACGGCGGCGTTCGAGGCTGGGAAAGAGACGAGCGAGTTCTTCCAGAATGCGGCGACGTTTGCTGCCGGGCTACGCGTGCCGAAGCCTTATGGGGACTACATTATCCTGGACATCCTGAAGCAGTCGGGTGGGCGCGCGGTGAGCTCGGATGATGCGGCGATCCTGGAGTCGATTCTGGACTGGGCGAAGGAGGAGGGGATCTTCCTATCGCCTGAAGGCGCGGCTGCGACGGCCGCTTATGACTCCCTGCTGAAGAGTGGCGAGATCAAGAGTGGTGAGCGCGTGGTGCTGTTCAATACCGGTGCGGGGCTGAAGTATACAGACATGACTGCGGAGGCGATGAAGCTGAAGCGGCCGGGAACGCTGCCGACTTCGTTGCCGGTTGGGGGGATTATTACTCCGGTTTAGGGAGTAGGGAGTTAAGAGAACAGGCAACCTCGGGTGGAGGTTGCCTGTTTTGTTGTTTGAGATGAAGGTTTTGGTTAGAAGCACTTCTTGCCGGCGGCGGGCTTGTCGCCTTCGGACTGGGCAGCGGACTCGGAGAGGTACTTGCCTGCCTTGGTCTTGCCGTAGTAGCGGTCGGTGGGGCAGTGGTAGACCTTGCTGGAGGTGTTGACCCAGACCATGCCAGGGCCGCCGCCGGCAGCTGCGGTGGCTGAGGGCGAGGGCATCGTCCTGGCGGCGGGCTTGACTGCCGGAGCCGGGGCTGCCGCTGGCGCAGGGGTGGGAGCAGTAGCTACGGTCTTGGCTGCCTTGGGAGCTGCTGCAGGACCGTACCAGGAAGCTACACCCTTGTGGCCGCGGCAGGCACCGGACTTGGTGGCGCCGGAGAAGTACGTGCCATCTTTACAGGTGGCGGTGGAGCCTGCGGGAGCGCCGGCGGGGGCCTGAGCAAGAGCGGCAGCAGAGCAGAGAAGGGCTGCTGCCAAGGTGGGAAGTACAAAACGTGCTTTGAACATGTGTGTGGTCTCCAGGTTAGATGGGCGTGTTACTGAGGCTGGAACACGGAGAGGATACTAGCAGCTTTCCGTGAGGATTCAACGCGAATTGTCGGTTGCGGCGGAAAAGCTGTCTAGGTTTCGGCGAGGATGGTCTCGGCAAGTTCGGTGCGGGTGGGGCGGGTGGTGAGGACGACGGCGGCGGTGAGGATGAGGGCACCGCCGAGCCAGGCGAGGCCGCCGAGGTGCTCGTGCAGGACGAAGACGCCGAGCAGGGAGCCGATGAGGGGCTCCATGTTGAGGAGGATGCCGGCCTGGGAGGCGGGCACCTGGGTCATTCCCCAGTTCCAGAGGAGCGTAGTGGTGGCAGTGCAGAGGACTCCGCTGCCGATGAGTGCGAGCCATGCCTTGAGGCTGATGCCGTGGAAGGCGGGCGGTCCCCAGGTGAGTGGGACCCAGATGCCTAGCATGAGGGTGCCGAGTAGGATTCCGTAGGCGGTGATGACGACGTGGTTGTGGGTCTCCATGAGGCGCTTGTTGAGGAGTATCCAGAAGAGGGCGATGGAGAGGGAGGCCACGACGAGGAGGTCTCCCTGCAGTGTTGGGCCGTTGGTGCCAGGCTTGTGGTGTGCGCCCAGGGCGATGAGGGCAGCGCCGGTGGTGGAGGCGGCGAGAGCGACCCAGCCGATGGCGTCGAGGCGCTCGTGCATGAGGATGACGGCGCCGAGGGCCAGGATGACGGGCATGGTGCCGACCATGAGCGCGGCGTGGGAGACGGTGGTGAGCGAGAGGCCTCGGAACTGGAGCAGGAACTGTAGAGGTACGCCAAGCAGCGAGGCGAGGGCGAGGGTGCGCCACTCGGATAGCTTGAGGTTGGGGCGGTGCGTGATGAGCAGCGGGAGCAGGGCGAGCGTGGCGAAGACGAACCGGTAGAAGACCATGGAGCCGACGCTCATCTCGGCGAGGGCGATCTTGCCGAAGAAGAAGCCGCAGCCCCAGAAGCTGGAGGCGAGGGCGGCGGCGGCGAAGCCGAGGAGACGGTTTTGGGGTTTTGACTGGTTCATTGGCTTTGGGGTGGGGACCTCCCCTCCCATACTTTTTGATCTAAAGTTTTGAAAGAAATGGGTTGAGCGGGGACTTGTGAAGGTCTGATCGAAGATGGGCGGTGGTTGAGAACAAATCCATTCAGCCAGGCAGGCCGGGTTCAAATGTTCAATCTTGATTCTCTAGTTCTATTGTAACGGGCGCAGTGGGGTCATTCGTTCGAGAGATCAGCTTTGATTTGTGCGGGTTAGGGCGAGCGGGGCTTGACAGCCTCAGGCCGACCACGTGTATGAGGGCTCCGCAATGCGTTGCGATTGGAATATATACAGTTAGGCTTTACAGTTTTTCTGTATATATGCGATATTGATCTTGTGAGCCATCGAACGTCTCCTCCGCAAACCGAACTTGCCCGGACACTTGCTACCGAGATCCGTGCGGCATATCGCAAGCTCAAGCTGCGGGCACGCGAGTATGGAGGCGGCAACGATCTGACACCGTCACAGGCTTCTGTTCTTCTTCGACTCGAAAAGGATGGTGCGGCCACGGTTTCAAGCCTGGCGCGAGCGGAAGGCATGCGCCCGCAGTCCATGAGCGCTATCGTTGCGCCGTTGCAGGAGTCCGGACTGGTTAGCGGTGCACCTGACCCGAGCGACGGGCGGCAGACTCTGATGTCTCTCACGCCCAAGTGCCTGAAGTGGCTTCAGGAGGGCCGGGCTGCGAGACAGGACTGGCTTACCGCGACCATCTCCCAGAGGCTTTCCGTTCACGAGCAGGAGAAGCTTCAAGCGGCGCTTGAGCTGCTTACGCGGCTGATCGAGGATTAAGAAACCACCTCGCTCTTCGAAAGATTGTTGGAAGAAAGAAAGGTACATGATGAATTGGCTTTGGCTTGTGTCGTACTTCTTTGGGGGCGCTTTCGCGGCAAACGCGGTTCCTCATTTTGTCGCTGGCACGATGGGGCGTCCCTTCCAAAGTCCCTTCGCGAAACCGCCCGGTGAGGGGCTTTCCTCGTCCACGGTCAATGTTGTCTGGGGAGTCTTCAACGCCGTGGTTGCCTATCTGCTCCTGGTGCGCGTTGGCGTTTTCGATCTGCGGGCGACGAGCCACGTCCTTGTGTTCGGCCTCGGCGTGCTGCTCATCGGCCTCTTCTCAGCCCGTCACTTCGGCCAGTTTCATGGGGGCAACGCACCGTCGCGCCCATGAAGAACGCAGTCTCCGATACCTTTCGTTCCCTCAAGAGCTTCAACTTCCGCCTGTGGACGGTGGGCGGGCTGGTCTCCAACACCGGGACCTGGATGCAGCGCATTGCTCAGGACTGGCTCGTGCTGACGCAACTGACCCATCACGATGCGTCAGCGCTGGGTATTGTTACGGGGCTGCAGTTTGCCCCGCAACTTCTGCTTCTGCCCTGGACGGGCTCCGCTGCAGACCGTCTGAATCAGCGCAAGCTGCTGATGTTCACGCAGGCAACCATGGGAGCGTTTGCGCTCGCCCTGGGAGTTCTCACGGTTACAGGAGTCGTCCAGCTGTGGCACGTGTATGTGTTTGCCTTCCTGTCCGGCTCTGCCGCAGCGCTCGACGCTCCCGTGAGACAGACGTTCGTCGCAGAGATGGTTGGCGATGGAGATCTGCATAACGCCGTGGCCGTGAACTCAACCTCGTTCAATGCAGCGCAGATGATTGGTCCCGCGGTTGCGGGTGTGCTCATCGCACACATCGGCATCGGCTGGGCGTTTATTCTGAACGGGATTTCGTTCGCGGCAGTTCTCCTCTCGATGTCTTTCTTCCGCCTCTCCGAACTGCGTGTCAGTGCCAGGGCGCATCGCACGACGGCGGGGTTCCTCGAAGGTTTCCGTTATGTGTGGAGAAGCCCGGACCTTCGCGCGATCCTCATCATGCTGTTTCTGATCGGGACCTTCGGTTTCAACTTTCCAATCTTTATCTCGACGATGGCCGTGAATGTCTTCCATTCGGATGCAAGCGGGTTTGGTCTGCTTTCGTCGATTATGGCGATCGGCACGCTGTCAGGGGCGTTGCTTTCAGCACGCCGAAGCAGGCCGGGGATGACGTCTCTTTTGCTGGGAGCCGCTGTCTTCGGATTGGGATGCACTCTGGCGGCACTTGCGCCCGGGTACTGGTGGTTCGCGGGCGCGCTGGTCGTGATCGGGGCTGCGGCCCTGACGTTTACCAACGGCACGAACAGCATCATGCAGCTCTCCACCGAACCAACGATGCGCGGCAGGGTGATGGCGCTGCGGGTGGGCGTAGCGTTAGGAGGAATGACGATGGGCGCTCCGATTGTCGGTTGGGTTGCCAACCGCTTCGGCCCTCGCTGGTCGCTCGGTATCGGCGCTGGGGGTGCTTTTATTGCTGCCCTGGTTGCGATCTTCGTTCTCGTCCGCCGAAGAGAGCCTGTGCTCGTCTAGTAATTTGCCCTGCTGCCGGCGATCCGTGTGGAGCGAAGTGCTGGTAACCCGTTTCGTAACGCACACAACCCCATCCATGACGATGAAGCTGTCATGGATGGGGCACCCGGAGAGTTGGGGTGGTCCGAAACGCAGGTCTCTCCGCTACGCTGCGCTTCGGTCGAGATGACACTTCTTAGGTCATTCGGTAAGGCGAGATGCCGAAAGGAAAGGCCCTTGTCGAAGAGCTTTTACCAGACGCGGCAGTTTTCGGCGGGGACCATTGGGCTGCCTTTTTTGCAGCCGAAGGCGGCGGAGAAGCCGGGCTGGTTGACGATGGCTCCGTTGGCACGGAAGTGGTCGGGGGAGTGCGGGTCGGTGAGGACCTGCGCGCGGATGGCGGCGGGGCGGGAGTTCTCGCACCAGTTCTGCGCGAAGGCGATGTAGAACTGCTGCGGGCCGGTGTAGCCGCCCACCTTCTTGTTGATGTCGATGCCTTCCTCCTTGGCGCGTGCGAGGTAGGCCATGTAGGCGAGGACGAGGCCGCCGTTGTCGGCGGTGTTCTCGCCGAGGGTGAGCTTGCCGTTGACCTTGACGGGTTCCTTAGGGTCTTCGACGGCGGTGAAGCTGCCGTACTCGTTGACGAGGCAGCTGGTCTTGGCTTCGAACTGCTTGATGTCGGCGGGTGTCCACCAGTCGGAGAGGTTGCCCGCGCCGTCGAACTTGCGGCCCTCGTCGTCGAAGCCGTGGGTGAGCTCATGGCCGATGACGGCGCCGGCGTGGCCGTAGTTGACGGCGAGATCGGCGTTGGGGTCGAAGAAGGCAGGCTGCAGGATGCCGGCGGGGAAGTTGATGTTGTTCATGCTGGGGTCGTAGTAGGCGTTGACGGTGGGAGGCGTCATGCCCCATTCGAGCTTGTCGACGGGCTTGCCGATCTTGTTGAGCTCGCGGTCGTTCTCGAAGGCCGTAGCCCGTTGGGCGTTGCCGAGGGCATCGCCGCGGACGACCTCGAGCTTGGAGTAGTCGCGCCAGTGGTCGGGGTAGCCGATCTTGTCGGCGACGAGGTGGAGTTTTTCTTTCGCCTTGACCTTGGTGGTGTCGGACATCCAGGTGAGGGTGTCGATGTCCTTGTCCATGGCGGACTCGATGTCGTGGACCATCTGCAGGGTCTTTGCCTTGCTGGAGGCGGGGAAGTACTGCTTGACGTAGACCTGGCCGAGGGCTTCGCCGAGTGCGCCATCGACGCCGGAGGAGCAACGCTTCCAGCGGGGACGCTGCTGGGGCTGGCCTTCGAGCTGGGTGCCGAAGAAGTGGAAGCTCTCGGCGTCGAAGGCGTGAGGCAGATAGCTGGCGAAGCCGTCGAGGAGGTGGACACGGAGGTAGGCCCGCAGGGTGTCGATGTCGGCCTCGCGGACGGCGGCGACCATGGCCGGGAAGAATTTGGGGTTGCCGTCGATGATAGAGTCGGGGCCGAGCGGACCGGGGAGCGCGGAGGGCGCGTGGATGGCCTGAAGGAACGGCTGGATGTTGACGGGCTTGATGGAGGCCTCGAAGGTGGCGAGGGTCTGGGGGTGGTAGACGGCGTCTGGGTCGCGGCGCTCGGTGTTGGTCATGGAGGCGACGGCGAGTTTGGTCTCAAAGGCGAGGATGTTTTTGGCGTCGACGAGGGCCTTTTGCGGGGACTCGCCGGAGAGGGTGAGCATGTTGGTCAGGTACTCGACGTACTTTTGGCGGATCTCGATGTCCTTGGGGCCGGTGCGGGTGTAGTAGTCGCGCTCGGGGAGGCCGAGCCCGCCCTGGTCGAAGGTGGCGACCTGCTTGGTGGCGTCCTTGAAGTCCTGCTGCTCGCCGAAGCTGAAGAAGGCGTTGACGCCGAGGCGCTGGAGCTCACCGGTAAGGGCGGGCAGGCCGGGCCGGGCGACCTTGTCGATCTCGTCCAGCAGGGGCTGGATGGTGGTGAGGCCCTTCTTGTCGATGAGGGCGGTGTCCATGCAGGAGGCGTAGTAGTCGCCGATCTTCTGCTCGTTGGGGGTGCGGGTGGAGGCGTCGGCGGCGTACTTTTCGAGGATGCCGTTGAGCTCCTGGGTGTTTACGTTGTAGAGGAGATAAAACTGGTCGACGCCGGTCTGGTCGGCGGGGATGGGGTGCTGGGCGGCGAAGTTGCCGCAGGCGAACTTGTAGAAGTCGTTGCAGGGGTCGGCGTGGGTGTCGATGGCGGCAGTGTCAAAGGCCGGGGAGGGGACGTAGTGCGTCTGGGGCGGGGCACTCGTTTGAGCATAGATAGACACAGGAAGAGCAAGCGCAGCGCAGGTGGCGGCGGCGCAGAGCGGACGGAGGGACGGCAGTTTCTTCATGAAGGCTCCAGAACGAGTTTGGGTTTTGAGGAGGCAGTCGCGGCGTTCGGGTACGGGCTGGCTCATGGAAGGTCGTATGTGAAAGAGTAATGTACGCGAGGGGAAGGATGCTGGTTCCAGAGATTCATAGGCGCGGGTTGGCGGTCCCTCCGGGGCTGAAGCCCCTGAAGGAAGGGACAGTGATGATGGACGGGCTGAAGCCCGTCCCCTTCAAAGCCGTGCCCCTCTCGTTCAAGCGCGGGCCGGGTCCTTTTAGAACGCGGTGGGGGGCGTTGCTGGCGGGTTTTGTGGTGGTGGGGTGCGTGTGGCCAGGTGTGGCGCGGGCCGCGGATAAGAACGCGCCGGCGGTGGTGCTGCCGCTGGATTCGCTGGGGGTGCCGGCGCTTTCGGCGACGTTTCTGGATGCCGGGGCGTCGATGCTGACGGTGAATTTTCTGGATGACCAGCACCTGCTGGTGACCTATGGCGAGCGCGGGCTGGTGCCGCGGCTGCCGGACGATCCAAAGGACGACGATGACCGGATGGTGGCTGCGGAGATCGTAGCGCTGCCCGGCGGCAAGGTGCTGGCGAAGACGCAGTGGCATATGCACGACCATGCGCGATACCTGTGGGCGTTGGGACCGGGGCGGTTCATGGTGCGGATTGGAAATGTGTTGTATATGATGACGCCGCTGTCAGGGCTGGCGGAGGGGCATCCGTTTGCGCGGTCGGTGTTTCCGTGGCGAATGGGAAGGCCGGGGGCGCTGTTTGTGAGCGAGGATGGCGGGTTGCTGACGATCGAGTCGCAGATGGTGCAGGCGCACGAGGAGCAGATCGAGGTGGGAGATTCGGCACCGGTGCAGCCGAAGGTGACGACGGTGCTGGACTTCTACCGGCTGAGCGGGGACGGAAGCGCGGGGTCGCCGGTGGCGGTGAGCTCGGCGGGCAGCGTGCGGTCGCCGCAGCCATTCTATCTGCCGATCGACTCGCGAGGGTATCTGTGGCCGACGGAGACGGGCAACAGCCATTGGGCGGTGATGTACGACGATATGCGCGGCAAGACGGCCCAGGTAGGGAGCCTGGACAGCACCTGCACTCCGCGGCTGGAGATGGTGAGCCACGCGGTGTATATCGCGCTGATGTGCCGCGGGCCGATGACCGGGTGCGTATGGCGGGCTATGGCCTGGATGCGCAGGAGACGTGGGAGGAAGACTTTGGGGATTTCGGCGCGCCGGTGTTTGCGTATGCTCCGGAGGCGGGACGGTTTGCGTTCAGCCGGAGAGTGAGCGACCCGGTGCCCGTGAACCCGGTGGCGGTGGGTGTGGCAGCACCGCCGGATACGACGGTCGACCGGCAGTCGGTGCGGGTGTACCAGAGCGTGAGCGGGGAGCTGCTGCTGAAGGTGGATGCGTTCCCGGCGATGAAGACGATGGAGAACTTTGCGCTGGCGGAAGACGGAAGCGAGTTGGCCGTGGTGCGCGAGGGGGCGGTGGAGGTATTTCATCTGCCGGCGTTGAAGGTGCGGGATAAGGGCGATATTGCGGAGGCGGCAAAGCTGGCTCCGCCGGCGGATGAAGGGCCTGTAGTGCTGTCTCTGCTGACGGGGGTTCCGGCGAAGGCGAGTGCTGCGAAGGCGAGTGCTGCTAGGTCCGGAGCGGTGAAGGCGCAGCCAGTGGAGGCGGTTACGAAGGCTCCCGCGAAGCTGCCGAATGGGCCGGTGATGACCGTGCGCGGCGAGGCAGGGGAGATGATTGCGGCGACTCCGATACCGGGGGGCGGGACGAGCGCGGCGGCGCTGGCGGGTAGTGTGCTGACGCCTTCGACGACTCAGAGCGGCGAGATGGTCGGGAGTGGGAAGAAAAAGCCGCCGACGCTGCTGTATCCGGGGGAACATGCGGAGTTTGGCGGAAGTGCGACGGATGTGCCGCAGTGAGGCAGGGAGTAGGGAGTAGGGAATAGGGAGTAGAAAAGCGAGGAGGCCGGGAGTGTGTCCCGACCTCTTTGTGTTGCGGTTGGTGAGGGTGTGGGGTTAGCCCCAGATGAAGGTGATGGGGGCGTTGACGTCGGGGTGCAGGCTGCGGAGGACGGGGCAGGTGTGCGCGGCGCGCTCGAGTTTGAGCTGAGTGTCGGCGTCGAGCGCGGTGGGCATGTGGACGGTGGTGGCCAGGGAGCCGATGCGGCGGGGCGCCGGGGTCATCTCTTTTTCTACGGTAGCTTTGGCGCCGGCGATCTCGACGTTGAGGGTGCGGGCCATGATGGCCATGGTGGTGAGCATGCAGGTGCCGAGGGCGGTGGCGACGAGATCGGTGGGGGAGAAGCTTTCGCCGCGCCCCTGGTTGTCTTTGGGTGCGTCGGTGGCGAGGGCCGTGCCGGAAGGGCCGTGAACGGCCCGGCAGTGCAGATCGCCTTCGTATTCCATCTGGATGGTGACCATGGTTGTTCCTTTGGTTGAGGCCTTTGCAGGCGGTTGCTGACCATTATCGACGAAAGAGACTGTGGCAGAGATGCGGGCAAAAGCGAAGAGGCCGGGAGCGTGTCCCGGCCTCTTCGTAGATGGAAAGCTGTATCGTTTAGGCCTTGGCGGTGACGATAGCCTTGACGCGGGCGTTGAGACGGCCCTTGTAGCGGCTGGCGGTGTTCTTGTGCAGGACACCCTTCTGGACAGCCTTGTCGAGGACCGAGACGGTCGAGCGGTAGACGTCGTTGAGGGTCTTCTTGTCGCCGGCGGCGAGGGCCTCGCGCATAAGGCGCAGGGTGCCGCGGAGCTTGGACTTGTTGGCGCGGTTGATGGCCGTCTTGGTGACGGTTTGACGGGCGCGCTTGAGGGATGAGACGTGATTTGCCATGAGTAAATGCTCTTTTCTTGTCGCCCGCTTCCGCGGGGAATGTGGGGGATGCACTCGGAGGCTGATGCGGGGCTACAGAGAGCGCAGCGCAGCGGTTCCGGTACAGGGTTAAGTGTATGGGTTTTCGGGGGTTGGGTCAATGAAAAGAGCGGGGCTGAGCGGGTTTCTGTCGAGATAAGAGCCGATGAAGGGGCGGCTTGCGCAAAACCTTCTACATTGCTGGTTGTGTTGGTAGGCTCGCGCCTTCGGCACTTGCTGCGGCAAAAGCGTTCACGCAGAGGGCGCAGTGTAGAAGCCCGCAGTGGACGCAGAGGAAAACAAGCAACAGCAAATACAGGGGTTTCTCCGCTCCGCATCGCGATAAGGCCGCGATGCTCCGGGCGAAATGACAAGCTTTTGGGGCGAACGAAGAGTTTTGGGCAAAGCCTGATGAGGGCTCTGGCTTGGTTCAAGGATTTACACAGCGGTGGTTGACGCGGAGGGCGGGATGGGGATACCGTCTGAGGCATCGACACTCTATTGGGAACTTTGGCCAATACGATGGAGACGAGGGGCGCGGCGGTGGCCGCGTGCCGGGGACTCTCTGGCGGGCGGGTGTCGGTTTATTCCCAGAAAGCATCTAAAACCGAGAGGCTGTTGCGTGGTTCTGTTTCAGCGGAACTGGGTGGCGGTCGATCTTTGCAATCTCCTGACGGAGGTCAGGCCACTACTTGCTAAAAAAATCAATGCATCTCACTCCGGGCATCGAGCCGTTGTATGGCACACGCGACGAGAACCTTCGTCTGATGGAAGATGGGCTGAACGTCCAGATCGATCTACGATCCGACTCGATCCAGCTGCTGGGGGACGCGGCGGCAGTGGCGCGGGTGGAGGGGATCTTTCATGATTTTGAGCACCTGCGAAAGCTGGGGATACATCCGCATAATGGCGAACTTAATGCCCTGCTGAAGATGGTGATTGCCGACCCGGCGGTGACGTTACGCGGGCTGGTGGAGAGCGGCAAGCAGAGGAACGCCGGGGTTAAGCGGATGGTGCAGCCGCGCTCGCCGAACCAGCGGAAGTATGTCGAGGCAATTGAGTCGAACGACATGGTGTTCGGCATTGGGCCGGCGGGTACGGGCAAGACGTATCTGGCTGTGGCGATGGCGGTGAGCGCGCTGCTGGCGAAGAAGGTGTCTCGGATTGTGCTGGTAAGGCCGGCGGTGGAGGCGGGCGAGCGGCTTGGGTTCCTGCCGGGCAGCCTGCAGGAGAAGGTCGATCCGTACCTGCGGCCACTGTATGACGCGCTGTATGATCTGCTGGACCCGGTGAAGGTCGACAAGATGCTGGAGACGAACGTGATTGAGGTGGCTCCGCTGGCGTTTATGCGCGGGCGCACGCTGAACGACGCGTTCATCATCATGGACGAGGCCCAGAACACGACCATGGAGCAGATGAAGATGTTTCTGACGCGACTTGGCAACGGCGCGAAGGCCGTGATTACCGGCGATCTGACGCAGACTGATCTGCCGAATCCGAAGAGGAGCGGGCTGCTGGAGGCGCTGCACGTGCTGGATGGCGTGGAGGGCATCAAGTTCTGCCATTTTGAGGATGTGGATGTGGTGCGGCACCAACTGGTGCAGCGGATCGTGCGCGCCTATGACAGCTATAAGGCTGCGGAGCAGCTTCCATTGGCGATCGATATGCCAGGGGAGCGGAGTGAGGTTGCTCCGCTGGTGACGGAGCGACCGAAGAGAGCTGTGCAGACGCAGTAAGGCAGGGAATAGTGAGTAGGGAGTAGGGAGTAGGGAATAGAGAGATGTGAGGTGCGAGCTGATGGTGGCTCGCATCTTGTCTTTAGGAGCGATGCGATGGTGACGATGAGTTTGCTGGGGTATGTTTGGGCGTTTCTGGCTGGGGCGTTTCTGGCGAATGGGGTGCCGCACTTTGTGATGGGGATCTGCGGGATGCCGTTTCCGACGCCGTTTGCGAAGCCTCCGGGTGAGGGCGACTCGTTGCCGGTGGTGAACGTGGTTTGGGGTTTTGCGAACTTTGTTGTGGGGTTGATGCTGCTGCACTTTCATGCTCCGCAGGACCTGCTGGCGTGGGCGCTGCTGGGTGTGGGTGCGCTGCTGCTGGGGGTGATGATGGCGTCGCACTTTGGCAAGGTGCAGGCGAAGAAGTAAGCGGTGTGCGGTAGGATTTAGGGACGCATGATGACACTTGAGCCTCCGCGACGTATGGTTGGGCCCGCGCAGGGAAGCACGGATGCGGCGGGCTGGCGTGCGCTGGGGCTGTCGAAGAGCGGGCTGGAGCGGTTTGTGCGCGTGGCGCAGGACTCGGTGGGGCTGCGCGGCGAGGTGGATGTGCTGCTGGCGGACGATCGCACGCTGCGGCGGCTGAATCGCGAGTGGCGGGGTAAAGACAAGGCTACGGATGTGTTGAGCTTTCCGGCGGCTGAGGAGATGGCTGGTATTCATGCGGGGGACCTGGCGGTGTCGCTGGAGACAGCGGCGCGGCAGGCTGTTGAGCAGGGACATGCTTTGCGGGATGAGGTAAGGGTGCTGCTGCTGCATGGGTTGCTGCATCTGGCGGGGATGGACCATGAGAGCGACGATGGCGAGATGGCGTCGCGGGAGGCGGAGCTGCGCGGGGAGTTGCGGCTGAAGACGGGGTTGATTGCCCGGGTGGAAGAAGGCAAGAGCAAAGACAAAGGCTTTCCCGCAAAGGGAGCGAAGTTAGCAAAGATTCGCCACGGCAGTGGTGCGACTGCGAAACGGCGGGGGGTGGTGGCGTGACGGGGGTCTGGGGGGTGTCGGTTGCGGTGCTGCTGGCGGTGCTGGCGCTGGCGGCGTATGTGGACCGGATTTATTTTGAGATGGGGAAGTTCCTCTCGCGCGAGTACACGGAGAACATTGAGGCGTGGGAGGAGCGGGTTGAGCCGCGGCTGCGGTTGAGCCGCGAGTCGGCGGCGATGTCGGCGAGCGTGTTGCGGCAGATGACGCTGATTGCGCTGACGTTTCTGCTGGCGATACGGCTGCAGGGGCAGCTAGGACACAGCCTGGAGGAGATTGCACGGACGGTGTTCGAACTGCTGCTGGTTCTGGTGGTGTTCGACCGGCTGCTGCCGCAGATCTTCTTTACGAAGACGAAGGGCGAGTGGATCGCGACAATCATTCCGATGCTGCAGGTGCTGTTTTACCTGGTGCTGCCGGTGACGCTGGCGATCAGTCTGCTGCTGTCGATTGCAGGGCTGGCGGAGCCGGAGATTACGGAGCCGGAGCATCCGGGTGAGGCGATGGATGCGCTGCTGGAGGCCGGCGAAGAAGAGGGCGTGCTGGACGAAGAGGACCGCGAACTGGTGCGGAGCGTGGTGGAGTTCGGCGACAAGGTGGTGCGCGAGGTGATGACTCCTCGGCCGGATATGTTTGCGGTGGCGAGGACGACGACGCTGGAGCAGTTTACGGCGGAGGTGACAGCGCATAACTTCTCGCGCGTGCCGGTGTATGGCGAGAGCATGGACGATATTACGGGCATCGCATTTGCGCGCGACCTGCTGGGGGTGCAGGATGCCGATGCCGGGACGCGCACGGTGGCGGAGCTGGAGCGGCCGGCGCTGTTCATTCCGGAGACGAAGAAGGTGAATGAGCTGCTGCGCGAGATGCAGCGGCAGAAGCAGCATATGAGCATCGTGATTGATGAGTACGGTGGGGTGGCGGGGCTGGTGACGATTGAGGATCTGCTGGAGGCGATCGTCGGCAACATTGAAGACGAGCACGATGCGGAGGCGGCGGACGAGGTCGCCATCGCGGAGCCGGAGGGGACGTGGCTGGTGCCGGGGAGTTTTGAAGTGGCTCGACTGCGAGAGCTGTTTGAGGCCTCGCGCGAGGAGGAGCCCTGCATGGAAAAGTCCGAGGAAGATTGTGATGAAGAGGCCGAGGCGAAAGAGGCTGAGGAGATGGACCAGATGGTGTCGCAACTGCTGAGCGAGCATGAGGCGACGACGGTGGGTGGGCTGGTGAGCGAGATCGCCGGGCATATTCCGCTGGCTGGCGAGGTGGTGGAAGAGGGGCCGCTGCGGCTGGAGGTTGTGGCGTCGACGGACAGGCTGGTGGAGCGGGTGAGGGTGGGGCTGCGAGGGAGTCTGGTGGCGAGTGAAAGCGAGTGATAAGTGAGAAGAGGCAAGTGATAAGCGGGGCAGAAGTGTCATCATAGAGGGATGGCATTGCGTAGTGGGTTTGTATCGATTGTTGGAAGGCCGAATGCTGGCAAGAGTACGCTGCTGAATGCGCTGCTCGGGCAGAAGCTGGCGATTGTGACGCATAAGCCGCAGACGACGCGGACGCGCATTCAGGGCGTGCTGGAGCTGCCGGTGCGCAAGAAGACGAAGGGCGATCCGGGAAGGCCGGCGTCGCAGGTGGTGCTGGTGGATACTCCGGGGGTGCACAAGCCGGAGACGCAGCTGGACAAGCGGATGATGCAGGAGGTCTATGACGCGCTGGAGACGCGCGATGTGGTGCTGTTCCTGGTGGATGTGACGCATCGGCTGCCGGAGGCGAAGAAACCGCAGACGAGCGAAGAGTTTGCGGAGGCGCGGAAGGTTCGGACGCTGGGGCAGCATCGGAGGCAGTTGAGCAAGGCGGAGGACGACTTTGCGTTGCAGCTGGTGAAGAAGCTGGACTGTCCGGTGGTGCTGGTGCTGAACAAGATTGATGCGCTGCCGAAGAGTGCGCTGCTGCCGCTGATTGCGCACTGGAGCAGCCTGCACGAGTTTGCGGATGTGATTCCGATCTCTGCGAAGAAGAAAGATGGGCTGGAACTGCTGCTGGACAAGGTGGTGGCGCAGTTGCCGGAGGGACAGCGGTACTTTCCGAAGGACCAACTGACGGACCAGCCGGAGCGTTTTCTGGCTGCGGAGGTGATTCGCGAGAAGATCCTGCTGCTGACGGGTGAAGAGGTCCCGTATGCTACGGCGGTGGTGATTGAGCGGTGGGAAGAGCCCGTGTCTGGTCCCGAAAGACGGGGGAAGAAGGGCAAGGATGGGAAGCTGCCGGTGACGAAGATCATCGCGGCGATTTATTGCGAGCGCAAGGGGCAGAAGGCGATCCTGATTGGCAAGCAGGGCGCGATGTTGAAGCAGATTGGGACGATGGCTCGTAAGGAGCTGGAGTCGCTGCTGGGGACGCGGGTGTTTCTCGAATTGTTTGTGAAGGTGCGCGAGGAGTGGCGGGCGTCGCGCGGGTTTGTGGAGGAACTGGACTGGCGTCGGCAGCTGGAGCAGATGGCTGAACAACAGCAACTGGGTACGAGCTTGGCGCGGCAGCGTAACGGGGGCGACGAAGAGTGATGTCGTTGCCGTGGCGGCAGGTGGGGTGCCCGGACCTGCGGGCCGGGTCGCTGCGGCTGGTCGCAATTACGGCGGAGATGCTGCGCGCGGATGAGGCTCGCGAGTGGGCGCGGGTGGAGCAGATGGTGCGCGCGAAGGTGACGGCGGAGTGGCCTCCGGCAGAGTGGGAGCCGCATGTGTACCAGTTCATTTTGAAGCAGCAGGAGACGCTGCCGGAGACGATTGGATATCACCGCTACGTGGTGCTGTGCGATGGGCTGGGGATTGTGCGGACGCTGGTGGGAGCGGTGGGGGCGCATCCGAAGGGGAATGGCGAGGTGGAGATTGGGTACTCGACGCTGCCGCGGTTTCAGCGGCGCGGGATTGCGACGGCGGCTGCGAAGGCGATGGTGGAGTGGCTGCTGAAGCGTGAGGACGTGACGGCGGTGGTGGCGTGCACGTTTCCGCGGGTGGGGGAGTCGATTAAGGTGATGGAGCGGTGCGGGATGAGCTATGCGGGCGACGGTGACGAGCCTGGCACGGTGATGTATCGCAAGAGCAAACGATAGATAGAGAGCAGGTTGTGGGGTTTCAGTCACGCGGAACGAAACAGGTGATATTTTTTCTTGACATATATTCCTATATAAGAATATAAAATCTGCCATGGCGAGAACGGCAACAACGGCGGACGTCTTCAACGCAGTGGCGGAGCCGCGGCGGCGGGAGATTATCGGGCTGCTGAGCGATGGGCAGGAGTGGGCGGTGAATGACGTGGTGGTGCGGGTGCGGATGGCGCAGCCGGCCGTGTCGAAGCACCTGGGTGTGTTGCGCAAGGTTGGCGTGGTGACGGTGGTGAAGCGGGGGCAGCACCGGATGTACAAGCTGGAGGCGGCGCGGCTGAAGCCGATCCATGACTGGGTGAAGGTGTTCGAGAAGTACTGGACAGACCAGATCAGCCGCATCAAGGAACGGGCCGAGCAGAAGGCGATGGAGAAGATTGCGCAGGAGAATGGGCCGCGCGATGAGACGAAGTGAAACGAGGAGGAAGCGATGTCAGCAACGATTATGGAACAGGCCGTACACACGCTGGAGATTGTGAAGGAAGAAGAGATCGCGGCGCCGATCGATGTGGTGTTCGAGACGATCCTGGAGGAGATGGGGCCGCGCAACCAGGGCGGAGACAAGCAGCCGATGCCGATGAAGCTGGAGGCGTGGCCAGGTGGGCGGTGGTTTCGCGATCTGGGCAACGGTGCCGGGCACTTCTGGGGCCATGTGCAGGCGATCAAGGCGCCGTCGTTGCTGGAGATATGGGGGCCGCTGTTCATGTCTCATCCAGCGGTTTCGAATGTGCAGTACCGGCTGAAGGAAGAGAGCGGAGTGACGCTGCTGACGTTTACGCACCGCGCGATTGGATACATCGCCTACGACCCGAAGAACGAGGAGCAGTGGGGGAAGATCCATGGTGGGTGGGGCGGACTGTTGGAGAGGATTCGGATGGCGTCCGTGAGGAAGTAGCGCGGGCGATTTGACGAGAGGCAGGACAACAAGGAGAGGACGATGACAGTACATAGTGTGGTATCGCGACAGGAGTGGATGGAGGCGCGGGTTGCGCTTCTGGCCAAAGAGAAGGAACTGACACGGCAGCGTGATGCACTGGCGCGCGAGCGGCTGCAGTTGCCTTGGGAGTGCATACGGGCGGCGTATGTGTTCGATACGCCGGACGGGAAAGAGACGCTGCCGGGGCTGTTCGAAGGGAAGAGCCAGCTGCTGGTGTATCACTTTATGTTTGGGCCGGAGTGGGAGCAGGGATGCCCGTCGTGCTCGATGGCGGCGGACACGATGGATGCGAACTATGTGCACCTGACGCAGCGCGATGTGAGCTTTGTGATGGTGTCGCGGGCACCGATGGATAAGATCGCTGCGTTCAAGAAGCGGATGGGGTGGACGGTGCCGTGGGTGTCGTCGTATGGGAGTGAGTTCAACGACGACTTTGGTGTATCGTTCCGCAGTGACGAGCTGCAGGGCGACGCGTACAACTTTGGCACGAGCGCGGTCCATGCGGACGAGATGCCGGGGATGAGCGCATTCTACAAGGACGAGCGAGGGACGGTGTATCACACGTACTCGGGGTATGCGCGCTCTCTCGAAGGCCTGTTGGGTGTTTACGCGATGCTGGATGTCGCTCCGCTGGGACGCAATGAAGAGGGGATGGTTCCGCACCCGATGGCATGGGTGAGGCACCATGACCGCTATGAATCGGCGAAGCCTGCGCATGCCTGCTGTGCGCATTGAGAGGGAGCCATGAACTGCTGCGAGACACAACGGACTCGGAAGGGCAAAGGGTGGTGGCGGAGCGCGGGCGGCGGTGCGGGCTCGGCGATGCTGCTGCTGTTGCTGCCGAAGTGTCCGGCGTGTCTCGCTGTGTATCTGGCGATGTGGTTGGGGGCGGGTGCGGCGATGAAGATTGTCGTACAGGTTGAAGCCGGTGCTGGAGATTGTGCTGGGCGATCTGTGCTGGCGGTGGGTTTGGGGTATGCGTGGCCGGTGATTCGGCGGCGGTCCTGACGAGCCGCCTCAGGCACTTTTAGGTAAGATGCGCAGTGCAAAGGGGCTAGCTTTGTGTCCACTTTGAGGTATTGACGGCAGTCCCTTCCAGAGATCGGGAGGCTGGTCTGGGAGCGGGTTCTTCGCGGACTACCTCGGATGCGGGTTTGTCCTCGCGGAGGCCCTGGAAGGAGGCCTGGCGGAGGAGATTGTCGGCCGTCCAATTGGCGAAACGGACCTGGGCGACGAGAGACGGTTTGACCCAGATGGCATCCTTGCGGGCCTCGGCGGGAGGATCAAAAAAGGAAGATTTCGATTGGTGCAGTTTTTCAAGCTGCGTACGGAGTTGGCTATGCGTTTTGCGTGTGAAGCCGGTGCCGGTGCGGCCTGCGTAGATCAGCTTTCCTGAGCCGTCCCGATAACCGAGCAGAAGAGAGCCGATGCCATGGATGCCGGTGTGGCCCTTGGATGGAAGCGTGAATCCGGCGATGACGAATTCCTGTTCATGGATGCATTTGAGCTTGAGCCATGAAGAAGACCGACCGGAGATGTACGTCGAATCTGCATGCTTGCAGACGATGCCTTCTGCATGGAGCTCGCAGGCCTTGTTGAAGAAGGTGGCGGCGTCTATATCAAGGTGCTCGGAGAGGCGAACGGTTTTGTTGTAGCCGCGCAGCAGCGTGGCCAGGATGGCCTTGCGTTTCAAAAGCGAGAGCACGCGCAGGTTATGACCGTTGAGATGAAGCAGATCGAAGACGAAGTAGGTGAGTGGCTTCTTGGTGCCGTCCTGAAATGCGGTTTGCAGGTCGGCGAAGCTGGTGGTGCCGTCGTCGCGAAGAACGACGACTTCGCCGTCGAGCAGAGCGGACTGCGCAGGCAGCTTTTCCAACTCTTTGACGATGGTCTTCATGCGGTGAGTCCAATCGAGGCCTGTGCGCGTGTACAGCGTGGCTTTGCCATCGTGCAGGTGAACCTGGATGCGGTAGCCGTCGAGCTTGAGTTCGTGAATCCAGCCGGAACCTGCTGGCGGCGTTGTGGTACTCGTGGCGAGTTGCGGATCGATGAAGCGTGGCAAGGATTCTTTTGGAGTCTTCGCCAGATCAGCGGAGAGATCGGCAGAGCGTGTTTTGCCTGCGCGCGCTTTGACGGGTAACACAGGGGAATCTTTGCGATGCTGGGTGCGTTCCTTTGCGCTGTCTTTGGAGTTCCAGACATGATCTTCGGAGGCCGCGATCTGCTCGATCGAGCGATGCGTGACAACGGAGTTGGGAGCCTCTTCGGTGATGGGTCTGTCATGCTCGGGGCGTTCAAACGAGTCATGTTCTTTGATGAGAAGCCAGTTCGGCTTCGGCTGCTTTGCGGCTGCCTTTCCACCCATGCGGACGAGTGTCCAGTTGCCCTTCATCTTTGTGCCGCGCAGCGTGAACTTCAGCGAGCCATCGCGGAGTCCGGCATCTACGTCGGTGTGCCCGGGTTGCAGCTCCCACGTGCCGTGGTCCCAAAGCATGACGGTGCCTCCGCCATACTGTCCAGCGGGGATGATGCCTTCAAAGCCGCCGTATTCCATGGGATGATCTTCCACCTGAACGGCGAGCCGTCGGTCGCCTGGGTAGTAACTTGGGCCTTTGGCGCAGGCCCAGCTCTTGAGAACGCCGTTCCAGCCGAGACGGAAGTCATAGTGCAGATGCGACGCCGCATGCTTCTGGATGAGGAAGGGAAGGCTGCTGCTGGAGGCTTTGGCGGCTGACTTCCTGCCAACGGGTTTTCCACTTGGCTCGACCGTGACGGTGAAGTCGCGCATGGAGCGATAACGTGCCAACTGCCTGTCGATCGCATCCGCAGCTTGCCGGGACGATCTCGCCGGCGCGCTTCGGGTGGGCTTCTTCGTATTGGCGGAAGAGTTCTTCTTATTGGCCATGAGAGATCAGGCAATCTTGCGGGAGCGGACCGATTTCGATGTGGGCTTGACCAGTATCGGACCCTTCTTTGAGGCGGCCTTTGCAGTCTTCTTGATGGAACGCCTACGAGCTGGAGCTTCTTCGTCCAATGGACCGGATTTGACGCTCTTACGCAGTGCGTCCATCAGGTTGATCACCTTGCCGGAACGAGGTGCGGCTTTTTCTTTGGGAAGCGGCGCGTGGTTGACCTTCGCTTCGACCAGTTCTCTAAGAGCAGATTCGTATTCGTCGTGAAATTTCTCTGGAGCGAACTTCGAGGCTTTGCGCTGTATCAGCTCTTTTGCCAAGGAGAGTTGATCGGCATCCACGGTTGTCTTTTTGATTTCAGAGAAGTACTCGGCTGGGTCGCGGAGTTCTTCGGCGTACCGGAGGGTGTAGGCCATCATGCCGCGACCGGCAGCCGTGTTGTCTTTCGCTTCAGGGGTGGCGGCGATGGCTACGAGATGCTCGCGTCCGCCGAAGGCGATTTTGCCGATAGCCGCTTTCTGGGTGGACTGAAGGGCCTTGCGAATGACGGTGAAAGGTTCGGTCTGATTCTCGCCATCGGGAACGACGAAGTAGGGCTTCTCAAAGAGCTCGGGGTTGAGGTCGTCGAGGGCAACAAACTGCGATACGACGAGGGTGTGTCGCGAGGGAATGCGGAGGTGCTCGATCTCGGAAGGCTCGATTGTGATGTACTCGCCTTTGCGATACTCATACCCTTTGACGATGTCGTCCTTCTCGATCACATCGCCGTCAGCAGGGTCACCTGCGACCTTCTGGTGATGGATGCGTTCTCCGGTTTTGCGGGATAGCTGGTGAAAGCGGATCTCGCTCCTGGCCTCCACGGCAGGAAAGAGCTGGATGCCGAAGGAGACGAGCGAAATTTGTATCTGACCGGACCAGAAGGGGCGTGGCATGATGACTATCTCCCTTCAATAGGAAGCGTCTGGATGTCGGCAGGATGCCTTGCGACCGCCGAAGTTGCGCGGGTGAGGGCGCTGTTTGGGCAGCACCGACAATATCCAGAATGATTTTCGCTTGGGTGTGGGGATTGTGGCGACGTTCGGCCGTTAAGCGCGAGGTTATGCTCGCGCCTTCGGCGCTTGCTGCGGCAAAAGTTTTAACGCAAAGGACGCAGAGGAGGAGCACGCAGAAGGCGCAGAGGAAAACAAGCGACGGCAATGGCAAATGCCGATTCCCTTCAGGGAAATGACAGACTAAAAAGCTATTCGCGGGTGGTGATGGCTATTCTCTGGTGGCGATGCCGAGGGCTTTCATCTTGCGGTAGAGGTGGGAGCGCTCGAGGCCGAGGGACTCGGCGGCGCGGGAGACGTTGCCCAGGTTACGGTCGAGCTCTTTGAGGATGTAGTCGCGCTCGTAGGCCTCGCGGGCCTGCTGGAGCGTGGTGAACTCTTCCTTGCCGTTGGAGGTGCGCGGGCTGGTGCTGTCGCTGCGTGGGGTGACGCCTTCGGTGCGCTGAACCAGCATGGGCAGATGTTTGGCTTCGATGCGCTGGGCCTTGGGGTTGAGGATGAGGACGCGCTCGATGACGTTGCGGAGCTCGCGGACGTTGCCGGGCCAGTGGTAGAGCTTGAGTGCGGCGAGGGCGGAGTCGGCGATCTCGACGTGCGGGCGGCCGTACTGCTGGCCGAGGTCGGAGAGGAACTCGCGCGAGAGGAGCGGGATGTCTTCCTTGCGATCGCGTAGCGGCGGGACGAAGAACGGGATGACATTGAGGCGGTAGAAGAGGTCTTCGCGGAAGTTACCGCGGGCGATCTCCTCTTCGAGGTCCTTGTTGGTGGCGGCGATGACGCGGGCGTCGATGGAGACGGGTGTGCTGGCGCCGACGGGGTAGAAGCGCTGTTCGTCTAAAGCCCTGAGAACCTTCGCTTGGGTTTTGAGGCTCATGTCGCCGACTTCGTCGAGGAAGAGGGTGCCGCCGTCGGCGCGCTCGAAGGTGCCGCGCTTGCTGCTGGGCTGATTCGGGCCGCCGGGGCCTGCGCCGTGGCGATAGCCGAAGAGCTCGGCTTCGATGTAGTCCTCGGGGATAGCGGCGCAGTTGAGCTCGACGAAGACGCGGTCGCGGCGGAGGGATTCGGCGTGGATGGTGCGCGCGATGAGCTCTTTGCCGGTGCCGGATTCGCCGAAGATGAGCACGCGGCCGTTGGTGGGAGCCATGAGGCGGATCTGCTGGCGCAGGGCTTTGACGGAGATGGACTCGCCGGTGATGGCGGTGCGGTTGAGCTGGCGAGAGAATTCGCGGTTGTCTTCACGAAGGCGGTGCGCGGCGACGGCGTTGCGCAGGACGAGCAGGGTGCGGTCGAGCGAGAGAGGCTTTTCGAGGAAGTCGTAGGCGCCGAGCTTGGTGGCGCGGACGGCGGCCTCGATGGTGCCGTGGCCGGAGATCATGATGACCTCCGGCGGGTTCCACCCCACGGACCAAGAACCGTCCGCGGGGACCCCGGGGGTGGCGGGCTCGGTGTCGTTGCCGCGGAGCTGGCCGCTGCGGATCTGTTGGAGGATGTCGAGGCCGTCGGGCTCTGAGTTGGTGCCGCTGCCGGGGGCCGAACTCGGATTGGAGAGCCAGATGTCGAGCAGGACGGCCTGGTAGTCGGCGTCGCGGAGGAGCTCCAGGGCTTCAGCAGCGGTGGCGGCCGTGGTGACGGTGTAGTCCTCTTCGCGGAGGATGGCTTCGAGAGAGTCGCGGATGTCGGCTTCGTCGTCGACGATGAGGATGTGGTTCATAAGGGCAGTGAGTAGAGAGTAGAGGAGTAGAAGTGTTAGGTGCTGGCTGTGAGATGCGCGGTGGCGGTTGGGGTATCCGTATCGAGTTGAGGATCTGTGGGGGTGGGGCGAAGTTCGAGGATGAAGCGGGCGCCGGTGGGGAGGTTCTTTTCGGCGCGAATGTTGCCCTGGTGCTCCTGCACGATTTTGGCGGCGATGGAGAGGCCGAGGCCGGTGCCGCGCTGCTTGGTGGAGAAATAGGGGAGGAAGAGGCGCTCGCGCATCTCGTCGGTGAGGCCGGGGCCGGTGTCGGCGATGGAGAGCTCGACCATTGCCGAAGCGCCTGGGTTGTTGGCGAGAATCCGGGTGGTGATGTGGAGCTCGCGGAGGAGCGAGTCCTGCATGGCCTCGGCGGCGTTATCGATGAGATTGGAGAGGGCGCGCTTAAGGGCTTCGGGGTCGGCGAGTACGAGAGGGAGACGCGGCGCGAGCGACTTGATGACGCGGATGTTTCCGAGCCGGCCGGCGAAGAGTGCGAGGGAGTTTTCGACGATGGTGTTGAGGTCGGCGGGGCGGGGGCGCGCGGTGGGGAACTCGGCCAGCGCGGAGAACTGGTCTACAAGCGATCTCATCGTCTCTACGGACGATGAGATGACCTCTGTGGAGCGCTGGATGACGGCGGGCGAGGGGGACTGCAGGCCGTGCTCGCCGAGCAGAGCGTTGAGGCGCGGGATGTGGCGCTGAATGAGCTCGGCGTTGAGCGAGATGGGAGTGAGGGGGTTCTTGATCTCGTGCGCGACGCGGCGGGCGACCTCCTTCCAGGCGGACTGTTTCTGGGCACGGAGGAGCTCGGAGGCGTCTTCGATGACGAGGACGTAGCCGAGGTGTGTGCGGTCGGAGGAGCCGGAGACCTCAAGCAGAGCGACGGTCGCGGAGAGGTGCTGCGTGCCGGTGGGCGAGGACATCTCCATCTCGGCGGAGGCGGAACCCATGCGGTGCGCGCGGCGGAGGAGGCGGTCGAGGGTGTCGATGATGTCGGCGGGGAGGACGTCGGCGAGGGCGAGGCCGACGAAGTGGCGCTGGCCGCCGGGGTCCAGCATTTCAGAGAACGCGCGGTTGACGAGGACGATGTGACGGTCGGCGGAGAGCGTGACGACGCCGTTGGGGATGGTTTCGATGATGGTCTCGAGCTCGGTGCGGCGCTCCTGGAGCGCGTAGTTGAGCTCTGAGAGCTGCAATGTGGAGCGGGCGGCGGTGTCGTGGGCGGATTCGAGGTCGGCGGCCATGGCGTTGAAGCTGACGACGAGCTCGCCGAGCTCTTCGGTGGCGGACTGCTGGACGCGGTGGGCGTAGTCGCCGGCGGCGATGGCCTCCATTGCGTCGGCGAGGGATTCGATGGGACGCGTGACCTGCTTGCTGAGATGCAGCGCGAGCCAGCTGATGGCGAAGAGCGCGAGGCCGGTGGTGAGCAGCAGGAGCACCATGTAGAGGGCGCGGATCTGGCGACGCTCGCGGAAGAGAATCCAGTAGGCGTCTGCGGAGCGACGCAGCCGGACTGAGGTGGCGGCGATGCCGGGAGGGATGGGCAGGCCGACGACGACGATGCCGCCCTGACGGAGACCGGCGGTGGCGAGGCTGTAGTCGACTCCGGCGATGGTGTAGAAGGGCTCGTCGCTGCGCTGGGCAGCCTGGAGAATGGTCTGCTGGATGGGTCCGCGGAGGTGAGCGACTTCGAGCACGGGGGCGTTGCTGGGGCTTTCGTCGGTGGAGCCGTCGGGCGGGCGGAGGCTGGTGATCTCACCGGCTGCGGCGGTCTGCGGGACGTGCATGGAGAGGACGGCGTTGTTGTCGCGGTAGATGAGGACGAAGCCGCCCTGGAGGCTGAGCTCGTGCTCCTGGAGAGTGCGCTGGGCGGAGGCGAGAGCGGCGGGTGTGGGTGCTGGCGTGGCGCCAACGGGTGAGTCGGCGAGCTGCGCGGCGATGGTGCCGGCTTCAGCGCGGGCGTTGGCGACGGTGTAGCTGAAGAGCTCGGCGGCGGTGCGGGTGGCGTCGTCGCGCATCTGCGTGACAGGCTGCGAGAACCAGCGGTCGACGGCGCGGTTCATCAGCAGGTAGCTGAAGGCGAACATGAAGACGAGCGGGACGAGCGAGACGAGAACCGCTCCCCATAACATGCGCGTGCGCAGGCGGGTACCAAGGACGCGGCTGCGTTGGTCGGCGTAAAGCTTGAGGACGTTGCGGACGAGCAGCACGAGCACGCCGACGAAGAGCAGGAAGGCGAGGACGGAGAGCGCGACGAAGACCAGCGTCTGGATGGGCGAGGCTGGATTGAGGAAGGTGAGGTTGAAGGCGTTGAGCGTCGCGAGCGCGAGGAAGAGTATGAGCAGACTGATGCCCAGGGCGACGACGAGATTTCCGCGGCGGCTGGAGCCTTGTGCCATGGAGGCAGTTTACTCGTTTGAGGGCTGCTGCGGGGTCATGCCGATCGTCTGGAGCCACGTCTCCACCAGTTGAGGCCATGCGGTGATGGGCTGTTTTGTGCGTCGCAACCCGAATGCGTGGCCGCCGTGGGCGTAGAGGTGCATCTCTACGGGGACGTTAGCCTTCATCAAGGCGATGTCATAGATCAGCGATTGCTTGACGCCGTCTACGTGGTCGTCCTCGGCTTGAAGCAGGAACGTGGGCGGAGTGTTTGCTGTGACAGGGATATCCGGATTCAGTTGAAATTCTTTCGTTGTGTTTTCCGTCATGTGGCCGGGATAGATCGCCACAGCAAAATCAGGACGGCAGCTGACACGATCGGCCGCGTCGATGGGTTGGTAGGCACGGTGTGCGAAGTGCGTGCTGATGTTGGTTACCAGATGTCCGCCTGCCGAAAATCCAAGCACGCCGATCTTGTGCGGGTCGATGTGCCAGTCTGCTGCGTGGAAGCGGACGAGGCCCACTGTTCTTTGTGCGTCTTCTAACGCCGTGGGCGCTTTCGGATGAATGTTGCAGTGGCAATCGTCATGGTAGGCGGGGCCCGAATCCGGCACGCGATACTTTAGCAGCACGCAGGTGATTCCACGCGAGGTCAGCCAGTCGCAGACCTCCGTGCCTTCAAGGTCGATGGCCAGGATGGAATAGCCTCCGCCGGGGAAGACCACCATTGCAACGCCCGTGTTCTTTCCTTGGGGCGAGTAGATCGTCATGGTTGGCTGCGAGACATTGCTTATGGCGGTCCATGGTCTGCCCGCGACGAAATCGCTGGCCCTGGCTGTTTTCTCGGCATACTCCGTGCCGGGGACGGGCTGGAGGTCGGGAGCTGCGGAGGGCCATATCGGCAACTGTGTGTGTCCGGGTGAGGGTTGCCAGGTGAACTTTTGCGCTGCTAGAGAGCTGAATGCTGCTGCGAGGCAAAGAACTACGCATGTGAGAGCGGTGGGGAACGACTTCATGAACTTTCTCCGCACGCAGGATAGAGCAAGACGTATTGGCAGGTGAGGTTCGTCTTTGCAGAAGGCACAGACCGTCACAAGGAAACGGCTGCGTCCAGTGAATATGGACGCAGCCGTTTCCTTATGGGGAGTTGCTTCTGACTCGTGTTTATTACGGGTGGACGTGGCTGATTGGCTTGTAGTCGCGGTCCTGGGCCTGAGCGACGGCGCGATAGGTGAGGAAGCCGTTGAAGGTGTTGACGCCTTCGGCGATGCCTACGTCTTCGCGGATGGCGACGCTGGCACCGAGCTTGGCGAGCTTCATCACGTAGGGGAAGGTTGCGTTGGTGAGCGCGAGGGTACTGGTGTTGGGGACCGCCGCGGGCATGTTGGTGACGCAGTAGTGGACGACGCCGTTGACCTCGAAGACGGGATCAGAGTGCGTGGTGGGGTGAGCGGTCTCGATGCAGCCGCCCTGGTCGATGGCGACGTCGACGATGACCGCGCCCTTCTTCATCTTTTCGACCATGGAGCGGGTGACGAGCTTGGGTGCGGCCGCGCCCGGGATGAGGACGCCGCCGATGAGCAGGTCGGCCTCGCGGGCGGCGCGCTCGATGTTGTACGTGTTCGAGGCGACGGTGAAGACGCGGCCGTTGAAGATGTCATCGAGCTCGCGGAGACGGTTGAGGTTGAGGTCGAGGATGGTGACCTTCGCGCCCATGCCGAGTGCGATCTTGGCAGCGTTGGTGCCGACGATGCCGCCGCCGATGATGGCGATGTTACCGGGAGGAACGCCGGGTACGCCGCCGAGCAGAAGGCCACGGCCACCATGCTCCTTCTCCAGGCAATGCGCACCGACCTGTACGGAGAGACGGCCTGCGACCTCCGACATGGGAGTGAGCAGCGGGAGTGTGCCGGCCTTGTCGCGGACGGTTTCGTAGGCGATGCCGGTGACGCCTTTGGAGAGCAGCGCGTCGGTAAGTTCGCGCAGCGGGGCGAGGTGCAGATAGGTGAAGAGCACGAGGCCGGGGCGGAAGTGGTAGTACTCGGCCGGGACGGGTTCCTTGACCTTGACGACCATGTTAGCGTTGGCCCAGACATGGTAGGCCTCGCCGACGATTTCGGCGCCGACAGCCTGGTACTCGTCATCAGGAAAGGAGGAAAGAGCGCCTGCGTCGTGTTCGACGAGGACTTTGTGCCCTGCTTCAACAAGGGCGCGAGCGCCGGCTGGAGTGATGCCGACGCGACTTTCGTGGTCTTTGAGTTCTTTGGGGACACCGATGATCATTGCGGCCTCAGTGTATCGTAGACGCTGTGAAACGGCGAACAAACGCAGAAGAGAGAGTGCGTCCGGCGGAAGGCTCGTGGTGGGTGTGGCTGTTCGCGCTGGCGATTGGCGCGGTGTTTGTGCTGCCGCACATGGTGCGGATCGCGGAGGTGGGGTATGCAGCGTACTCGCCGTTTACCGCGCGGTCGCCGAGCGCGATGGTGTACGACGAGACGTTTCTCTATAGCGCAGAGGCCAACTATACGCTCACACGCCACGCGCCTGCGTATGACGACACATGGGAGCATCGCGCGGCGGTGTATCCGTATTCGATTCTTCCGACGGCGGCGGAAGCTCTGCTGGCGGCGGGGCTGCACAGCCTGAAGCTGGCGCATGTTGTGGCTTCGTTTGTGTTTCCGTGCCTTACGGCTTTGCTGTTGATGACGATCTTTATCCGCGCCGGAGCAGGGCGCGTGCTGGCGGCGCTGTTGGCGCTGGTGGTGCTGGTGGTGGCGTTCTCACCGATGACACTGCTGATGAATGTGCGGGCGTTTGTGCATCATGCGCAGGGGGCGCGCGTGGTGGATACGCTGCAGGCGGCGCGGTCCCCGAACCCAGAGATGACGTTTCTGCAGTTTGCAGGGGCGCTGCTGCTGCTGGCGATGGCGATTCGGCGGCGGTCGTGGGTGTGGGCTGCGGGTGCCGGGTTGCTGGGCGGGTTGCTGTTCTTCAGCTATGTGTACTACGCGATTGCGTGGACGGTGCTGCTGGGTGTGTTGTCTGCGGTGGCGCTGGTGAGGCCGAGTGTGGTGTCGCGCGTGGCTTGGATCACGCTGGCGAAGACGGCAGTGTTTGCGGCTATGTTTTTGTTGTGGGAGCATGTGTCGAAGGCAGATGGGAACTACTTCGTTAGAGCGGTGCGGATCGGGCTGTATCACTCGCATCTGGTGGTGGGGGAGAACCTTCGGGAGACGGAGTTCTGGACAGCGCAGGCGCTGGTGTGTGCTGCTGTGTGGTTGTGGCTGCGGCGTCGTGCTGGCGGGGAGTTTACGGATGCGCTGATGGTGGTGCTGCTGGCGGCTATGGCTGGCGGACTCGCTGGCATGGACATGCAGGTGGTGACGGGGTTCAACGTGCAGCAGGTGCAGCACTATCCGCACATGGTGCTGCAGCCGGTGGGCTTTATGATGATGGCCGTTCTGGCAGCGATGGTTTGGCCTGCCGGGCGTGCGGGCGTGGCTGTGGCGGGCGTCGGGTTCGCGGTATTGCTGAGTGCGGCGATGATGGCGCAGGTGGAGGGTGGGCGTGATACGGCGTCGATGCACGCGATGCCACAGGCGGAGCGTGGGCTGTTTGCGTGGCTGAATGCGAAGACGCCGGTGGGTTCGGTGGTGGCGACCGATGAGCTTGAACTGTCGATTGTGCTGCCGGTGGAGACGCACAATAGCGTGCTGTTTGCGAACGGAAGCCGCTCCAGTGCGAGCGACGATGAGCTGTTGGAGCGGTTTCTGCTGGCGAGCAGGCTGGTGGGCGAGCCGAGCGAGGTGGTGGAGAGCGAGTTGAGCGGAGAGATGCCTGCCGATGTGGCCGAGCCGCCGGCGAACTACTCGCTGTACCTGTTCGAGTTTTCGAAGAAGTATCAGCGCAGGCTGGCGGAGCGACGCGTGGCGCCGGCGTGGATTCCGGTGCTGCTGCAGCGATACGCGACGATGGACCTGGCGCAGGAGCTGCAACGGTTTCGCGTGGACTATGTGTGGGTGCCGACAGGCCGTATGCCGGTCGCTGTGACAGGGTGGCGGTACGCGGAGGCGTTTTCGTCCACTGAAGGTACGCTTTGGCAGCTGAAGCGGGATTGAGGGCGACTGGGCGGGAACCGCGTATAACACTTCCCCCCTGCTGACAAGGCCGTACAATGAACAGGCAGGGCCCCAGAAGCCCAATTTCCCCCTTTTTAGGAACTGACCGGTCTCATGTCTTCAAAAAACTTCCAGATGCGTACGTCGCGTGTAAGCAACATGCGATCCATCTTCTCTCTGTTCTCGAGCGATCTGGCGATCGACCTGGGCACGGCCAACACGCTCGTGTACGCGCATGGGAAGGGCATCATCGTGAATGAGCCTTCGATCATCGCCGTGCACCGCGTGACGGGCGAAGTAGAAGCCGTGGGCAAAGAGGCCAAGGACATGCTGGGCCGCACGCCGGGGAACATCATCGCCATTAAGCCGATGAAGGATGGCGTCATCGCCGACTTCAAGCAGACGGAGAAGATGCTGAACTACTTCATCCAGAAGGCGCACAACCGGAAGATGATGGTGCATCCGCGGATCGTGATCGGCGTACCTTCGGAGATCACGCAGGTGGAGAAGCGCGCCGTTATGGACTCGGCGTACCGCGCGAAGGCGAGCGAGGTGCACCTGGTTGAGCAGGCGATGGTGGCCGCGATTGGTGCTGGTTTGCCGATTACGGAACCGGGCGGCAATATGGTTGTCGATATCGGCGGCGGGACTACAGACATTGCCGTTATTTCGCTGGCGGGCATTGTGTACTCGCGGTCGGTGCGTATGGCCGGCAACCAGATGGATGAGGCCGTTGCGACCTATCTGAAGCGCAAGTACAACCTGCTGGTGGGCGAGCGCACGGCGGAGCAGATCAAGATCGAGATCGGGTCGGCGTTTCCGCTGGACAAGCCGCTGACGATGGAGATCAAGGGGCGCAACCTGATCGAGGGCGTGCCGAAGACGATCACGATTGAAGACTCGGAGATTCGCGAGGCGCTGGGTGAGTGCATCGCGACGATCATGAACGCGATCCGTGTGGCGCTGGAGCGGACGCCGCCGGAACTGTCGGCGGACATTTCGGACCGCGGCATTGTGCTGACGGGCGGTGGGGCGCTGATCAAGAACCTCGACAAGCGGATTCGTGAAGAGACTGGGCTGCCGGTGTCGATTGCGGATGATCCGTTGGCCAGTGTGGTGCTCGGCACGGGCAAGATGTTGAGCGACTTCCGGCTGCTAAGGAAGATTTCGATCGACTAGAGATAGTAAGTAGCAAGAAGCGAGGGCTGCCTGAGTGGGCGGCCTTCGTGCATTTTGATATTGTGTGCGATGCCTGAATCGTGTCTCGACAGGTATGATGGTCGGCAACTTATGGAAGCTACCTCTGTTGCCCTGCCACCCAAACGCCATTACCCGATCCTCGACGGGCTTCGCGGCGTTGCTGCTATCATCGTCGTCACGTTTCACACGCTTGAGGTGTACTCGCATGGCGACCATGCGAAGCAGATTCTTAACCACGGTTACTTAGCGGTTGATTTCTTCTTCCTGCTGTCGGGCTTCGTTGTGGCGTATGCCTATGATGACCGATGGAGTCGGATGACGCTGGCGGGATTTGCCAAACGCAGGCTCATCCGGCTGCAGCCGATGGTGGTCATGGGTTCGATCATTGGGGCGATCTTTTTCTACTTTCAGAGCGGGCCGACGTTTCCGCTGGTTGCTGGCACGCCGGTTTGGAAGCTGCTGCTGGTGATGCTGATTGGCTGCACGCTGATACCGTTGCCCGTGTCGATGGACATTCGCGGCTGGCAGGAGATGCATCCACTAGATGGGCCAGCGTGGTCTCTGTTCTTCGAGTATGTTGCGAATATTCTGTATGCGCTTGTGCTGCGGAAGATTTCGAACCGCTGGTTGAGCCTGCTGGTGTTGCTCGCGGCTGGATTTTTGCTGCAGTTGGCATTGACGGCGCCGAGCGGCGATGTGATCGGCGGCTGGAGCATCACAGCGACACAGTTGCACATTGGCTTTGCGCGGTTGCTCTATCCGTTTCTGGCCGGTGTGTTGCTGATGCGGCTGGACTGGCGGATCAACGTGCGCAGCGGCTTTGCGGTGTGCAGCGTGTTGCTGGCGTTGGCACTGTGCCTGCCACGGGCGGGATCGCCGCAGCATGTGTGGGAGAACGGCCTTTATGATGCGCTGTGCATCCTCATCGTTTTTCCGCTAATCGTTGCGGCGGGCGCGGGAAGCGCGGAGTCTGGAGGATGGTTGCAACGTCTGAGCAAGTTTCTCGGCGACCTCTCGTATCCGCTGTACATCACACACTATCCACTGATTTATATGCAGACGGCGTGGGTGATACAGAAGCATCCGACGTTTGAGCAGAGCGTTGTTGTGGATGTACTGTTGATCGTCGTCGCGATCTCGATTGCGTATGCCAGTCTGAAGCTCTATGACGAACCTGTCCGCCGCTGGCTCAGCGCGAAGTTTGCGTGAGCTGGAGCACTTGCTGACGAAGCTGCCTGCGTGCGAGATGTGCTAACCCCGTCAGGCGGCTGTTTCAAAGGCAAGGCGAACGCCGAGGGCCTGGGCGACCTTGAGGACGGTGCCGAACTCAGGATTGCCTTCGGCGCTGAGGGCGCGATAGAGGCTTTCGCGGGAGACGCCGGCGGCGTGGGCAACCTCGCTCATACCGCGGGCGCGGGCGACGACGCCGAGAGCATCGGCGACGAAGGCGGGATCGCCGGTTTCGAGGGCTTCGGTGAGGTAGGTTGCGATGGCCTCGGGAGAGTCGAGGTAGGCGGCGGGGTCGAAGGGTTTAGTTTTGGCAGCAGTCATAGTTCCTCCTTGGCCAGCTTCTTTGCGGTTGCGATGTCTTTGTTCTGCGATGACTTGTCGCCGCCGCAGAGTAGAACAATCAAGAGGCTGCCGCGCTGGATGAAATAGACGCGGTAACCCGGGCCGTGCGGGATACGAAGTTCGCTGACGCCTTCGCCAACGGGTTTGATGTCTCCGGGATTGCCAAAGGCCAAGCGGCGGACGCGAACGGCGATCTTGGCTTTGGCGCGATCATCGCGGAGTTGACTAAGCCATCCAGCGAAGGTCTCGGTTTCGCGGATTTCGATCACAGGACGATTGTAGCCTATAAGCTACACTGTAATCTCCCAAATTCTGATCTAAGAGTCGAGGCATGGGGTGCGGCGACACCGCAGTTGTAAGTTTAAGTCGACTCTTCCATTTCGAGGACCTGTCCATAAACCGGCCCGAGTCGGTCTTCTGCAAGTTGTGTAAGCAGCTTTGGGTTGATGCTTGTTGAAGAGTAGGCGCCCTTTTTCTTCCAGGAGTCACTGTCAAGCCATTGGGTGCAGTCGCCTACCTTCTTGATGAGGGTGTCGTGCTCAACGACATACCAATCCTTGTTCTTATGAGGAAATGCGATCCAAAGATCCTTGCCGATGTATTTCTTGTCAATAGTAAGTCTGGACTTCAACTGCACTTTCAGTGTTGAGATGTCGCCTGCGTTGTAGGCGAGGAAGTCGGCACCATGCCAATCGTCGGCGAGTTTGATGCAGTTGAAGCCGTAATCCGCAAAGGTCGCAGCAATTTTCTGGAAATTAAAAAGCTCCTTCTGTTTTCCGTTGAGGTTCTTGTAAGGGATTGGCTTCATGTGGGTATGTATATTTGCCATTCAGACTCCTTGCCGAGGGCATTTTATGCCGGGCTTTCAGCCCTTGAATCTATTTAAGGATCTCCTTACCTAGGCCTTCGGCCCAGGCTGGGATGTGGCCGCGTCGGTGGCGCTATAAGGCGACAGCAACGGCAATTGCAAACGCAGATTCCCTGCGGGAATGACAACGAATAGAAGCAATGGAAGGCCGCTAACGACCCATCCAGCCGCCATCTACGGTGAGGACGGTGCCGGTGACGTAGTCGCTGGCGGGGGAACTGAGGTAGAGGGCTGCGCCCGCCAGGTCTTGCGGTTGGCCCCAGCGGTTGGCAGGGATGCGTTCGAGGATCTGGCGGTTGCGTGTCTCGTCGGCTTGCAGGGCCTCGGTGTTCGTGGTGGCGAAGTAGCCGGGGGCGATGGCGTTGACCTGGATGCCGCGTGGGGCCCACTCGTTGGCGAGGGCTTTGGTGAGCTGTGCGACGCCGCCTTTGGATGAGGCGTAGGCGGGGACGCGGATGCCTCCCTGGAAGCTGAGGAGGCTGGCGATGTTGACGATCTTGCCTTTGGCGTTGCGTGCGAAGACGTCGCGGGCGAAGAGTTGCGAGAGCTGGAAGACGCTGGTGAGGTTGACCTGAAGCACCTGTTGCCAGCTCTCGAGCGTGGTATCTACGGCGGCGTCGCGGTGGATGGTGCCGGCGTTGTTGATGAGGATGTCGACCTGGCCGAAGTGCGCGTGGACGGCGGAGTAGAGGTGGTCCGCGCCTTCGGTGTTTGAAAGATCGGCCTGGAAGGCGGTGGAGATGCCGCCGGCGGTGGTGATGGCGAAGGCGGTCTCGGTGGCGGCACGGCGGTTGCCGTGGACGGCGACGGCTGCGCCGGCCTGGGCGAGGCCGGTGGCGATGGCTGCGCCGAGACCGCTGGCGGCTCCGGTGACGAGGGCGACTTTACCGTTGAGGCGGAAGAGATCGAGGATGTTCGAGTTCGGCATAGTTATGAGTCTACTTGCCGGTGGTGGAGATGAGATAGAAGGTGACGCTTTCCGCGGTGGTGCGCTTGTGCGGAGTGCCGCGCGGGATGATGAGCATGTCGCCCTTGTGCAGCGTGAGTTTCGTGGCGCCTTCGGAGGCGGGTGCGAGCCACTCCATGGGCTTGGTGTTGTGGCCGCCTTGTGGCGTGCCGCCTACCTCGTACTCGGTGCTGCCTTCTAGTATCTGCAGGATGTGGTCGCGGCCTTCGTGCCACTCGAACTCTTTGGCGGCCTTCTTGTCCTCGGTGGTGAGGACGACGGTGAAGGGAAGGCTGGCGGGGGTGAAGAGGTTGTCGTTGCCGGGCGTGGCCTGCAAGCGTTCACGGTCTGCGGCGAGCTTTTCAGCGGTGAAGAGCTGGAAGTGCTCGGGCGCGGCGGCGTCCTGCATGGGTTCCGCAAAGCTGGGTGTGGCGGCGAGCGCGGCGGCGGCGAGAGGGGCGGTGCGCAGGAAGTTGCGGCGGGAGGGTTGGTGTGCCATGCAGGAAAGTGAAGCATATCCAAACACATTTTTCCAGTGAGAGAGGTTTTTCGCGGAGAAGCTTGTGTTGTTTCGCCGCCATGCGGAATGGAGGCGCAATTGCGTGGCCTGTTGCGAGAGCTGTTTGTGTGAGCGGCTAGAATGAGGGGATGGAGATCAAACGCGTTGGCTCGCAGGCGTCCGGCAAAGGCCCGGTAGATTGGTTTACCGGGGCCGTTCGCGTGGACCCGCTGTTTCAGGCGGCTGATCCGGCGCGGGTGGTTGGCGCGAGTGTGACGTTTGAGCCGGGAGCGCGCACGGCATGGCATACGCATCCGCTGGGACAGACGCTGATTGTGACCGCTGGTTGTGGCTGGGTGCAGCGTGAAGGTGGCGTTGTGGAAGAGATCCATCCGGGCGACGTGGTTTGGTTTGCGCCGGGAGAGAAGCACTGGCACGGTGCGACGCCGACGACAGCGATGACGCACATCGCGATTCAGGAGTGGCAGGACGGCAAGACCGTCGATTGGATGGAGCATGTGAGCGACGAGCAATATCGGCGCTGCATGTGAAGTGCTGCCGCAAGTAAGTCGCGGTCGCTATACTTAGGACGCAGGTTTTCAGGGGAGAGATATGAAGCTGATGCAGATGGCGGATGCCGTACGGTATCCGAGGATGACGACGGCGGAGCTGCGCGAGACGTTTTTGCTGGAAGAGGCGTTCGTGCCGGGCGCGATCACGCTGGCGTATGTGGACCTGGACCGCGCGGTGCTGGGCGGTGCGGTGCCGACCGACAAGACATTGATGCTGGAGACCTATCCGGAGTTGCGTGCGGAGTATTTCTGCGAGCGGCGCGAGCTGGGCGTGTTCAACGTGGGCGGCGAGGGTACGGTAACCGTCGATGGCACAGCGTATGAGCTGGGCAAGCTGTCGTGCCTGTACGTCGGGCGGGGCAGCAAGAGCGTAACGTTTGCGAGCAAGGACGCGAGTGCGCCTGCTGCGTTTTATCTGCTGAGCTATCCGGCGCACACGGAGTATCCGACGAAGATGGTGACCTTCGCCGAGCTTGAGGCGGGCGCCGTGCATCTGGGCAGTGAGGAGACCTGCAACAAACGCTCGATCTACAAGGCGATCTTTCTGGATGGCATCAAGAGCTGCCAGCTGGTGATGGGCTTTACGCTGCTAGCTCCGGGGTCGAACTGGAACACGATGCCTCCGCATACGCATATGCGGCGCAGCGAGGTGTACTTCTACTTCGATGTGGATGCTGCGCAGCGTGTGATGCACCTGATGGGGCCGGCGGATGAGACTCGGCATCTGGTGCTGAGCGATCGCAGCATTGTGGTGAGCCCGGGGTGGAGCATCCATGCGGGCGTTGGCACCAAGAGCTACGGTTTCTGCTGGGGCATGGGCGGCGAGAACCAGCGCTATGACGATATGGACCCGGTGGCAATCGCGGATCTGAAGTGAAACAGGCAGCAGGGAGTAGGGAATAGAGTGGCGCAGGGAACGGCTACAGACGGATTGACGATTCGAGAGACCAAGGATTGCCGGTGGGACCTGGTCTCGCTGGGTGAGGTGATGCTGCGCTTCGATCCGGGTGAGCGCAGGATCGTGGGCGCGCGCAGCTTCGATGTGTGGGAGGGCGGCGGCGAGTACAACGTCGCTCGCGGGCTGCGGCGGTGCTTCGGGCTGCGGACGTCGATTGTGACGGCACTGGTGGACAACCCTGTGGGCAGGCTGGTGGAGGACCTGATGCTGCAAGGTGGCGTGGACCTGTCGCATGTGAGCTGGCATGAGTTCGATGGCGTGGGGCGGGCTGCGCGCAACGGTGTGTACTTTCTGGAGCGCGGCTTTGGGGTACGCGGCGGGCTGGGGATGATGGACCGCGGAGCGACGCCGATCTCACAGATGAAGCCTGAGGATGTGGACTGGGATGCGATCTTCGGTGGCGAAGGTGTGCGGTGGTTTCATACAGGCGGCGTGATGGCTGCGCTGAGTGAGAGCGCGACTGCCGTGGTGCGCGAGGCGATGGAGGCGGCGAAGCGGCATGCAACGATGGTGAGCTTCGACTGCAACTATCGTCCGTCGCTTTGGAAGTCGCGAGGCGGACGCAAGGGCTCGGTGGAGGTGAACCGCGCACTGATGGCCTATGTAGACGTGCTGTTCGGCCATGAAGGCGATATTGCCGCGACGCTGGGTGAGGCTGCGCATGGGCCGGTGTGGCATACGCTCGAAAGCTATGCGCCGATGGCGGAGCGCGTGGTGGCGGAGTTTCCGAACCTGCGGGCGATTGCGAGCACGGTGCGCAAGCCTGTGACGGCGAACCGGAATAGCTGGAGCGCGTTTGGCTGGATGAACGGCGAGACTAGTGAGGCGCTGAAGTTCGATGAGCTGGAGATTCTGGACCGCGTGGGTGGCGGCGACTCGTTTGCGTCGGGCGTGATCTATGGGCTGATGAGCGGAAACGGTTTGAAGTGGTCGCTGGATTGTGGTGTGGCGCATGGCGCGCTGGCGATGACGACGGCGGGGGACTCATCGATGGCGACGAAGGCCGAGGTGGAACGGCTGATGAGTGGCGGCGGTGCCGGAACGGTGCGTTGAAACAGGGGATAGACCACAGGGGATAGAGGATAGAGAAAGGCGTAGAGATGAAGAAATCGGACGTGTTAGAGCAGATTCGGAAGATTGGGCTGGTGCCGGTGCTGCGCGCGGAGAGCGAGTCGCAGGCGCTGGCGCTGGCAGGGGCCATTGCGGATGGCGGCGTGACGTGCATGGAGGTGACGATGACCGTGCCGGGTGCTCTGAAGGTGATGGCGCGGCTGGCAAAGGAGCGGCCGGAGATTCTGCTGGGTGCGGGGACGGTGCTCGATGCGGAGACCGCGAAGGAGTGTGTGGGTGAGGGCGCGACGTTCATTGTGAGTCCGGCGTTCGATGAGAAGACGGTCTCTTACTGTCGCGCGCATGAGATTGCTGTGCTGCCGGGAGCGCTGACGCCTACCGAGGTGATCCGTGCATGGGATGCGGGTGCGGATGTGGTGAAGATCTTTCCGGCGAGCGCGATGGGTGGGGCGAAGTATCTCAAGAGCCTGAAGGCGCCGTTGCCGAACATTGAGATGATTCCGACCGGCGGCGTGAGCCTGGCTACGGCGCATGAGTTTCTGGATGCAGGTGCGTATGCGTTGGGGGTCGGTGCGGACCTGGTGGATACGAAGGCGATCCGCGGTGGGCACCCGGAGACGGTGACGGCGCACGCGCGGAAGTATATGGAGATCGTGAAGGGCTTTCAGGCAGGGTGTTTGATCTAGCGTCAGTAGCCGTAGGGCGCGCGCGTGGTCCAGAGGAATGGCTGGCGGATGGGGAAGCTGGCGGCGATATCGGTGGGGACAGCAGGCGGAGTAGTGCGCCAGAGCTCGACGTATTCGGACTGCTCGTAGGCGCGGCCGGTGAAGAGAAGGCCGGGGCGGCGGCCGGGCAGCTCGCGGAAGTGTTCAGCGTCGGCGATGCCGGGCCACTTGCCGGGGTCTTTCAGGATGGGGAAGAGCCATGCCGCTGTGCTGCGCAGGCTGACGCCGTCGATTAGCTCGGAGGGCCAGAGGGGGTCGAGGGGTGAGTCGAGCAGTTGGCATGCGCCGCAGAGCAGATCGAAGTTGAAGAGGGTGTTGCGGAAGGGGTTGGCGGTGGCCATCTCCTGCGGGAACTGGCCGGCCTCGCTGACCTGGTTGCGCAGGGTGGGGTGGCGGAAGCGCTTGCGGCAGGCATCAAGCGTTGCGTCGTCGCGCTGCGAACGGGCGATGGCGGCGACGAGCAGAAGCCAGGCGGAGGCGCGGTGGTCTTTAGTGTCGCGCTCTATGACAGGGCCGTGCGCGGTGTTTAGCCATTGGTTGAGGTCGACGAGCCAGGCGTTGATGGGGTCGGTGTGGACGGCGTCGGTGAGGAAGCTGATGGAACGCGCGATCTCGGCGGCGGGGACGAGGTCTACGACGGAAGGTGGGGTCGCAGATTTGGAGATGGGTGCGGGCAGCCAGTCGGCGAGTTGGGCGAAGGCGGCAAGCGCGTAGCTCTCCTGCTGCGTGAGGACGAAGGCAGCAGTGAGTGCGGCGACGGAGGCCGAGACGTTCATCAGGCCGGTGGGCTGCGCGTTGAGTGCGATGGCCGCGTCGGCGAGGATGTGGTCGTGCTCCATCTCGGCAACGCTGCGGCGGGCGTTGGGCTGCCGCGCAGGGAGGCGCGCAGCGGTGATGGCAGCCGCTGCCGCGAGGGTGAAGCGCCGCCGTGTGAGGTTCAGTGCCATTGCGGGTGAGCGTAGCACGGAGCAGTAAAGACTGTTAGGGCGTCGGTAGCTGCGAGCGGTCCCAGCCTCCGCCGAGGGCGATGATGAGGCTGACGGTGGAGTCCATGCGGCGGCGAAGGATGTCGATGTCGTTTACCTCGTTGTCGAGCGCGGTGGTCTGCGCGGTGATGACCTGGAGGTAGTTGTCGACGCCACCGACGTAACGGTTGTTGAAGATGCGTTCGGACTCGAGGGCGGCAGCGGTGGCGCTGTGCTGCTCGTCGGATTCCTGCGAGAGGGTGTGCAGGGCGACGAGGTTGTCTTCGACCTGCTGGAAGGCGGTGAGGACAGTCTGCTTGTAGGCAGCGGCGTTGCGGTCGAAGAGTGCGATGGCCTCGTCCTTGATGCCGTGGCGGCGGCCACCATCGAAGAAGGTGTATCCGAGGCCTGGACCGAGAGAGTAGACAGCCCCTGAGGGATTGAAGATGGTGCTGAGAGAGCCAGTGGTCGAATAGCCGATGGCACCGGAGAGGTTCAGGGAGGGATAAAAGGCCCCCTGAGCGATGCCGATGGCCTCATTGCCTTCATCGGCGCGGCGCTCGGCGGAGGCGATATCGGGACGGCGCTCAAGGAGTTGTGACGGCAGGCCGGGAGGGATAACCGGGGGGACCGTGGTCTCCGGTAGCGGTGAGTTGGGTATGGCGAGGTCCGCAGGGGGCTTGCCGATGAGGATGGCAATGGCGTGCTCGAATTGGGCGCGCTGGATGGTGATGTCGGTGGCGAGGACCCTTGCGGCGTCGAGCTGGGTTTGGGCCTGGGTGACGTCCGACTTGGCCGCGACACCGCCGTTGAAACGGTTGGTGGTGATGCGGACGGCTTCCTGGTACTGCTTGACGGTGGCGTTGAGCAGTTGCTGCAGAGAGTCGGCGGTGCGTAGCTCGAAGTAGTCGATGGCGAGGGTGGCCTGGAGAGAGAGCAGGATGCTCTCGCGGTCTCCGGCGGTGGCCTGGACTTCTTCTTTGCCCGCGGCGATGTTGTGGCGGACTTGTCCCCAGAGATCGACCATGTAGTTGATCTCCAGGGGATACTGCGTGGTGCTGCCGGTGGCTCCAAAGGCTGAAGGTGCGCTATTGAAGTAGGAGCCGAGGCCGTAACGGCCTGCGCCTACGCCGGGATCGATGCCGAGGGTGGGGAAACGGTCGGCCTTGCGAACGCGAACCTCAGCTAAGGCTGCACGCAGGTTGGCGTCGGCCTGGCGGAGGGTGAGGTTCGCGGTCTCAACCTGGGGTTCGAGGGTGTTGAGCTGCTGGTCGTTGAAGACGGTCCACCAGGAGCCGCGAGGGATGGCGTCGTAGGGCTGGCCGGGTTTCCAGGTATCGTCACCGGTGGCTGTGGGTTGGGCGCTCTTGTAGTCGGCGGGAACGGCTTCTTTGTAGGCCGGCGGCGCGGGTGTGGGCGGCACCTTGTACTTGGGACCTACGAGGCAGCCGGTGAGCAGCATGGGCAGCGCCGAACAGATTGGCAATAGTAGTCGGCGGCCAGGATGAGATGGTCGCGCTGCGGAACCCGGTACGGTCATTGCGCCTCCGAGTTCTGGTTGGCGATGCGGACGGCCTGGCCCTCCGCGATGGAGTCGGAGGGATCGAGGATGACCTGATCGGAGGCGTTGAGGCCGGTGGAGACTTCGACGGCCCTGCCGTCGTCCTTGCCGATGGTGATGTGCTGGAGATGGACGTGGCCGTCGCGAACGAGCGCAACCTGGAGGCCCTGGGCGCGGAAGAGCAGCGCGTTGGTAGGCACGGAGAGCATGCGGCCTTCGAGCGGCACCTTGAAGTGCACGAAGACGTACGCGCCGGGCAGGAGCTTGCCACCGCGGTTGTCGACGTCGACCTCGACGTTGAGCGTGCGTGAGTTGGGATCGATGGCGTTGGAGTTGCGTGTGACAGTACCCGTGAAGGACTGGCCGGGATACTCGTCGAGTGTGAGAGTGGCCTTGTCGCCGTTGTGGATGTCGGGGGCGTAGACCTCGGGGACTTCGACGAAGACGCGCAGCTTGTCGGTGGAGGCAACGCGGAAGAGCTCCTTGGTGGTGTTGCTGGAGGTGGAGGAGCCTGCGTCGATGAGGTCTCCGATGTCGGTGTTGCGGACGGTGACGACGCCGGAGTAGGGAGCGTAGACCTTTTCGAAGGACTGGAGCTGTTCGAGGCGGCGGACATTGGATTCGGCGGCTTCTACTGCGGCGCGTTTGGCGGCAGCACCGGAGACGGCCACATCGGTCTCCTGCTTGGAGACGGAGTCGGACTTCAGCAGGTTTTGGTAGCGCTCCGAGGTGACGTTGGCGAGGTTGAGATCGGCCTGGGCGCTCTTGAGATCGGCGCGGGCGACCATGAGCTGCTCGTCGAGCTCGGGTGTTTCGATGGTGGCCATGAGCTGTCCCTTACGGACGTGGCTGCCGATGTCGAAGAACCAGTTTTTGAGGTAGCCGCTGGTGCGAGCGTAGATGGGGGTGTCGACGAAGGCCTGCGTATTGCCGGGGAGTGCGAGTTCGGAGGCGGCGCCGGCGGCGAGGGGATGAATGACGTTGACGAATGGTGTGGCGTTGGCGTCGGTGGTCTGCACGAGGTGGTGCTCGTCAGAGAAGTGCTGGACGAGGCGGTAGGCAATGCCAAGGCCGATGACGACCGCTACGATGATGACCGTGAGCCGGACGCCGGGAGTGATACCGCGCGGTGGTTCGCCATATTCCGTGGCGGGCGAGGTGGAGTCGGCGTTCATGTGTGGTTGGATATCGTTGCCAAGGGGGGACATGCTGAGGTCTCCGGAGTTCGCCTTGAATTCAAGGGTACTGCGTTCTAGTGTTGAGGGACCGCGGGCGTGGCAGCGGTGTTCGGTTTGTGTTTGCTACCGCTGTGCAATAGGGCGAAGACAGCTGGAACAAAGATCAGAGTGGCGAGCGTGGCAAAGCTGAGGCCGCCGATGACGGCGCGGCCGAGGGGAGCGTTTTGCTGGCCACCGTCGCCTGCGCCGAGGGCCATGGGGATCATGCCAATGATCATAGCCAGGGCCGTCATGCAGACTGGGCGGAAGCGGGTGGCACCCGCTTCGACAGCGGCTTTGACCGCGTCGGCGTGCTCGGCGAGTCGCTCCTTGGCAAACGCGACAACAAGGATGGAATTGGCTGTTGCCACGCCCATGCACATGATGGAGCCCATGAGAGCGGGGACCGACAGTGTGGTGTGAGTGAGCATGAGAAAGAGCACGATGCCTGAGATGGCCGCTGGGAGCGCCGTGATGATGATGAAGGGATCGAGCCAGGACTGGAAGTTGACGACGATGAGCAGGTACACCAGGACGATGGAGAAGCCAAGGCCGAAGAACAGGCCTGTGTATGAGGCATTCATCGTCTCAACCTGTCCGCGAACGGTGACGAAATTACCGCGCGAAAGATTCTGCCGATTCTTGTTGATGATGCTCTGAACGTCCTTGGCGACAGAGCCGAGGTCGCGGTCCTGCACGTTGGCGTAGATGTCGAGCGTGCGGCGAACGTTGTAGTGAGTGATGATAGGTTGCTCGGTGCCGGGCGTGATGCTGGCGACGTCGGTTAGAATCTCGGGGGACTTCGCGTTAGGTGAGGTGACGGGGATATTCTGGATGTCCTGCAGAGACTGAATGTTGTACTGCGGTGTCTGCGCGACGATGTTGTATGTGACGCCGTTCTTAGGGCTGAGAAAGAACTGTGGCGAGAGCTGCGTAGAGCCGGAGAGGATGTTGAGGGTCGAGGCGCCGACGTCGCGTTGCGTATAGCCGCCCTGCAAGGCCTTGGTGCGGTCGACGTTGACGTTGAGGACCGGGGAGTCGTCGGGCTGCTGGATGCGGAGATCAACTAAGCCAGGAACGTGGCGCAACTCGTCGAGCATGGTGGCGGCGACCTTGCGGTTGCCACGATTGTCGGTGCCGTCGATCTGGATATCGATGGGAGCGGGCAGGCCGAAGTTGAGGATCTGGGTCACGATGTCTGACGGCAGGAAGTAGAAGGTTGTTCCCGGATATTCGCGGGGCAGCTGTTCACGAAGGGTGCGGACATAGTCGGCGGTGGGGGAGTGGTCTTCCTTGAGGGAGACGAGGATGTCGGCGTCGGCGGCGCCGAAGAGACCGCTGGTGGCGTGTTGGGTGTTGAGCGTGGAGTAGGGCAGCCCGATGTTGTCGAGGATGTTGTCCATCTGATCGGGCGGGACAGTCTTGCGGATGGACTGTTCGATCAGGTCGCAGAGACGGGCCGTCTCCTCAATACGGGTGCCGGTCTTGGCGCGGACATGCAGGATGAACGAGCCGTTGTCCGTGTTGGGAAAGAAGTTCTGGCCGAGGAACGGAACGAGCAGCAGGATAAGCACGCAGAGCAGCAGCCATGCGGGGATGAAAAGTTTGCGTATCTCAACGAGACGCGCCAGCAATGCGACGTATGCCGTGCGAATCTTCTCGAAGACCCGCTCAAACGATCGTTGGAACAGCACGAGCGGGTTGCGGGTCGGCGCGAGATGATCCTCGTGCGCTTTGAGCAGGTACATCGCGAGCGTGGGAACGATCGTTCGGGAGAAGAAATAGGAGGCCAACATGGCGAAGACGACGGCTTCGGCAAGCGGCACAAAGAGGTATCTCGACACGCCCGCGAGGAAGAACATGGGCAGAAAGACGATACAAATAGAGAGCGTGGCGACGAGGGCGGGAATGGCGATCTGCGCCGCGCCGGCGAGAATCGCTTCGCGCAGCTCGTAGCCCTCTTCGAGATAACGGTTGGTGTTTTCGATTTCGACCGTCGCGTCGTCGACGAGGATTCCGACGGCAAGCGCGAGGCCGCCGAGGGTCATGATGTTGATGGTCTGGCCGAGGAAGCTGAGGATAATGATCGAGGTCAGGATCGACAGCGGAATCGAGATGGCGATGATGAGGGTCGATCGCCAGGAGCCGAGGAAGAGCAAGATCATCAGCCCGGTGAGCGCGGCGGCAATGACGGCTTCGCGGATGACTCCGTTGATAGAGCCGCGGACGAAGATGGACTGGTCGCCGATGGGTGTGATCTTGAGGTTGGGCTGATTGACGATGGCCCTGATGCGCGGCAGGATATCCTTGATGCCCTGTACGACCGAGAGCGTAGAGGCGGAGCCTGACTTGAGGACGACGATGAGCACGCCGCGATGGCCGTCCTGGCGGACGATGTTGGTCTGCGGGATGGCGCCGTCGGCGACGTTGGCGACGTCTTTCATGTAGACGGTAGCGCCGTTGACCTGCTTGATCGGAAGGTTATTGAGCCCTTCGATCGTTGAGGGTGTGGAGTTGAGCCGGACGTCATACTCGGCTGTGCCGATCTTAGCGGTGCCGCTGGGCTCAACGACGTTCTGGTTATTGAGAGCATTGAGAATGTCAGTTGGGGAGAGACCTTCGGCCTGCATGCGCTTGGGGTCAAGGTTGACCATGATGGAACGCTGCTTGCCGCCGTAGACGTTAGGAATGACGGCGCCGGGTATGGTGACGAGCTGGGGGCGGATGAAGTTGAGTCCGATGTCGTTGAGCTGCTGCTCGGAGAGGCCTTTGCCGGAGAGGCCGAGCTGGACGATCGGCACGCTGGAAGCGGAGAAGTTGATGATCTGCGGCGGAAGGATGCCGGGGGGCAGCGAGCGGAGTTCGAACTCAGAGGCCGCGGAGACCTGAGAGTTAGCGGTGTCAAGCGAGGCCCCGGGCTGGAGGTACATCTTAACGATGACTTGGCCGTTGAGAGTGGTGGACTCGATATGCTGAATGTTGTCGACGAGTGTGGTGAGCGTCTTCTCGTAGGGCGTGGTGAGACGGCCTTCGAGCTCCTCGGCATTGAGGCCTGTGTACTGCCAGGCGACCGAGACGACAGGTATGTCGATGTTGGGAAAGATGTCAGTTGGCGTGCGAAGGATGAGAACCGGGGCAGCGATCAGGATAAGGATCGCGAGGACGATAAAGGTATAGGGCCGGTTTAGCGCCAGCCGAACGATTCCCATGGAATGGCAACTCCGTATCGAAAGCCGTGCGAAGGAAGTCGCAAGTGGCGTTCTATCTCTATTAGAGACTGAAAACTATGGTTAAGGTCTAACAGTTCTTTCCGGGTGAATCCATCGGTTATGCCGATAGAATGAAGGCATGGAATTGAGGCACCTTCGATATTTTAGAGCGATTGCGGATTATGGGAGCGTCACTGCCGCGGCAAAGCGTCTGCATATTTCTCAATCGGCGATCAGCGAGCAGATTCTTGATCTTGAGGATGAAGTTGGAGGGCGACTGCTGGATCGCTCGTCGCGCAAAATCCGACTTACGGTACAAGGGCAGGTTTTTCTGGAAGAGGCACGCAAGACGCTGGCAGCGGCCGAGCGTGCAGTGGACCTGACACGGCAGTCTCTGCAGGGGGAGGTGGGGACCTTGTCGATCGGGTTTTTCCTGTGGGGGTCGGGTGGGTTTTTCCCGCGCATCATTCGCGAGTTTCGGCGGCGGCGGCCGGGGATACGCCTTTCGCTGCTAGACATGCATGCGAGTGAGCAACTGGTTGCGCTGGAAGAAGGGCGCATCGATGTGGGACTGACACGGCCGTTGGAGCCTCCGTTCGACCGGACGCTGAATTCAGAACTCTTGTACCGCGACCCGATTGTGGTGGCAGTGCGCCCGGATCATCCGTTTGCGCGGCGGCGGGTGACGATCAAACAACTGGCTGATGAGCATGTGGTGCTGTGCGACCGCAAGGCGTCCCCAGTGATATTCGACAAGTTTGTGGCTCTGTGTGCTGAAGAGGGTTTTACCCCGAAGATTGTGAACACGTCACCGACGTGGTCGGGCGTGTTGACGCTGGTGGAGGCGGGTGAGGGTGTGGCGTTGGTGCCGTCGGGCGTACGTCATCTTCGCACACGCGGCCTGGCGTTTAGCACATTCGAGCCGAACCGTTTGTCTCTGGGGCTGTCGGTGGTATGGAAGCGTGGCAATCAGGGAGTGGCTCTGGGGGAATTTCTGGCTCTGTTAGGCGAGAACAAGGCCAAGATCCAGCGTAGTGGGGGGAATTAGTCGGACGGATTGTGATTGTGCAACAGTTAGCAGTTCTTCAAACGAGGATGGCGCATGCGGAGCGACCGCATGCGCCATCGGTTTTTTGCAACTGGGTTAGAAGAGGAATTGCAATGACATCTGGACCTGGCGGGGGCTGCCGATGGTGTGGCTGACCACGCCGAGGCCGAACGGGCAATTGTAGAAGCTGCCTGAGACGGAGCCGACACCAGCGGCGCTGCAGGTGCCGGGGCTGACCGGAGTGCCCTGCTGCGGGACAGCGTTATAGTTTTCGTTTTGCGAGACTTCGTTGCCGGGGACGTCGAAGCTGGAGGTGTTGGTGAGGTTGTAGACGTCAAAGGTGTACTTCAACGAATAACGATCGCTGAACTTTGTCATCTTGACGAGGGAGGCGTCGGCGCGCTTCTGGAAGGCCTGGCGGAAGATGTTGCGCTGACCGGTGGTGAAGCCCGTCTCGTAGGGGTCGGTGGAGGGAATGGCGCCGTTGAAGCTACCGCCCGGACCAGGGGTGAGGAGAGGGATGGTGAAGCAGTTGGCATTGAGAGCGTAATCGCCAAAGGCGCCGGATTTGCCGGTTACGGCAGACTTCGCTGTGCATGCGCCGTAGTTCAGCGGCACGATGGGGTTGGTGATGCCGTTCGAGGTGGAGTAATAGACGCTGCCGATAGCGCCGGTGTAGTCAATGACCGAGTAAGGCTGGCCGGACTGCAGAACGGTGAGGCCAACGAGCGACCAGCCGTTCGCGAAATCGCTGGCGATGTTTTTCTCGTGGATGAGGTCGGGCATGCGGAAGACGTAGTTGAAGTTGATGACGTGGGTGCGATCGAAGTCGGCCGATGCGTAGCCGTCGCGCAGGTCGAGGGGATTGTTGCCGTTGTAGAACAAGCCGAGGCCGGACTGCTCGTCGAGGGCGTGGGAGTAGGTGTATGAGGCTGCGAACTGGATGTTCTTGCTCATGCGCTTTTCAAGGTGCGCGGTGAGGGCGTTGTAGGCATCAACACCTGCTGCCTTGTAGGAGATGGACTCGGCGGCGTAACCGACGTAGGGTACGCGATGGTCGACGTTGCCGCCTTCGTAGTCGTAGCGGTAGGTTGTCCCGTCAGGCAGGGCGATAGGAGCGCAGCTGAAGGTGGCTGCGCAGCCGACCGGTCCCTGGACCTGATAGCCATAGGAGTAGTTCTCGCCGTGGATGGGGGCAGATGGGTTGGCGATGCCCGGCTGATTGAAGGGAACCGGGATGACCTGATGACGGCCCAGGTTGCCGACGTAACCGAGCTCGAAGACGAGGTCATTGCGGGGTTGCCACTGGACATCGAGCGTGTAGTTGTAGGTATAGGGCAGCTTGTTGGCGCGGTCATAGACGCCGAGCGATATGGGCTGACCACCGTTACCGATCTGAGCGAGGTTGGGAAGATATTTGCTGAGGTCCGACGCTTTGGGATTGCTGGACACAGGATTGTTGAGGACGAGACCGTAGGGGTTTGCGAGGTCTCCATCGGCATCATCCGGAGCATTGACCGGGGGGTTGGAGCCGCCTGCGCCGCCGCAGGTGGGGATGTAGTAGCTGTAGAGGCTACCGACGGTGCAGGTGGAAGCCGTGACGAAGGGGAGCTGCTGGTTTACGCCGAACGGGCCGCCGGTGACGGTGCCGATGGCGTAACCGGGCGAGAAGTAGGTGAAGAGCTCGCCGCGGTCGTAGTACATACCGAAACCGGAGCGAACGACGACCTTGTTATGGAACATTTCAGGCTGCCAGGCGGCGCCAATGCGCGGCGCGATGCCCCACTGGCGGCCGGTGAGCGTGGTTTTGCTGACACCAGGGGTGCCGTTGACGTTGTTGCCGGCGATGATGAAGCCGGGGTTCACGATGGTATCCGAGCCGGCGTTGTAGTTGTAGAGGCTGGGATCGAAGTTGAAGAGGCGACCGTACTTCTCGCTGAGACCGCCGTCCCAGTCGTAGCGCAGGCCCGCAGTGAGCGAGAGGGTGGGTATGACTTGGAACTTGTCCTGCACGTAGCTGCCGATCTGATTGGCGCGGTAGTAGCGGCTGGCGTCGCCCTGGAGGAACGAGCTGACGTAGAAGCCGGTGGAGGAGCTGCCCGGAGTGACGTAGCCCTGAGCGAAGGCGCTGAGATCATCGGTGGCAACGGAGCCTGTATTGGTGCGCTTGTCGATGGTGTTGAGCTGCGTATAGCTATAGCTCGTGCCGAAGCTGATGGTGTGTTTCCCGATGGTCCAGATACCGTTGCCGGCGGGCTGGAGGCGGTTCTGGAAGACGCCGACGTTGGATGCCTGACCTTCGGCGTTGGGGCCGATGTTGAGCACTCCTGTGCTGACGCCTGCGTTATAAGCGGCGTCACCGAGGACGTTGTAGATGGAGACGCCGGGGAAGTAATTGGAGCCGAACTCGTTGATGGAGGCGGTGCCGATGGAGCCGCCGGGGATGGCGCCTGGGCCGAAGGGTTGCTCGTTGTCGGCGTAGATTTTTTCGCGGAGGAAGCCGAGCGACTCAGTGGTGGAGAGGTTCGACTTGACCAGATAAGTATTGATGATGGAAAAGACCTGCGCGCCGGAGTCGAGGTGCTCCGTAAAGCCGGGGACGCTGGAGTATGCGTAGGGCGCAAGGGTGGGATCGTGTTGGTAGAAGTACTTGAGCGAGAGGGTGTCTTTGCTGGTGGCGTTGTAGTCGATGTTGGCGACGGCGGTGTCAGCCTTGAAGCGGCCGGTGCCGGGAAGGAAGGCATTGAAGGGGTGCGTGGCCGACAGCAGGCTCGACCCTGTGTCATTGGGGATGAGCCACTTGCCGGGCTCGCCGGGCAGAGCAGGGGAGTTGAAGAGGGCAAGCGCGGTGTTGTCGATGGCGCCGCCGCCGGGCGTCCCGATGGCGGTATCGTACTGCGCATTGACGATGCCCGCGAAGCCTCCGGCGTCGCGGGTGGAGTCGCTGAGGCCTACGGGGACGTCGAGGAAGGAGTAGCCGATGGCGGAGTCCGAAACCTGGAGATGCTGATAGGCGAAGAAGGCGAAGAGCTTGTTCTTGATGATGGGACCGCCGACGGTTCCGCCGAGGACATAACGATGCAACTCGGGATTCTTGAGATTCTCAGGGATGTCGCCATCGTTCTTGAAGAAGAAGGGGGCTGCGTTGATCCAGTTGGTCCCGCGATGACCGTAGACGGTGCCGTGGTAGTCGTTGGTGCCGGAGGCAGTGGAGAGATCGATGTGCGCGCCAGATGTAGAACCCTGCGAGGCGTCGTACATGGACGCGTTGACCTTGACTTCAGCAATAGTTTCCGGGGCGGGCGTGGGAATAGCGTTGCCGATGGAGAGATAGACAGATGCGGCCGAGACGATGATGCCGCCCGCGCTGCCGCCGGAGGAGCCGGTGCTGTTGATGACGCGTGCCGAGGTTACGGCGCTGGTGGATTTGCCGTTGAAGAGGTTGGAGCTGTCGACGCCGTTGAGGGAGAAGCTGTTGGAGGTGTCTCGCTGTCCGTTGGCCCAGATGGGCTGGTTGCCGAGTCCGTCGTTGGCGCCGGTGCCGGAGGGGAGCTCAGCATTGACGCCGGGCGAGAGGATGGCGACGCCGGTGAAGCTGCCGGTGGGCAGAGGGATGGACTGGATCTGGTCCTTGTCGAGGACGTACCCGTTAGTGGTGTCGACGGCGTTGAGAAGGGGATTGAAGTCGACGGTGACGGAGTCCGAGGCGCCACCGACGGCAAGCTGCGCGGGCAGGGTGTCGGTACGGTCGGCCTGGACGACGATGCCTGGGAACTTGGTGGCGGAGAAGCCCTGCATTGTGACCGTGACGGTGTACTTGCCGATGGGGAGGTCATTGAGTTGATAGCTGCCCTGCGCGTTGCTGGTGGCCGAGCGGGAGAGCTTGGTGTCGTCCGAGATGGCGGTGATGGTGGCACCGGGGATGGCGCTGCCCTGAGGGTCAGTCACCGTGCCGGTGATGCCGCCGAGGGTCTGCTGGGCGAATGCGGTGGCAGAGAGGCCAGCCAAGGCGAGCGCGGCGAGGACAACAGGTACGAAGAGCTGGTATGCGAAGCGTCTGGACTTGAGAAATTGCACTCGAGTTCCCTCCTGAAAAAGATTGCTTTTCCGGCTGCCGAAGGAGAGTACGGTGCTCTCCGGGTTAGCCGGGAAGTATGAGTCATGAAACATGCACGTGCCGGTGGAACGTGGCGTTGAGTGAGGCGAGTATGAGCGATATTGCTGACGTTGAACGGGTACTGAGCCGCGCTGTGCCCAGAAGAACTCTGGGCGAGGTTGGGCTGACTGGAGACGAACCGCTGGGGTGAGCGTCCGCTGAACCGATCAGCGGGAACAGCTGAAGGTGGTCAATGGGAGTTTCAAGAAAAAGCGGTGAAGATCCGTTCCGGAGAGGCCCAAGGGCTTGACGTCGTGGTCGTTTGACCTAAGAATATCGCAACTTGTGGGTAGCTAAAAATATCTTTCTATCCCCCAGGAGGTGCGGAGGGAGTTGGTCCAGGTCTGGCGGCCGGTGTCTGATTGCCGAGCATAGGGGGTCTGCAGACAGAAAATTAAGGGCGAGCCCGATACAGACGGAAGCTGGAGCCGAATGCGCGAATCGGCAGTGATTTGACGCACTCCCCGGAGTGTTTATCCGCAGTCCTGCAGGTTGACTTTAGAGGACAGGTTGGCTATGCAGGCGTGGGGTGTGGGTAGAAATTTGCTTGACTTTGCGTTCAGAGAGTTTCTATTTACCACTGTGCCGAACGGGCAGAACAACTTTCAAAATCAATCAAGGATGACGGCAGGGATTATATTTCACCTCAATAACCCAAAGGGCTTGTTCGAGGCAGGAGTTCAATCTGCGGCAGGCCGAGGTGCGCAGGCTTATCAGGGAACGCGTTACCATAAAGTCTTGCGATGCGTGAGCGCGCCAGCGGCTCTGCGATGACCTGATTTGCAGTCGACGGCTGCGCTCGGTCTTCCCGGAGCAACAGCCTAGCCTCGCGCTCGAGGAGAAGGCATGTCCGAGCGTCCCGATTTTCAGCCCTCGACCCTGGCGATTCATACCAATCGAGCCTACGAGTATCAATCAAATTCGATTCTGTTTCCGATCCACCAGACAGCTACATATATTCACGAATCAGTGGGGGTGACGAAGGGGTACGGCTATTCGCGTGGAGCGAACCCTACCGTAAATGCGCTGGAGCAGGCGATCTCCGCGCTGGAGGGCACGCCGACCGCACTGTGTTTCCGTTCAGGGATGGGGGCGATCAGCACGCTGTGCCTGGGGTTGTTGAAGGCCGGCGACCATGTGCTGCTGTCCGAGGTGATTTATGGCGGTACGGTGCGCCTGTTTCAACAGGTGCTGGGGAACTTTGGTATCGAGTATAGCTTCGTGGACACTTCAAATCCCCAGGCTGTGAAAGACGGCCTGCGGACGAATACGCGGCTGATCTTTGTGGAGACACCGGCGAACCCAACGTTGAAGTTGAGCGATGTGAAGGCGCTGGCCGAGATCGCGCATGCGCGGGAAAACACGTTGCTGGCGGTTGACAATACGTTTCTGACACCGCTGTTGCAGGATGTGCTGGGACTGGGCGCGGACATCTCGATGCTGTCGACGACGAAGTATATTGATGGGCACAATGCGACGATAGGCGGATCGTTGGCGACGCATAGCCAGGAGATTACGGAGCGGCTGAGGCTGGTGCGCAAGACGCTGGGAACGATCGCGTCGCCAATGGACTCGTGGCTGACGCTGCAGGGTGTGAAGACGCTGCCGGCCCGGCTCGCATTGCACTGCCAACATGCCCAGCAGGTGGCCGAATGGCTAGAAGTGTATCCGCGCGTGGAGCGAGTGTACTATCCCGGGCTTGATTCGTTTCCGCAGAAGGCGCTGGCGACGCGGCAGCAGAAGGGGTACGGCGGAATGCTGGCATTTGAATTAAAGGCGACGACCGAAGAGTCGCTGCGGTTCATCAATGCGCTGAAGCTGTGCACGTGTGCGGAGAGCCTGGGTAGTGTGGAGACGCTGATTACAAATCCGGCGACGGCGTCCCACTGCGATATTCCTCTGGAGATCCGTGAGCGACTGGGGGTGACGGACAGGCTGATTCGACTGTCAGTTGGGCTGGAGGCGCCGAAAGACCTGATCGCTGATTTTGAGCAGGCGTTTGCTGTGGTGTTTGGAGGGGTGCGTTGAAGTTTGCGACGAAGCTGGTTCATTTCGATGCGGCGCCCAAGGACCCCTACCATCCGAAGGTGACGCCGATCTATCAGACGGCGACGTTTGAGCAGGAGAGCGCAGATAGCCTGGGTGAATACGACTACTCGCGCAGCGGGAACCCGACGCGGACGGTGCTGGAAGAGCAGATGGCGGCTTTGGAGGGCGGCGCGCATGGGTTCTGCTTCGCGAGTGGCATGGCGGCGATCACGTGCGTGACGCGGCTGCTGAGTACAGGAGATGAGATTGTCTCCGACTATGACCTGTATGGTGGTACGGCACGGCTGTTCGCGAAGGTGTTGCCGCGTGCGGGGGTGACGATACGGTATGTCGATGCTTCGGATGTGAGCGCGGTTGCGGGGGCGATTACGGCGAAGACGAAGATGATCTATATCGAGTCACCAACGAATCCGTTTTTGCGAGTGGTGGATATTGCCGCGATTGGGGCTGTTGCGAAGCAGTGTGGCGTGTTGTTTGCGATTGACAACAGCGTGATGTCGCCCTACCTGCAGAATCCGCTGGAACTGGGTGCGAATATGGTGATCCACTCGGCGACAAAGTTTTTGTGTGGGCATAGTGATGTGACGGGTGGCGTTGTGGTTTTGAAGGATGATGCGCTGGCACAACGGGTGCACTTTCTGCAGAACGCGGAAGGAACGGCGCTGGCGCCGTTCGATAGCTATCTCCTGTTGCGTGGGCTGAAGACGCTGAAGCTGAGGATGGACGCGCAGCAACGCAGTGCGCAGACGATTGCCGAGTTTCTTGCGAGCCATGCCAGGGTGCGTGAGGTCTACTACCCGGGTTTGGCTTCGCACAGGGACCACGCGGTGCATATGCGGCAGGCGCGTGGCGGGGGCTCAGTGTTGAGCTTTACGGCTGGCTCTGCGGAGGTCGCGAAGGCGATTGCGGAACGTTTAGAGTTGTTCAGCATTTCGCTGAGCTTTGGCAGTGTGCAGTCGTCGATCAGCGTTCCGGTGAAGATGTCGCATGCGAGTGTGACGGAGGAGATGACGAGCGTGAGGAAGCCGCCTGCGGACATGCTGCGCCTCTCGATCGGGATTGAGGATGTGGATGATCTGATTGCGGATTTGAGAGCGTGTCTCGATTCGGTGTAGGTGAGTGTCCGAATGCGCCGATTGATTGGCGGATGGTGCGTCTAACCAAGAGAAAACAAGGTTGAGGAGAGTTGCCGAATGAGCAAGCGTCTGTTGTCAGTAGCGGGAGTCTGCGGGTTGTTGCTGGTAAGTACGACGGCATTGGTGGCGAGGGCTTCTGCGCCGCAAGAAGAAGGCGTGACGCGGGCTACGCTATCGAACGGGTTGCGTGTGGTGATCATTCACAATGCGCTGGCGCCGGTGGTGACTGTTGAGGCGAACCTGATCGTTGGCGGCGATGAGACACCCGCAGGGTTTCCAGGCATGGCGCATGCGCAGGAACACATGGCGTTTCGCGGCTGCCAGGGGATGACCGCTGACCAGACAGCGGCGATCTACGCGCAACTGGGTGGCCAGAACAACGCGGATACGCAGCAGAACATTACGCAGTACTATGCGACGGTGCCGGCGGCCGATGTGGATGTGGCACTGGAGGCGGAGGCGACTTGTCTGCATGGTGTGGACAACTCGCAGGCGGAGTGGGAGAAGGAGCGCGGGGCGATTGAGCAGGAGGTGCAGCGCGACCTTTCGAACCCGACGTATAAGTTCATCAACCGTCTGAATGAGGCGATGTTCGCGGGCACACCGTATGCGCATGATCCGCTGGGGACGCGTGCCTCGTTCGAGGCGACGACGGGTGCGATGCTGAAGGAGTTTTACGACAAGTGGTATACGCCGGCGAACACGATCCTTGTGGTGGTGGGCGATGTGGAGCCAGAGGCTACGCTGGCGACGATTAAGAGATTGTATGGAGATATCCCGAGCCGTCCGTTGCCTGCACGCGAGAAGATTGAGCTGCGGCCTGTGAAGCCGGACACGTTTACGCTCGATAGCAATCTGCCGTATGTGCTTGGGTTTGTCGCGTATCGGCTGCCAGGGACAGACTCGCCGGATTATGCGGCCAGCCAGATTCTGGCGGATGTGTTGAGCAGTCAGCGTGGTGATCTGTATGCAATGGTGCCGGCAGGCAAGGCGCTTGCAGCAGAGTTTGGAATGGCAGAGAGCTATCCGAAGGCAAGTGTGGGCTTTGGGCTGGTGGCGCTACCAGCGGGCGCGCCTGCGGACGGTGCGATTGAGGAGATGCGGGGCATCCTGACGAAGTATGCACAGGATGGGTTGCCGCCGGAGTTGATTGAGGCTGCGAAGCGCAGTGAACTGGCGCAGGCCGAGTTTGAGCGGAACTCGATTCCGGGGCTGGCGAGCGCGTGGTCGACGGCGTTGGCTGCTGAGGGACGGACTTCGCCGGAGCAGGATATTGATGCGATCCGGAAGGTGACTGTTACCGATGTGAACCGCGTGGCAAAGGCGTATCTGCTGAACGCCGGTACGATTACGGCGACGCTGAAGCCGGTGCCGACCGGGCAGCCGGTGGCTGCGAAGGGCTTTGGTGGTGCGGAGCAGGTGACTGCGGCGCCGACTAAGCCAGTTGAGTTGCCGGTGTGGGCCAAGGCGAAGCTGGATGAGTTGAAGGTGCCGTCGAGTGTGCCCGCGGCGACGGACACCACGCTCGCGAATGGTATCCGGCTGATTGTGCGCACGGACAAGACCAGCCCGACGATCACGTTGATGGGCGCGGTGAAGCATGAGGGCGATCTGCAGACTCCGGCGGGACGAGAGGGTGTGGGAGAGCTGCTGGATGGGCTGTACTCCTATGGCACGACGAGCCTGGACCGGTTGGCGTTTCAGAAGGCGCTGGATGATATTGCTGCGAGCGAGAGTGCGGGATACCGGTTCTCGGTGAGTGTGTTGAAGGAGAACTTCTCACGCGGTGTGCAGTTGCTGGCGGACAATGAGCTGCATCCTGCGCTGCCGGAGAAGGCGTTTGAGATTACGAAGGCGCAGACCGTGCAATTTACCGCTGGCAATATGAAGAGCCCAGGGTATCGGACGTCGAGGGCGCTGGAACTGGGGCTGCTGCCGACGGGCGATCCTTCGCTGCGCGAGGCGACACCGGAGACGTTGAGCAAGGTAACGCTCGATGACGTGAAGCAGTATTACGCGGCGACCATGCGGCCGGACCTGACGACAATTGTGGTGATCGGCGATGTGACGCCCGAGGAGGCGAAGAGTGTCGTCGAGAAGTGGTTCGGAGACTGGAAGGCCGAGGGGCCGAAGCCGAATACTACGCTGCCGGCGGTGCCGTTGAACAAGGCTTCAGCCGCGAACGTTGCCGATGCAGAGCAGGTGCAGGATTCTGTGGTGCTGGCTGAACAGTTGAAGATCAACCGGTTCGATCCGGACTACTATCCGCTGCAGCTGGGTACGCATGTGCTGGGTGGCGGGTTCTATGCGACGCGGCTGTATCACGATCTGCGGCAGGTTGCGGGGTATGTGTATACGGTCGATGTCGGGTTGTCGGCTTCGAAGACGCGGGCGACGTACTCGGTGGACTATGGGTGCGATCCGGACAAGGTGTCGAAGGCGCGGGCGCTGGTGGAGCGCGATCTGAACCAGATGCGGACGGAGGATGTCTCCGAGGCTGAGCTGCACCAGGCGAAGGCGCTGTTGCTGCGGCAGATTCCGCTGAGCGAGTCGAGCGAGGAGGCCGTTGCGGGCGGAATGCTGGCGCGGGCGGAGATTGGGTTGCCGCTCGATGAACCGCTGCGGGCTGCTAAAAAATACGTTGGGCTGACGGCGGACGAGGTGAAGGCGGCTTTCGCCCGGCAGATCAGCACGGAGAACCTGGTGCAGGTGGTGCGAGGGCCGGCGCCGCAGTAGATGGCTGCCTCCCCTCCCCCTAAATGGGGCTAAGATCCGCTTGAATTTGGACTTAGCGCTGTATAGACGAAAGTTTGGTTACTTAGGCCGGACGGATGTCAAAGAGCTGGGGATAGAGGAGCAAACGGAGAGCCAGGGCGAAAGTCCGCGCTACTTCTTCTGCTCTCTATTGTAGTAGGCGTGTCAATGGGTACGCTCGCGCCTTCGGCGCTTGCTGCGGCAAAAGCGTTCACGCAGAGGGCGCAGTGTAGAAGCGCGCAGAGGACGCAGAGTAAAACAGGCAACGACAAAGGATAGAGGGTGGGATTCAGGCGATTTGGAGAGCCCTGGGCTAGGCGCCGTGGGGGAGGACGTGGGGGTCTTTGCGCTGGCTGACGTCGGCGCCGTCGGTGGATTTGAGCCCGCTGAAGACGATTGTGGACAAGACGGTGAGCGCGCCCAATGCGAGGAACGCTTTGTGGATACCGTGGACGACAGCGGCTCCGGCGGCGTTGCCCTGCGGCAGGAAGAACGCCGTGGTGAGACCGGCGGCGGCGACGCCGAAGGAGATGGACATCTGCTGCATGGTGCTGGCGATGGAGCTGGCAGAGCTGGCCTGCGCTTCGGTGGTGTCGGCGTAGACGAGCGTGTTCATGCTGGTGTATTGCAGCGAGGTGAAGGCACCGTAGACGAAGGCCAGCGCGAGGATAGCCCAGAGCGGCGTGTGGGTGCCGATGGTTGCGAAGAGGATGAGCAAAACACCGATGACCAAGGTGTTTGAGATGAGTACGGCGCGGTAGCCGAGGCGGCCGAGGATTGTGGTGAGTGCGGGCTTGATGGCCATCGCACCGAGGGCCTGCGGCATGATGAGCAGGCCGGATTGCACGGGGGTGTAGCCGAGGCCGAGCTGATAGAGCAGCGGCAGAAGGAAGGGCACGCCGCCGATGCCGAGACGGGTGAAGAAGCCTCCGCTGACGGCGGCGCGGAAGGTGCGGATGCGCAGGAGCGTGAGCTGGAGGAGTGGATGGAGCTCGCGGCGCGCGTGCAGCCAGTAGCCGGCGAGCAGGGTGAGCGAGAGGATGAGGAGCAGCGTGATTTCAGTTGTGCCGAGGGCGTGTTCGCCGAAGATCTCAAGGACGTAGGAGAGCAAGGCTATGCCGGAGCCGAAGAGGATAAGGCCGATGATGTCGAGCGGATCGGTGTGCTCTTCGCGGTAGTCGGGCAGATGGAGGTGGACCATCAGGAGACCGAGCAGGCCGATGGGGATGTTGAGGAAGAAGATGACGCGCCAGTGGAAGTAGGCGACGATGAGGCCGCCGGCGACGGGGCCGAGCATGGGCGCGACGAGAGCGGGGATGGAGACGAAGCTCATGGCGCGGAGGAGCTCGGATTTGGCGAAGGTGCGGACCAGGGTGAGGCGTCCGACGGGGACCATCATGGCGCCACCGCAGCCTTGTAGAAGACGGCAGGCGACGAGCAGATGGATGTTGGGCGAGAGGCCGCAGAGCAGGGAACCGAGTGTGAAAAGGCCGATGGCCGAGGTGAAGACTTTGCGGGTGCCGAAGTGGTCGGCCATCCAGCCGCTGATGGGGATGAAGACGGCGAGCGCGAGCGTGTAGCTGGCGAGCACGGACTTCATGCTGAGAGCGCCGACGTGCAGGGCCGCGGAGATGGAGGGGACGGCGGTGTTGAGGATGGTGGTGTCGAGCGACTCCATGAAGAAGGCGACGGCGACCAGCCAGGGGAGCAACGCCTTGCTGCTGTCGGAGGCGGGGTGCTCGGTGATGGTGTTGGCGGTAGTGGGGGGCATCAGGCTGCTTGGCTCCAATTTCTATGATGCCCGATGATCAGGCATAGCGCTGCTGCAATGCTGCGAACGATTGTGGCGGAAGCGTGATTGCTCCATCGGTGATATCGACCTTTGGGTCTGAGAGCAGCAAGGGCTTTACTGCGGTGATGTCGAGAGTGACAGGGGAGTCGCTGAAGTTGAAGAGCATCTGGATTTCTTCGCGATCGATGATGAGCCACTTTGCATGTTCGTCGTAACGAGTGTGCACGGCTGCCAGGCTGCCGCTTTGGAGTGATGGCTGGGTTTGGCGGACTTGAATCAGCTGCCTGTACCAATGGAGCATCTGTGCGTGCTCGGGTTGCTGAAGCTCACTCCAGTTCAGTTTGGAGTTTTGATACGTCTCCGGGGCTTCAGGGTCGGGAACGGTGCTCCAGTCGCGGTCGTGGGCGTGCTCGCGCTTGCGGCCTTCGGTGACAGCCTTACGCAACTGTGGGTCTTCGTGGTCGGCGAAGTAGAGAAAGGGGGAGCTGGCTGCGAACTCTTCGCCCTGGAAGAGCATGGGGATGAAGGGCGAGGTGAGAACAGCCGCTGCGGCGAGCTTTGCTTTTTGCACGCCAGCAACGGTATGGATGCGGTCGCCATGGGCGCGGTTGCCGACTTGATCGTGGTTCTGGATGTAGCCGAGAAAGTGGTCTCCGCCAAGGTCGCCGACGGGGCGGCCGTGATTTTGCTGACGGAAATGCGAGTACTGGCCGTCGTAGACGAAGGCCGAGGTGAGGGATTTGGCGACCTGTGCGAGTGAGCCGAAGTCGGCGTAGTAGGACTGGCGCTCGCCGGTGAGCAGGGCGAAGAGCGCGTGGTGGAAGTCGTCGCTCCATTGCGCGTCGATACCGTATCCGTGTTGCGAGCGCGGTGTGACGATGCGCGGATCGTTGAGGTCGCTCTCTGCGATGAGTGTGTAGCTGCGATGCTGTTGAGTGGCGAGGGCGTCGACTTCGTCGGCGAGTTGTTCGAGAAAGTGCGTGGCGGAGCGGTCGACGTAGCTGTGCACGGCGTCGAGACGGAGGCCGTCGAAGTGGTAGTCGCGCAGCCACATGAGGGCGTTGTCGCAGAAGAAGCGGCGGACTTCGGTGCTGCCTGCACCCTCAAAGTTGATGGCACCACCCCAGGGAGTGTGATGGCTGTCCGTGATGTAGTTGCCGAAGAGGCCGGTGTAGTTGCCGTCGGGACCGAAGTGATTGTAGACAACGTCGAGCAGGACGGCGAGGCCTTCCGCGTGACAGCTGTCGACGAAGTGCTTGAGGTCGTCTGGTGTGCCGTATGGCGCGTGCGGAGCGAAGAGTGCGACACCGTCGTAGCCCCATCCCCAGCGGCCAGAGAAGGCGTTGAGCGGCATGAGCTCGACGTGCGTGATGCCGAGTTCACGCAGATAGGGAAGACGTGCGATGGCAGCGTTGTATGTGCCTTCGGCGGTGAAGGTGCCGATGTGCAGCTCGTAGATGATGGCGGTGGGCCAGGATGGCGGCTGCCAATTTTTGTCAGACCATGCGTACGCGTTGTGGTCGAGGATGCGGGAGAGGCCATGTACTCCGTGAGGCTGCCAGAGCGAGCGAGGGTCAGGATATGGCGCAGGGTCTTTGTCGATGCGGAAGCCGTAGTCGTCGCCAGGTTGAGCTGCGTCGATACTGGCCGACCACCAACCACGATCGTCGCGCGGTGACATTGGATGAATGCGCGGGCCGAGTTGCACTGCGACGGAGTTTGCGCGCGGCGCCCATACTTCGAATGTGTGCATGCTGCTAGGTTTCCTTTACGAGAAGGGCCACCGGGAAGGTTGAGAAGATCTCTGCCACGGACGCTGGGCCGCCGCGATAGCTCTGCGCGGAGAGCACATTGCGCCACTTGCCTTTGGGAAGCTCGATGGTGGTTGTCTCCCAGTCCTGAGGAGACTGAATGCCGTCGGTGAGACGCGGTACGCAGGAAAGCACCTTTGAACCGCGCAGGAATCCGATGATGTGATCGCTCTTTGTGCCGGTGGCGAGGAGCCGCTTGTAGTGCCCGCGCGGACCAAAGCAGGCAGGGTAGTCGCGGCGCACGCGAAGGGCCTGGCGAATCGTCCAGAGTTTAGGCAGGCCCTCCTCCATGCGTTTAAGGATCTGCGCAGGGGATAGGGAGTCGAGTTCGCTGAGCAGTTTGTTGCGCAGAGCGAAGTCGACAGGTGTCCGATTGTCGGGATCGACGAGACGATGGTCCCATAGCTCGGAACCCTGATAGAGATCGGGGACGCCGGGGACGGTGTACTTGAGCAGCGTCTGCGTGAGGGAGTTGATGCGGCCGGCATGTTGTAGCCGATCGACGAAAGACCGCAGGCTGCGCAGAAAATGTGGACTGTCGAAGGTGTTGTCGATAAAGCGATTGAGAGCGTCCTCGAAGGCTTTGTTGGGCTGAGTCCAGGAGGTCTGCTCCTTGGCCTCGCGGGTGGCCTTCTGCATGTAGGCCTTGGCGCGGTCGGCGGTGATGGGCCACGCGCCGATGAGTGTCTGATAGTAGAGATACTCTGTGTTGGCGTCGGGCATGCCGGCGGAGTGTGCGCCTTCGTTCATCGAGAACCAGGATAGGACGGTTTCGCGGAAGATGGCAGGGAGTTCACTGAGCACGGCGAGGCGTGCGCGAACGTCTTCGCTGCGCTTGGTATCGTGCGTGGAGAGCGAGACCATGGTGCCGTAACGGCGGCGCTGCGATTGCAGGTTGCGCTTGTGAAACTCGTCGACTGTGTAAAGGGGCTTTTCGGGGTTGCTGCCGACCTCATTCAAACCGGTGAGGCGGTTGTAGCAGTAAAGGACTGTGTCCTCAAAGCCCTTGGCCATGACTGCGCTGGTGAACTGCTGGAAGTGAAGCAGGAAGGTCGATTCGAGGCTGCCCTGGCGGCGCAGGAGCAGCACGTCTGCAATGAAATCGAAGAGGCGGCGGTCGAGGTCCGGCCTTTGACGCACTGCGCTGCTGATGGTGGTGGCGATGACGGCAGCATCGAAGGTGCGGACAGGGTGGTCCGGCACGACGTAGGTGCGATAGACGGGAAGTGCCGCGGATATCTCCTGGATCGCGTGGCGGATCTCAGAGCGCGTGTAGTCGCGATGATCGCGGTCGGATTCGCATATTTCGAGGAAGATGGCCGTGAGACGATTGACATCGCTGCCAAGCGATTCCTGCGTGACGTTGATCTTTTTATCGTGGACCATCGCAGCGTAGCTGGTGGCGCGACCGATGATTTCGTTGTAGAGAGTGTCGAGTTTAGCGAGGCCCTGTGGGGAGAGGAGAAGGCCGTTGACCATGTTGGCGAACTCGTAGCCCGTGGTGCCGGCGATGGGCCATTCTTCAGGGAGCGTCTCGTTGCGGGCAAGGATTTTCTCCGCGACGATCCATGCTTCGGGAGCCTCCTGACGCAGGCGTTCGAAGTACTGCTGCGGGTTCTGGAGGCCATCGCAGTGATCGACACGGACACCGTCGAGCGCACCACTGCGCAGCCAACGCAGGACGAGGTCGTGTGTGGAGAGGAAGACGCGGCCATCTTCCACGCGAACGCCGATGAGCGAGTTGACGTCGAAGAAGCGCCGGTAGCTGAGGTCCTGATCGGCGGTGCGCCAGAGGGCAAGCCTGTAGTTCTGCTTTTGCAGGAGTGTGTCGAGAGTGTCGATGTTCGCATTGATTTCAGCGATGCTGCTTTGGATGGCGGCAGCCGCTGCAGGGTCTTCGCGCAGGCATTGATCGAGGTCGGAGTAAAGGACGCGCTGGTCGCGATAGAGCTTCTGGACGGCCTCGTAGTTGTCCGCTTCGCGGTCTGCGAGGCGATCAAAGGCATCCGCGAGGAAGCCGAGCTTTTCCGAGCGTGCGATCTTTGCTGCTGGAACGAGGATGGTAGAGATCGAACCGACGGAGATGGGAAGATGTTCTTCGCCGCACAGGACCTCAAAGTGCGGTGCGCGATAGGCCAACTGAATGAGGCCGGATTTGAGCACGAGGCCGTATTGGTCGCCGAGGATGGGCAGCAGAACCTTGTTGCGCATGCGCAGTTCGCCAGACTCCCAGTCAATATCAAAGTAGTCGGCGTAGCGGCTGCGGCGTCCGTTCTCGAGAACGTCGTGCCAGTAGGGATTGTTGCGCGCCAGTGCCATGTGGTTGGGCACGATGTCGAGGATCTGGCCCAGCTCCAACTCACTGAGCCGTGTTGCGAACCTTTCGAGACCTTCGGCACCGCCTAGCTCAAGGTTGACTTTGTCGAAGTCGGCGACATCATATCCGTGTGTGCTGCCGGGGGCCGCCTGGAGATAGGGCGAAGAGTAGACGTGCGAGATCCCAAGAGACGAGAGGTACTCAAGTACACCGACCGCGTCGTCAAATGAGAACGACGCGCGGAACTGCAGACGATATGTGGAAGATGGGAGCCTTGTCATTGCTTCCTTGCAAGGTGCGAACCAAGGTCGTTCAGGTACGCGTCAACCGGCGGCCAAAGATGCTGCCGTTTCATCGTTCTGGGTGGCCACAAATGGAAGGCATTGCCAACGAGCGGGCATACGTGTCCTAAGAGGGCGAATGTGCTTCAGATAATTTTGATTAGCGTTTCGATGAGCGCATCTTTGTTTTGATGCCCGACCACTGGAATGAGGTTGTCATACTTCTGCTGTTTCCTGTAACAAGTGAATAGACAGTTTGGGCTTCCCAAGCATCCCAGATAGCAAATTGCCAACGTTGTACATCTGATGTGTTGATTGCGTTCGAGACGATTGTAATGAACGCGCTCGCGTTTGCGCGAGTCTGCAGAGATCGAACGGCAAAACGTGCAGGCAGGAGGCTCATGCGATGAAGGGCAAATTGAGGTCCATAGGAAGCGCATCGACGAGACAGAAGAGCGCAGTGGCAGCACTGAACGCGCGGACAAGGTCAGGCGCTGCGGAGAATGTTGCGCCCCCTCTCGCTCTTACGCATCCAGGCAAAGTGCTCGATATAGAGAGCGGTTTGACCAAGCAGGCGCTGGCCGATTACTACACGGCGGTTGCAGAGCGCATGTTGCCGCACATTGCGTATCGGCCCGTGAGTCTGGTGCGATGCCCCGATGGCACGAAGAAGAGCTGCTTTTTCCAGAAGCACGCTACCGATTCTCTCCCCGCGAGCTTTGAACGAGTTGATATTCGCGATAAGAAGACCGGCGAGCTGCAGCCCTACATCACGCTTTCCACGAAGGAGGCGTTAGCAGCGCTCGCGCAGATAGGGGTGTTGGAGATCCATCCGTGGGGATCGTGTAACACGTCGCTGGAGACCCCGGACCGGATTGTGTTCGATCTCGATCCAGATACGACGATTGCATGGAGACAGCTTGCGGACACAGCGCTCGAGATCCGGAAGCGCTTGTTGAATGCGGGACTGCGTAGTTTTCTGAAGACGACAGGAGGGAAGGGACTGCACGTTGTTGCTCCGATATTGCCGGAGCACGATTGGCAAGTGGTGAAGTCGTTCGCTCACAACGTCGTTGTCGAGATGGAGAAGGATGCTCCGTCGCTGTATCTGACGACGATGTCCAAGGCGGCGCGCAAGGACAAGATCTTTCTGGATTATCTGCGGAATGAGCGAGGGGCGACGGCGGTTGCGCCGTACTCTCCGCGTGCGCGCCCGGGTGTGACGGTGTCGCTGCCTTTGAGCTGGAAGGAGCTGGAGTCAGACGTGGCTCCGCGGTTCACCGTCGCCGGGTTCGCCGGCTGGAAGGCGAGGCTCAGGCGCGATCCATGGAAGGAGATGCTCACGCTGCGCCAGCGGCTGAGTTGATTGCTTGCGAGGAGGGGAGGATTTGAACCTACGATCTTTGGGTTCTCCCTGCCTATAAGAGACGGACATTTGGGTGGTGTGGGGAGCTTTCGGTGCCTTCCTTCCAACAACACACTAAATGGTGTCAGGGTTTACCGACCTCTGTGAGCTTTTGACGCCCCGTCCTGCTCATTTTGAGCCGTTGTCCGTCCTCGAGCACAACAGCATTCTCTGTCTGCCCTTCTCGGTAGACATCTCTGATCCGGTCGAGATTAACGATCGAGGACCGATGGATGCGAACGAACTGGCGGGGATTGAGTTTGCCACTGAGGTCGGCGATGGATTCGCGTAGCATGTATCGACGGCCGTTTACGTGGAGGCAGCAGTAATAATCCGCCGCTTCAATCCAGTCGATCTGGTCCGCGGAAAGAAGAATTTCCTTTTCACCATCTTTCACGAGGAAGCGCGGCACGGACCGTGATTCTTGCGTTGATGCCTTCAGCCCGTTCAGCACAGCCGTAAGCTGCTCTTGCGTCAGCAAAGCGGCTCTGGCCGCAATCTTCTCCCGAACGCGCATCAGCGCTGTCGCCAGCCTCTCAGCATTGACTGGCTTGGTCAAATAATCTACTGCGTGAATATCGAATGCTCGCACTGCATGTTCGTGATAGGCGGTCACAAAGATGGTAGACGGAAGATGCCGCAGCCCGACCTGTTCCACAACCTCAAAGCCTCCCAGCTCGGGCATCTGTACATCGAGGAACAGCAGGTCAGCGGGCTTCGATTGTAGCCAGGAAACCGCTTCCTCACCGTTCTGACATTCTGCAACAATCTCAATATCTCTGTGCTCTGTAAGCAGCAGTTTGAGCAGATCGAGCGCCAGCGGCTCATCATCCACGATGACTGTTTGCAGTCTCATGCCAGTGCCCGCTCGTAAGGAATTTGGATTGTCACTTCATAGCCACCTTCGGCGGGAGATACCGCATGAAACTCGTGCGAGCCTGGATAGAAGAAAGCCAGGCGTTCGCGTGTGTTCTGCATGCCGATGCCGTGCCCCTTCGTCCTGGAATCGGCAAGACCGCGACCATTGTCTTTCACCTGCATCCAGAGTGTGTCTCCCACTCGTTTGACGTGCGTCTCGATCAAACCGCCAGTGGCTTTGGATGCGATTCCATGCTGAACGGCATTCTCGACAATCGGCTGAAGAAGAAAACAGGGGATAAGCCCGTCCATCACTTCCGGGCCTACTTCCATCTTCACTTCCAGACGATGGGCGAAGCGGACTTTTTGGATGGCAAGGTAGCTTTCGATGACTCGCAATTCCTCGGCGAAAGGCACCTTTTCGGGCGCTCTGCGTTGCAGTGTGGTGCGCAAAATCGTATTCAGATGGGTCAGCGTTTTCATGGCTTCCGGATTTCTTTCGTGGGCCACCAAGCTCGTGATTGCATTCAGGGTGTTGAAAAGAAAATGCGGCTCCAGCTGCATTTGGAGGGCCTTGAGCTGCGCCTGAGTAAGTTGACGTTCTACCTCCAGCTTTTGAACCAAGGCTTGTTGTGTCTGCATGCGGGAATAGAGGAACGCACATATGCCGCTGATAAATCCGTAGAGGACAAGTTCCACTCCGAAGCGTTCCAGGTTCTCCACGGAGAACGTGGCCATTCGACGGCCCCATGCAGGCCAATACCATGAGGCGAACCCAATGGTGTGCTGAAGCAGAGCTAAATGCGCGGTCGCAAGGATACACGAGGCTCCAAGATGAGCCATGACTGTCAGTCCTGAAGGCTTGAACGCCACTTCCCATCGGTCTGCGAGGGTCCACAGAACCAACGTCACAACGACCCACCATATCCAGTACACGCCGCCATAGAGGAGAGAGGGAGCGAAGGGCGCGTGCAAATGGTGAAACTCCAGATTGCGATTGCAATCTCTTGCGATCACAACCGCCAGAATCCCGGCAATCAGTGAGACTGCGGCGAGTCCAACACCTGGCCGTATGGGAAGGATTCTTGCGTTGGCCATTCCTTCGCTCATCGCATTTCCTTTCTGACTCTGATGGGATTCTAGTCTTACGTTGCGCTCTGTGTGCTCAGAACTCAAACCGCACCCCCAGTTCGACGCGCCGCGCTGTCTGAGCAGTAACAGGCTGACCTATCGCAGACGAAGACAACACTGCATTTACAGCAGTAACATTCGTATGATTTAGCAGGTTGGCGCTGCGCGCGTTGAACGTCAGCCTTTGGGGATGCTCCTTGTTCTTCGGATTCAGCGTGAAAACCCGGCTCAGGTTCATATCGAGGTGAACCAAACCTGGCATAGTTCCAAGATTGGCTGGAACGTTCCCGTTGACCGTGTTCGTTGTCAACAGGCCAAATCGGGTGCTGTAGATACCGGGCCCGGGAGCCGACGCATAGGAGGGGCGATCCGTGTAATTTCCATCGCCGTTGTTATCCGTGCCCGTAGTGATGTTATAAGGAACCCCGCTGGAGACATCAAATTGGGTTGTCGCTACGACCCTGTAAGGAAGGTTGAGATTTCCGAAGAGAGTAAATCCGTTTTTGCTGTCCCAATTAATTCGCGCGGACTCACCTTTGTTCGAATAACTCGACTGTGGAGTCAAACTGCTTAGCACATCGGACTTGAGGTTCATGTGCGTATATCTTGCAGATAGGCCGAACCGCTTGTAACTGTGCTGATCGAGGCTGAACGAAGTCACACTCCCTGACCCATGGCCGGAGTTTTGATACTCAATCAAGTTTTCATCAGGGGCAATCGGACGCGGTGCAAGCAGAGCCGCTGTGGGATCCGGAGCGGTACCGACACTGCTGGCGACCAGCGGAGCGTTGATGTTCACGGTGCGGACGATGCTCCAGTACGAGGCCCAGTAAAAGTTGCCTCTCGCATGCCAGTGATGGACGAAGTCATGCTCAGCATTCACAAAGACTCTGAATGTCATGTCTTGAACAGGCCTTGGCGGAAACAGGTTGATCGTGGCTACCTGAACGGACCCAGGAACCGGAATAAGGGGAGCGCTAAACTCTGATGAATACACGGTGGTCTGCCGCTGCAAGATCCCATTCAGCCGATGAACATCTGTCGCGTAGCTTTGGTCATAAGCGCTATTGAAGAATCCTGCGCGGGCATGAAACACCCATGTTTCCTTTTTGCCGGGTGACCACGCAAGACCCACTCTGGGATTGTAGTTGCCAAAGATTCCAGGCGTAGTCTGTAGCTGATAGCGAAATCCAGTAGCGAGAGACAAGTGCCGGGCGAGCTTAAAGGTGTCATCCGCCCAGAGGCCGACTAGCCATATCGTCAACGGAACCAGCGGTGTCCCAGTGGTCACTTGGTAGGTGGTCGGCGAGCCTCCAGGGAGGTTGAGTTGGGCTCGCCGGTATTGCTCAAGGGCACTGATGGTCGTTGTCTGGCCGGTTAGGTTATTGTTCGCATCGAGCACTGGAGCGCTTCCGCCGCCAAAAATGTAGGCACCATTGAATGTGTTTGGGTCGTAGTCATGCAGAAAGATGCCGAGTGACTGTACGCCGAATGCGACCGTGTGTTTCCCGTGCGCTATGGTCATATCGTCGTCCACTTCGAGATCACGTTCCCGGTTATTCAGGTTCTGGCTGGTTGCGCCTCCGCCGAGGAAGTATCCGGCAACCTGCACGGACGGTGTATCCGATAGCGGAGCTTGCTCCGTTCGTTTCCAGCTATATCCGATGTGGGTTTCGTGCAGGATATTCGGGCTGATCGTCTGCATGTTATGAAGCCGCAAGTCGTATTCGCTGACCAGGCTCGAATACCCGGCATCGGCGAGCGTGAGGCCACCGACGCCTTGATTGCCTTCGTTGTTCACATTCGCGGAGAACGAGAGACTGGCTACATTACTCGGAGTCACCTGCCAGTCCCCGCGCGCCGACGCAATCCAAAGCCGCTCTGGAGCCGAAACCGTTTGCTGAGACGGAACGCCGTTTCCGTTCGGCCCCAGACCGCCGTTTGCGTCGAGCGTGACTGCATTCACTACATTGAATTCGTCGATGTCGCGTTTTTCGAGTGCCAGTGCAAAGCCACTTTTCTTCGAGATGATAGGACCACTCAGTTCAAAGCCGTATCGTCGCCTGCCCGCAGGGGTTGCGGTAACGGAAAACGGGTCGGTGGCATTGAAGATGCCATCGCTGTCCGTGAAGAAGGCTGCGCCGTGGAATGTGGCGGCTCCCGGCTTTGTCGTAATTTCGATGACCCCACCGGAAAAAGGAGGCCGCCGATATCTGGCCGAGAAGAGATCAGGATTGATGCGAATCGATGCGATCGAACTCTTCGGCGGGAGGGCGCTCGGGTTCTGGAAGCCGTCCACCATAATCATCGCCGTAGTTGGATCGCCGCCGCCTTCTGCAGCCAGCACCTGAAGCTCGCGCAGGAAATCATCTGGGTCATCGGCGAGCCCCTGGACAGCCTTCGTGTTCAGGGTCGTTGTGTCACCGTCGCTGGCGATGCCTGAATCTCCGTTCACCTGAACATCCGACTGGACCGCTGAGACGGTCAGTTGGATGTTGACCTGTGCCTTTCCTGCTGATTGAGGCGATACCCGGACCGAGGCATCGGCAAATCCATTGGCGTGCGCGCTGATGACTGCTCTTGCAGCAACGCAGGCGAGCACATAGTGCCCGGCTGCATCGGTCGTCACGGTTATTCCCGCAACCTGCACAGTGGCTCCCGGAATCACCGCCCCGGTAGGATCGGCGATTGTTCCTTCCACACGTATTCCTGTGGTGCAGGTCTGTTGAGCTGAAGCCAGCCACGGGACCCAGGTTCCGGCCAATACCAGCCATTTTATCCAGTCCCTGCACATGGATCGCTGCACCTCCTGGTTCAAAGATCCCAGACAAGGCAGTTTCGTTCCAATGTTTTGCAGCCAAACTTCGCTTCAATCAGAGAACCGACAAATTCTTGCGATGAATCCTGTTGCCGGATTTGGCATTGCTGCTCGATTTACGGAACATCGCCGATGAGCGCTTCGAGGCTAACAGTGCTGAAAACGTGCATTGGCTTGTTATTGTCAGGTTGACCGCCCTGTCCAGCTTGTTACCCAAGATTCTCTCTCGCTTGTCAAAGCTTTTCTTTTCTCTTTAGGGGCATGCGGCGGGGATATTTCTCTTTTCCAAAGGGAAGCGCAGCAAGATCATGAGAGGGGACGAGTTACTGATCTTAGTTAGGAACTTCACTGGAGAAAAGGCGACTTCAGGTTGCCAATCACAGGTCCGGCAGAGTAAGTGGACTTTGCTACAGACACTCTTCGGCAGAGGCAAACGTCCTCACTTCATCCCCGGCAACTCGCAGGTTGCGTTTGAGACTGACGAGGAGGTGGTTACGGTGCTGGCAGAATCGCCCCAGACCTGGGCTACACCTTTGCGTAACATACAATTCTCCATGATCAACACCTTGCAGAGTCCGCAAGCCTACAGCATCCTCGCCGGTTCGGATATCAACGGCGATGGTTTACCCTTCAACGATCGCGTGGGTGACATCGGGCGCAACACGTACCTGGGCGCGGCCTACTATGACACCGATCTTCGGTTACAGCGACTGTTTCCATCGGCGAAGGTATGAAGCTCAATGTAAGTGCCGAAGCCCTCAACGTCTTCAATCGTGTCAACCTTCATGATGTGGATCAGGTGTACGGAGCCGGTGAGTTTGCCGGACCGGTCCCCAAGCACTACGGCGACGGCATAAATAGCCCCGACAACCCAACCTTTGGAACTCCCACGTTTGCCGGCGGCGCACGGCAGATACAGCTTTCGCTCAAGTTGAAGTTCTAATCTCTGTTCCCGGAGTCAATCAGCCATGATCGAAGAGGCGCACGCCACGTCGACCAATCCCTTAGACGATTCCTCAGCTCACCGGCAGCCCGTTGCCTCCTGCGACAAGGGGCTACCCAACCCAAGGCGGCCAAAGCCAGGCACTTACAGGCCCAAGCCAGAAACCGCCGCGTTGCTCAAAGTCTCGGGTAATCCCATCAACGGTCTTGGCGAGACCACACCGCGCCGGGCATCCCCGTTCTTCTGGCATTCTCCTGACCAGCACCCCTACGGCCCCTTGGAAGATGTCGCCCGGCTAAACTCCCGCAAATGTCCTGGCTCTGGGCCTGCCTTCATGGCGGCCTACAACCATCCCGAACTCGTTCCGGTCGCCGAAGTGAAGAACGCTGCGCTGCCTGCACAGCTCACTTCCGAACTGACAGCCTTCGCACTTGCCCACGAAGTTGGCGCAGTCGGCATCGCGCCCATGGATCCCCTTTACGTCTTCGACGGCTACACCATCGACGACCCATGGGTGATCATCCTTGCCCTGGCCCCCAACTACGAACGCCTCAAGGAGCTGCCTTCTGACGAGACCAACGGTATTGGCGTCACTGAGATCGGGAGCAGTATGCTCGCGGAACCCGCTCTTCCTTTGCGCTCGCCAACTGGATTCGCGCCCAAGGATATAACGCGAGCGCCTACCCCGGTCCCTCGGCGAGCGCACTGCTGCTGATCCCACCCGCCATTGCTTCTGGCCTGGGAGAACTTGGGAAGCACGGCTCCTTGATCAATCGGCAGTTCGGAGCCGGCCTTCGTCTCGCTGGCGTCACGACCGACATGCCGCTCGTCCCCACCGCGCCAGATCACTTTGGCGCGGACGAGTTCTGCGCCAGTTGCCAGATTTGCACCAGATCGTGCCCTCCAGGTGCGATTACGGAGAGCAAGCAGCTGATTCGGGGCGTTGAACGTTGGTATGTCAACTTCGATAAATGCATCCCCTTCTTCGCCGAGGCGGCGTCCTGCGGCATCTGCATCGCAGAATGTCCATGGACCCGGCCCGACGTACGACCGAAATTGCTTTCAACCATGGCCAAGCGGATTAGACCTTGATGACTCCTCACACCGCGGTTCAGGTGTACAAAGACTAACTCGCCGCCACCGATTCGTATCAAACAGAGAAACGTTCAGAGAGCGATAAATCGCCAATGGCCTCATTTCGGACGGACCTTCTTGCCGGTCAAGGGAGGCTCCAGTAGTTTCCAGCGTATGCCGGGACGTAGGACTCAATCGTGCAAATGGATGGCGACGACATGTGCCGGACCGGACCCTTCGCCCAGCACATCGCTTTCGATCAGCATTTCGAAGTGGGGCAAAGATCCATCGGGCCGACGGATCGTCTTCAGAATCGGCAGCAACTTCGTGTCATCGATAGCAAGGTCGATGGCCGCTTCGGTTCCTACCATCGACAGCCCCTCGAGAATCAATACATTCCCCGTACCTCTTAGGTTCGGCAGAAACGCGATAACCCCATATACTTTCGATGCAGTCTCCGGCGTATACGAGTTATAGTCTGTCTTCTCCCCGGCATGCGGGCGTCGGTTAAGAAAGGCGGAGTGCTTTTCGGGACCTTCGAGGCTGAAGACGAAGTCCATGTGGTTTTCGAAGAGGTCTAGCCATGGAACGGCTTCTTGCGCACCGATGATGATGAGATTGCTTGAGTAGAAGTCTTCGACGTGCATATCCCGGCTGTAATTGACGAGTGTTCGTTCCGGGATCGCCTCGGGCAGGCGCAGCAGGTGGGCGAGCGTCATCGCATCTGCCATGGACGTATATCGGCGATGCAGGAGAAAGTCAGCCAGCTTCGGGTCCACCGGCTGATGGTTCCATTCGAGATAAGGCAACTGTTGGCTGTAATCGTTATTCAGGTACTCATGGAGGCTGACATGCCTTCGCGCAACCGCATGAAACAGAACCAGGCCGGAGTCGCCAAGGACAATTCGGGTTGGCTGATCTTCGGTAAAGAGCCGTCCCCACAGAAGGTGACGGCGTTCGGCGCGAAAGTGAGTACGCAGATGCAGCCCAAACGCGATGGCCAGACCAACGAATAGAACGGCCAGAAATCCGGACAAGACCCGGTAGCGCCAGACCACGAAGCTAAGATGTCTAGCCAAAGCTGCCGTTGGCGATTCTACCGTGGGGACTTCAGCGGCGAAGATCGGAACCGGATAGGCAGGCTCCGCGGGATGCCCCGATGGCGGTCCCCAATCCTCAGGGTGATAACCGGCAAAACCAGAGGGTAGACTCGTTGACTGTTCGCCTGCTGCCTCCATAGATTCAGGGTAGGATGGCTCAGTGGTGGGAGCGTCCGCCTGTCGCTCGCTCCTTGACCGATCCGGAGCAGGCACAAAGAGAGGCGCATAGCTACCCCGAGGCACGATCAGATGAACCGGTTCCTCGCGACCGGCATGCTGGAAATACTGTTCGAGACGCTTTCGAAGGCGCAGCGCATGGGAGCGGACAATCGTATCTGCTGCCGAGTCAAAATCAGGCTCTCGCCCAAAGACCTCCACGCCAATGTGCTGTTCACTGAGATTCTGGCCACCGCCCTGAAGAGACGCCGTGCAGATGTACAGGAGAAATTTGGAGAGCTGCGGGGACCGAATGAAGTCCGGTGTGGCAAGTATCCGCTGCACGAGTTCGTAGCGGGAATCTCCCTCCAGCCCGATCTCGCTGCCTGACTCCTTGCTTGGGATATCTACAGATGCTCCATGGTCCATGCTATCCACCCGACTGCTCAGATTCAGGCTACCGCCCACATCGTTACAGATGTGTAAATCACCTGCGTTTCACCTCAGTCAATCGCGAGTCCGCGGTTGCCACATATCCCCGGTAGATTCCTAGTCAGGACGTCAAGCTACCAAGATTCTCCGAGAAATCACTGAACTTCTCCTGCCGCCCTGGGCTAGGTTCAGCATGGCGACCGGCGGACATCCCTCACGTCCGTCTCCCGAACCGAACTTGAAATCACTCAATGTGCACACCCTTGGCTAGTGGAGATTCTTGATGATGACGAAGCGCGAAATCCCTGGCTGGTTCCGATACCAGCTTGTCTTATCCCTGTTACTGGTGCTCTGTCGCGCCGGATTTGCCCAGGACACCGGCGCCAGCCTGCTTGGCGTGGTGCGGGACAGCGGCGGCGCAACCATCAGTGGCGCAACCGTCACGGCGACCAATAATGCAACAAGCGGCCGGACTGTCGGGACCACCAACCAGAAGGGCGAATACTCCCTCCTGAACCTAGCGCCCGGAACATATTCGCTCAATGTCCAGGCGACCGGGTTTGAAGGATACCTCCAGACCGGCATCCTGCTGGAACTGAACCAGCACGCCGGCCAGGACATTCGTCTCGGCGTCGGGCAGGTGCAGCAGAACGTGACCGTCAACGCGGACGTCTCCGGCTTGGATACCGTCTCTTCGCAAGTAAGCGACGAGGTCAATGGAAAGCAATTGCGAGACCTGCCTCTGAATACCCGCAATCCCTACGCGCTTCTCGAACTCATTCCCAGTTACTCAGGTACGACGGGAGATGACTACAACTCCAACAGCTTTTCGATCAGCGGCGGACGACAGGGGTACCACGACACTCTCGTCGACGGCACGCCGGCAGGGTTCCCAACTGTCAACGGAAACTCTGGCATTGGGGTCTTCCCGTCAATTGACGCCATTGGAGAGTTCCACGTCCTCGCGCAGAATTTCCCCGCTGAGTATGGCCGTACGCTGGACGGAATCATAAACGTTGTCTTCAAGTCCGGGGGAAACCAATTCCATGGCTCGCTCTTCGAGTTCATCCGCAACTCGGCGCTCGATTCGAACACCTACTTCGCAAACCAGCACAATCAACCGCTACCTTTGTTCCACCGCAACCAGTTTGGCGGCGAACTGAGCGGTCCAATCATCAAGAACCGCACTTTTTTCATGGTATCGACGGAGCTGTTGCGCTCGAACCAGTCGACGGAAATTACTAATACCGTCCCCACAGATGCTGAGCGTACAGGAGATTTCTCTCAGAGTGGCCAAACGATCTACAACCCCTTCACAACGGTTTGCGCCGTTGCAGGACAAAATCCCTGCCAGCAATACGTTCGAACTCCTTTTCAGGGTAACGTAATCACCGATGCCCAATTGGCGCCGTATGGAGCACAGATAAGCCAGGTCGCGCTGAACGCTCTGAAATTCTATCCGGAACCGAACGTGCCCGGCGCGACGGTCAACAACTTCTATGCCACAGGCGGCAGCCCCACAGCAACCACCGCCTGGGATGTGCGTGTGGATCACAGCATCAGCGATAAGCAGAAGCTCTTTGTCCGGTACTCAAACCGTGTCTATCAGTCGGACCCCGATCCGCTTTGGCCGGGGCAAACGGCAGTAGCCGAAGGACTGATCGATGGCGACGACTACTCGCGAGGCATTACGGCTGGTTACACGCTCTTTCCCAAATCGAATATGATCTTCGATGCTCGTCTGGGTTTTGCGCGCACGCTGTACGACTACCAGAACACGAGCCTCGGCTTTGACGAGGCGACGCAACTCGGCCTCCCGGCGGACATCAATCAATTCAGCGGCACACCACTCTTTCCGGTTCTTTCCCCGCAAGCCTATACCGGCCTCGGCAACAACGGTTATCGGCACAACGCCTTCATGACCTATAGCCTGCTTTCCTCGCTGACCTGGACCCACGGACAGCACACCTTCAAGTTCGGTTTTGACGGTCGCATACTGCGCGTCAATGACCGTGAGACCGCCGATAGTTCCGGAAACTTCACCTTTGGCACCAACTGGACGCAGCAACCGAACGTAGCCTCCGCTGCAACTGGAAACGGCGTAGCTTCCTTGTTGCTGGGTCTCGGTACGGGCGACATGATTCAGGATTACAAGGACGTTGCCACCCAGAGTCACTACTTTGCTGGCTACTTCCAGGATGACTGGAGGATTCTGCAGCGCCTGACACTGAATCTGGGCTTACGCTATGACATTGATGTCCCGCGCACTGAGCGCTACAACCGCATGAACTACTTCGATCCGACCGCCACTTCACCTCTTGCATCGAATGTGCCGGGCCTTGAAGGAGGACTGGTCTTCGTCGGCGTGGATGGAAACAGCCGCCATCAATATCACATCGATGCCAACAACCTTGCACCCCGCTTCGGATTCGCCTACCAGGCGCGCAAAGACACGGTAGTGCATGGTGGTGCAGCCATCGTGTATGGTCCTTCGGCGCAGGCTGCTGCAGGAACCGTCGGTCCCTATGGCTGGCGCGTGCAGAACAACTGGATCGCTTCAGTGAATAACGATGGTATCCATCCAAATGTCTCCAGCCTGCTGGACAATCCGTTTCCGCAGGGCTTCACGAATCCGCCGGGCGCGGCCAATGGATTGTTGACAGGCGTGGGTGGCCAGATCGAGGGCGTGCTGCAAAATACGCCCACACCCTATGTTGTGCAATATACTCTCGACATCCAGCAGCAATTCGCCGGAAACACGACCTTCGACATCGCCTATGTCGGCGACCGTGGGCGTAAGCAGCAGCAGAGTCGCGAAGGTGGTATCGACTTCGATCAGGTGCCTGCCGGAGAGATTCTTTCCGAAGGTGCAAACCTCGAGAGCTCAGTGGCGAACCCCTATTACGGCTCGATTACCACTGGCGGAGCCATCAATGGGCCTACGACCACGGTGGCGCAACTGCTCAAGAAGTACTCACAGTACACGAGTTTGCTGCCCCTGTTTCTCTCAGGTGGCAACAACCAGTACGATGCGCTGCAGGTTCGTCTCAGTAAGCGCTTCAGCCGAGGCCTGCAACTTGAAGGGTCTTATGTATGGGGTAAGAACTACGACAATGGCACGAATCATCAGGATAGCTTCGATCCGTTGAAGGACTACGCCGTCACGTCGTATGACATACGCCAACGGTTCATCGTCAGTTACATCTACGACCTTCCGTTTGGCCGCGGCCGACAGTTCGGCAGTCACGTCAACGGTGTCGAGAATGCAATCCTCGGAGGATGGCAGGTCAACGGCATCACCACGCTGCAGGGCCGGCAATCCTCTGCAAATCAGTGCAAGTAATAACCTCTCCAGCTTCAACGTGCAGACCCTCTATGCCAACACCACTGGCCAGAATGCTACCCTGCACGGCGATATTCACGGCCGACTGAACGGATACTTCAACAAGGCGGTCTTCAGCCAGCCGCAACCTTATCATCTTGGCAATGGGCCAGCCTACTATGACAACCTGCGCGGCCCCGGTCTCGCCAGCACGGACCTATCTTTGTTCAAGGAGTTTCATGCAGTAGAAAGACTCAACGTGCAGTTCCGCGCCGAAGCCTTCAATGCTTTCAACCACGTACAATTCGGCAATCCGGATACGAACGTAACGGACCCGGGCTTCGGCGCAATTACGTCGCAGAACAACTTGCCACGGCAGATTCAGTTCGGCCTCAAGCTTCTCTTCTAACTTCATCCTCAGAAAGGGGTTGCATCCCGCAGCCCCTTCTTTCTTCCACCAATCGACAGCGTCCGAATGCCGCATCCTGTCCAACGCGATGTGCCCTCTCAGACAAGTACAAGGACAAGCCCCGTTTGATCAAATCCTCATTTCGTCTCCTCTCGTGCGCCCTGATCCTTGCGGGCGCAACCGCTCCAAACTTCGCCCAGTCCGCAGCGGCTGCAAAAACGCAGGGCCCCATCGTTATTGTCATCACGCTCGATGGCTTCCCGGTGCGGGCACTCGAAGATCCTCGTCTTCCCATGCCGGTCCTGCGCTCTATCGTCGCCCACGGCGCGGTTGCCAAAGCGATGAAGCCCATCAACCCCACAGTCACCTGGCCCAATCACACCGCGCTGGTCACTGGCGTCGATGCCAGCCAACACCACGTCGTAGCCAACGGCTTGATCGAGTTTCCCGCCGATGGCTCCGCGCTTGAGGTCGAGCCGTGGATCGACAAGGACCAATTGGTGCATGCCCGCACCCTCTACGAGGCCGCGGCGGAGAAAGGCCTCACCACGGCTCAGGTGGACTGGGTCGCTATCTACGGCGCGAAAGGCGTGAACTGGCAGTTCGGCGAAAGGCCTGACATCCAAGGCCAGATCCCGCAGGAGCTGGTCGCAAGGGGCATCGTCACCCGCGAGCAGATCGAGCACTTCGACCAGAAGAGCACTCCCGCCTGGCGCGACCAGGTATGGACCTCCGCCGCCGTTGACATCATCGAGGAGCACACGCCGAACCTTCTGCTGCTGCACCTGCTCGAGACTGACAGCATCCAGCACGAGTACGCGCCCTTAACCCCTGCCGCCTATGCGGCCTATGCCTACGCCGATCACTGCCTCGGCCGAGTTGTGGAAGCGGTACGCGCAGCGGGCATCCTCGACCGAACCACATTCTTCATCCTCTCTGACCACGGCTTCGCGACCTATACCCACACCATCAGTCCTAATGTCGCCCTGCTTGAACAAGGACTCATCCGTAAGGAGGGCAACAGCTACAAGGGAGACGTTTGGATCAAGGCCGAGGGCGGAGCTGCCGAGCTCTTTATCCGCAATCCGGCACGGCGCAAGGATCTGGTGCCGAAGCTGAAGGCATACTTCGCAAGTCTGCCCGGCATACAGCACGCCTACACCAACGAGGAGGCGTACGCCCTTGGTATCCCCGCCGAGGCCAACACCGATCAAGCGCCCCAGCTCTACCTCACGGCATCTCCTGATTACGCCTTCAGTGACGACCTCAGCGGTCCGCTCGCTCGCCAGCATGCGCCGCTGGGCGCCCACGGTTACCTGAACACCATGTCCGATATGCAAGCGCTCTTCGTGGCATCCGGCGCGGCGGTAAAGCCAGGCGTCACACTCGGCCCGATCTCCAACCTCCGGGTGGCGCCGACCATTGCCAGAATTCTCAATGTTTCACTGCCCGACGCCAAAGAACCTGCGCTCGACGAAATCTTGCGTTAGGTCCTCTCCGGATACGGCAGGCAGACTGAAGGGCCTGGATTTTCGATACCAGTTAGAGAGTTCGTTCTCGGTCTGTTTTTGTTTCAGTCAGATCGCGCTTAAGCGCGATCTGACTGGCAAACTCTGCAGGCGTCCTATCGGCCAGGGCCCTGTGAGGGCGACTCGCATTATATTCCTGCCTCCATTGCTCGATGATGTGCTTTGCTTCGGGTAGAGTTTGGAACCAGTTGGTGTCCAGACACTCTGCACGCTGCCCGGAAGGTCCCGTTGAACGATTCGCAGAAGGCGTTGTCGGTCGGCTTGTCGGGACGAGAGAAGTCGATCTTCACTCCGTTGCGGGATGCCCACAGGTCCATCATCTGACCGGTGAACTCGCTTCCATTGTCACAGAACAACATTTTCGGGGCGCCGCGTTCCTGTTTCAGCCGGTTCAGAACTCTCATCACATTTTCTCCTCTCAGACTCTGACTAGCTTCGATGGCTAGGCTCTCACGCGTATTGATGTCCACGACCGTCAGCGAACGGAAGCGTCTTCCGTCGTAGAGTTGATCGGAGACGAAATCCATCGCCCACACCTGGTTCGGGCTGGTGGGTTTGAACCGTTCTTGCCGATGCACGACTGCTCGCCGTCGTCCCGCAGGTCGTTTACGCAGGCCCAGACCTTCTTCCTTATACAGCCGATCCGATGGCGGTCGAGCAGTGGCTCAAGGGTCTGATGACGACTCCACGGAGGAAGGACGAGAAGCCACGGCCTCTCGCTCCCAAGTCCAAGGGGCACACTAAGGCAGTGTTCCATCGCCTGTTCGAGTGCGCGATGCGCTGGCGGTATCTCGAAGGCCAGCGCAATCCGATGTCGCTGATTGAGTTGCACGGAACATCGAAGAGGACGCGCAAGATCGTTCTTGTGACCACCGAGCAATACCAGAAGCTGCTGCTGCTTCCACAGCACTGCCGGGTCATGGTGACTCTGGCCATGTGCCTGGGGCTGCGTTTCAGCGAGATTCTGGGATTGCGATGGGAGGACGTGGACCTCGACGAGGCCACGCTTCAGGTGCGGCGCTCCGTGGTCAACGGTCATGTCGAGGATACGAAGACGTTAGCCAGCGAGGATGAGCTTCCGCTCCATCCTGATCTGGTCAGCGTCCTTCGTCAGTGGCGGGGAGCCGAGTTGCCGGTTAATGGCTGGCTGTTCGGCAACATCGACACCGGCAAGCCGTCTCACGCGGACACGATGCGGCAGCGTCATCTCAACAAGGCGGCTGCGAAGATTGGCCTGCCGAAGTTGGGCTGGCATGCCTTCCGGCATATCTATCGGGCCAGGCTCTCAGAACTCGGCCTGCCGCTCGAAGTGCAGCAGAAGCTTATGCGCCATGCGTCCATCGACATGACCAGGAAGTACGGTCGGAACTCGATGCTCGACGTGACGCGTCCGGCGAACGCTCAGATCGTGGAACTGGTGATGAAGAAAGAGGCCCCAAAAAGCGAAAAGGGAGCAGGTCTGGACACCTGTCCCTTATTGTTCCCTCGCCGATTTCGGCTGAACTTGTAAGTTGTTGATTCTTTGGTTGCGGGGGTAGGATTTGAACCTACGACCTTTGGGTTATGAGCCCAACGAGCTACCGGGCTGCTCCACCCCGCATTTCCAATATACGACTGATAGCGGGCTGGGTCAATGTGTACAGACTGTAACAATCAGTGACCGCAGAGGGTTTGTCTAGAGTGTGCTGGAGTTTGTGGGCGTCAGTGACTTACCGGAACTTTTCACCCAAAGTAGCGTCTTATCAAAGTGACGGCGCTGGGCCGCAGGCACCCGCAAGGTGGCCTCGCGGTGGCTGCCGCTAAGAGAGTTTGAAGCTTCTGCTGGTAGGAAAACTGTGGAACTTCGGGAGTTTAAGACGATGACAGTTCGTGCGAAGCATGGGTTTGGTGGATGGCTGTTGGCCGGGGGCCTGATGGTCGCCGCGGTGAGCGCTGTGGCGCAGACGCAGAGTGGAGGCCAGACGGTGCCCGACGCTCAGGTTGAGTCGAATGTGCTGCGTGCATTGGCGACTGCGCCAGAGCTTTCTACGCAGAACATCCGGACGACGACGGTGTATGGCACGGTGACGCTTTCCGGCAACGTGCATGACGAGGCGATGCGCAGCAAGGCGGAGAACCTTGTGGCGCGCGTGCAGGGCGTGAAGAAGGTCGTCGACCAGATGACTCTGGGTGACACGCCGCCGCCGACCGATACGGCAAGCGCTCCGGGCGACCAACCGGTGGACCAGGGTGCGCCGAATGAGGCTCAGGACGGCATGGCGGACCCGAATGGGAATATGCCTCCGCCGCAGGGTGGCGGTCAGGCTGGGCCTCCGCAGGGTGGGCAGTACCAGGGGCCGCCGCCTCCGCAGGGACGGCAGCCGATGTATGGCAGCCAGCAGCAGGCGTATGTTCCTCCTCCGGGAGTAGCGGCTGGACAGCGTGCGGGGATTCCGGTGACGGTCCCGGCGGGCGCGGTGTTGCGGATACGGATCAACCGTGGGCTGGACTCCGGCCATGTAGCGGCTGGAGCGGCGTTTGATGGAACCGTGATGACGGATGTGGTTGCCGATGGCGCCGTGGCGATTCCGCGTGGCGCTACCGTGACGGGTACAGTGGTCGATGCCAAGAAAGCAGGTGTGTTCAAGGGGCGCGGTGAGCTTGCCCTGCAGGTTACCAGCCTGACGGTGGGCGGCCATGTGTATCCGCTGCAGTCGCAGGTGTGGAATGCGAATGGACGGGACAAAACGGCGGGTACGGTGAACAACACGGTCGGCACGAGCGCTGTGGGCGCGATCATCGGCGCGATTGCCGGTGGCGGTGAGGGTGCTGCGATCGGCGCCGGTGTCGGAGCGGGCGCTGGGCTTGCGGGTTCGGCTGCTTCGCCTCGCGGTGAAGTGATCGTTCCGCCGGAGTCGGTGTTGACATTTGCGGTGGCCCAGCCGACGCCTGTGCAGACGGTGTCCGAGGCGGAGATGCAGCGGCTGTCGTATGCGGCGGGCCCTGGGCCCCGGCAGCGGCCACCGATGCGGCGGTATTACAGCCCGTACTACGGCCCGGCGTACTGAGCCGGAGGGAAGCCGGCAACGCTCCGGGAGGATTCCCGGAGCGTTTTGCTTTGGGCCCCTCCCCCGGTTTTGCGGCTATGATCCGCAGCCGATTGGGGTTAGGTTCGTAACCTGTTTGGTGGTTACCTGGGTCGCTGATGACTGCGAGTTGAGAAAGAGCTGGAGACGACAAAACCCGGCGCTGGGCCGGGTGCGTTGCTACCTCTCTATTGTAAATGGGGTGTCAAGTGGCATCCCACCTATGCATGGTGTAGCTGTGCATAGCGGGGCATCCGGTTCCTGGGGCCAAAAGGTGGGAAGGGTTGTGCGGGGCGGGCGGTATCGGGGTTCGGGCAAAATGAGGGGATCTCTTCGCTACGTCCGCAAAAGCCCGGACTTCGGTCGAGATGACGGACTGTACCGGGAAAAGCAAACCCCAGGGGCTGAAGCCCCTTCTTTTCATAGACCCTATGAGACCCGGCCCTGAAGGGCCGGGCTACCGAGTGGTGGCAAGGATATGTATGAGACAGGGCCTGAAGGGCTGCGGTACCGACGTAGTGGCGCGGTTATGGCGGTTATGTCTGAGTGGGCGGTTGGTTTCCACAGGCTGGCTCACCTGCGGCGCGCAGACGAGGCTTCCGATTTCCAACGCTTCTTTGATCTTTCTATATACTGATGGACGAGCCCCTGCATGACAGGAGTGGTGCGTCTTCCTGATGGAGGGCGATCCCTGTTTGTGCGAACCAAATCCCGGGCACCGCGGTCTCGCCACGAGACGCGACATGAAGGTAAGGTCTCTAGCCAAGCATGATCCGTATTCTGCAGCAGGACAATCGCGCTACCAAAGCTATCTTTGCAATCGTTATCGGAGCCGCCATCGTCACGATGGTGATCACGCTGGTCCCCGGTATCTTTACTGATGGACCGACGACCGGAACGGACGACTATGCCACGGTGCGGCGTCCTGGGTTGTGGGGCAAGATCTCGGGCGACAGTGTTTCGATCAAGACGGCGGACGTGCAGCGGCAGGCCGAGCAGCAGATGCAGCAGCAGAACCTGCCGCCGTTCTATCTACAGTTTGTGATGAGCCGCGCTGGGCAGATCCAGGTGGAGCGCGCGGTGCTGCAGCAGCAGGCCGACAAGATGGGACTGCAGGTGTCGGATGACGACCTGAAGAACTTCCTGCGGTCAGGGCCGTACTCGGAGTACATCTTCCCGGGCGGGAAGTTTGTGGGCGAGGACCAGTACATCAACTTCGTTGAGACGTACTTCCGGATGCCGATTGCGGACTTTGAGGCGCAGGTGAAGTCGGACCTTGAGATTCAACGGCTGCAGGCCCTGGTGACGGGTGGCGTGACGGTGAATGACGCCGAGGTGAAGGCCGAGTACCTGAAGACGGGCACGAAGGTGAAGTTCGATTATGCGGTGATCTCTGCGGCGTCTCTGGCGCAGACGATCAACCCGAGCGATGCTGACCTGCAGGCGTTTTTCAAGCAGAATGCGGCGCGCTATGCGACAGCCGTGCCGGAGCAGCGCAAGATCACGTTCTTCAGCTTCGACGCGAACAACCTGCCGAACGGTGGTGTGCAGCCGGTGAGCGATGCCGAGGTGCAGGCGTACTACAACGCGCACCAGGATCAGTACAAGACGCCGGAAGAGGTGAAGACGCGGCACATCCTGATCACGGTGGCCAAGGGCGCGGATGCGAAGACCGATGCGGCGGCGAAAGCCAAGGCAGAGGACATCCTGAAGCAGGTAAAGGCCGGCGGGAACTTTGCCGATCTGGCGAAGAAGAACTCGGACGACCCGGGTTCGAAGGACCAGGGCGGCGAATTGCCGCTCATTCCGACGGCGCAGCTGGACCCGACGTATGCGAAGGCCGCGATGGCGCTGAATCCGGGGCAGACGTCGGATGTGGTGCGGTCGCAGTTTGGATATCACATTATCCAGACGGAGCAGAAGCAGGCGGCGAGCGTGAAGACGCTGGCTGAGGTGAAGCCTTCGATTGTGGAAGCGATCCAGGCTCAGAAGTCGGGCGCGGCGGCGCAGGCATTTGGTGCGCAGCTGGTGGCGCAGGCGAAGAAGGACGGCTTGCAGAAGACGGCTGATGCGCATGGCCTGCATGTGCAGACGACGGATTTTCTGGGCAAGACGGGCGTGATCCCGAGCCTGCCGGACTCGTCGGCGCTGCTGAGCGCGGCGTTTGGTGCGGCGAAGGGCGCGGCGCCGCAGGTCGTGTCGACGGGCGAAGGCTACGCTATCTTCGTGGTGGACGATGTGCAGGCGGCCCATGCGACGAACTTCGCGGACTACAAGCCACATATCCTGGACGACTATCGGCAGGAGAAGACGCCGGAGCTGCTAAACGCACAGCTGATCAAGCTGAGTGACCGCGCGAAGGCGCTGGGCGATCTGCATAAGGCCGCGGCGGAGATGAAGCTGGACGTGAAGTCGAGCGACCTGGTGGGCCGCGATGCGCAGGTGACGGACATCGGGTCGATGGGCGGCGCGGCGAGCGTGGCGTTCAGCCTGCCGAAGGGCGGGATATCAGGACCGATCAACGAGGGCGCGAACGGCGCCGTGTTGCAGCTGACGGATAAGCAGGAGCCGACGGCTGACGACATCACGAAGAACTTTGCGGCGACCAAGGACAAGCTGCTGGACCAGAAGCGGCAGGAGGTGTTCAGCGTGTTTATCGGGTCGCTGATGGACCGCTATGAGAAGGCGAACGCGATTGTGTATGCGAAGAAGCCGCTGACGCCGCTGGGCAGCTAAATTGGAAGCTAGATCATCAGAAGACGGGACGAGCCTAACGATTGAGGCGCGTCCCGTCTTTTTGGGTTCGGAACTGGAAGCTGTGGCCGTTTGGACAAAATGCAGGGGTTTCTCCGCTGCGCATCGCGAAGAAGCCGCGATGCTCCGGTCGAAATGACGAGCGGTACAGAAGGGGTGAATGATGGCGGGTGAACGGGTTTGCGGGATATTGCTGCATGTGACCTCGCTGCCGTCGTATGGCGGCGTGGGTGACTTTGGGCCGGCGGCGTATGAGTTTGTGGACTTCCTGGCGGCGGGCAAGCAGCGTTTGTGGCAGGTGCTGCCGTTGAACCCGACGGGGTATGGGAACTCGCCTTATTCGGCTCTGAGCGCGTTTGCGGGGAACCCGCTGCTGATCAGCGTGGAGCTGCTGGTGCGTGATGGGTGGCTCACGGCGGAGCGCATTGCGGGGTTGCCGGGGAACACGGGGCCGTGCGAGTTTGTGCAGGCTGAGGCGGCGAAGATGCCGCTGATCGAAGAGGCGGCGGGGAACTTTCTCGATCGTGCGGATGAGGCTTCCTGGAAGCGGTTCCAGGTGTTCTGCGAGAAGAATGCGTCGTGGCTGACGGACTATGCGATGTTCGATGTGCTGCGGCGGCGGTTTGAGGGTGCGAGTTGGAATGCGTGGCCCCGCGAGTATGCACTGCGCGATGCGGGCACGCTGGCGGCGCTGCACAGAGACCATGGGCGCGAGCTGGCGATGGTGCAAGCGGTGCAGTTCTTCTTCAACGAGCAGTGGTGCTCGTTGCGCGGGTATTGCAGTGAGCGGGACATTCGCATATTGGGCGATGTGGCGATCTTTGTGAACTACGACAGCGCGGATGTGTGGACGCATCCGGAGCTGTTTGAGCTGGATGAAGAGCGCAGGCCGATCCGGGTGTCGGGCGTGCCGCCGGATTATTTTTCAGCGACAGGGCAGCGGTGGGGGAACCCACTGTACAAGTGGGACCTGATGCAGAACAACCACTTTGACTGGTGGGTGGCGCGGGTGCGGCGGTCGCTGGCGCTGTATGACGTGACGCGGCTGGACCATTTCCGGGGGTTTGAGGCGTACTGGTCGATTCCGGCAGAGGACGAGACGGCGATCCATGGGCAGTGGATCAAGGCTCCGGGACGGCAACTCTTTCAACGGCTGCGGGAGCTGTTTGCGGATGCTTCGGGCAGACTGCCGTTTGTGGCGGAAGACCTGGGTGTGATTACGAAGGAGGTCGACGAACTGCGCAAGGACTTCGACCTGCCCGGGATGCGGGTGATGCAGTTCGGGTTTGCGGACCGTGGCGGGCATATGTATCTGCCGCATGAGTTTGTGCCGAACTGCGTGGTCTATACGGGCACGCATGACAACAATACGACGCTGGGGTGGTGGAAGGACAATGCGTCGGAGGCGGAGAAAGAGAATTTTGAGACGTACCTGTACAAGCTGCCGTATGACGAGGACGTGGTGTGGGCGATGATCAAGGCCGCTGCGTCGTCGGTGGCGGCGACGTGTATTCTGCCGCTGCAGGATGTGCTGCACCTGGGCAGCGAGGCGCGGATGAATACGCCGGCGCTGCCGGACGGCAACTGGAGCTGGCGGTATGCGCCGGAGCAGCTGCATCCGGACCTGTCTGAGAAGCTGGCGGCGGTTATGGCGATGACCGACCGCGATGGGTATGTGCCGCCGGCGACGAACTCGTAAGAGCAGACAGTAGACAGCAGAGAGTAGACAATAGAGAGTAAAGACTAGACCTGCTCGGATGAGCGAATGAAGAAGGAGAAACACGTGCCGCTTTCTGGTGAAGCTATTCGTACGATGAACTATGTGGATGACATTTCTGTGACGCTGCGCCGCATCCTTTCGGTGCTGCCGGTGCTGACGCCGGAGGACCGGGAGCGGATAGCGGAGCATATTCGCCATGCGGACCCGAGCTATGACTCGGTTGTGGCCGCGTTTACGGCGAAGTAGATGAAGATTGCCATCATCGGGGCAGGCAGGCTGGGCCGGGCGTTTGCGCTGCGCTGCGCGGCCGCCGGCTTGGATGTGGTGCTGGAAGATGTGATGCCGGCGAACCTGCGGCGTGCTCAGGATGAGTATGCGGAGCTGGGCGTGGCGGGTTCGTTGCGCGTCGCCTTGACGGTGGAAGATGCCGTGCGCGAGGCCGACGTCGCGGTGGACTTTGTGCCGGATGAGCTGGAGTCGAAGCTGGAGATCTTCAGCCTGCTGGACCGGATGGCTCCGCCGAAGACGGTTCTTTGTACTCCGACGGATGCTTTGAGCATGACGGACCTGGCGAGCTGCACGTATCGCGCGGCGTTATGCGTGGGTGTGCGCGGTGGGCTGGCGGGGGAGGCTGTCGAGTTGGTGCGGAGCCGGTTTGTTGCGGAGGATTCGCTGCGCGTAGTGGCGGGGATGCTTGCGCGGGTGGGGATTGCGGCGACGGTGGTGGAAGACCGGGAAGAGCCGATGCTGGTCAAAAATAGGGAGTAGGGAGTAGGGAGTAGGGAGTAGCAAAAGCAAAGGCAAAAGCCTCCCGCGAAGGGCGCGGAGTTAGCTAAGGTTCGCCACGGTGTTTGTTGGAAGAGCTAGATGCTGTGGGCGGTGCAGTGCATGACGCCGAGGTAGGCTGTCCATGGGCCTACGTCTTCGCGGAGCTGGTGGGCTAGGGTGCGGGAGAGCTGGTGGAGGTGGGTTAGGTCGTGCGCGGCCCAGGTTGCGAGGAGGTTGCCTAGAGTGACCTCGCCGAAGGCTGGGTGGATGGCTGTGCGTTCGAGGGCTGCGGGTTGGAGGTCGCGGGCGCGCAGAGTGGTGAGGTTGCGGCGGCGTAGAAGCGTGAAGATGTCGAGGAGTTCGGGGAGGGATTTGTTGTTGGGGTCTTCGCTGTCGGGGACGCGGGACATGCTGGCGAAGCTGGGTGGTGTTGCTGCGTCGAGGATGAGTTGGATGCGCGGGAGCCAGTTGTGGCGGTCGGTGTGGATGTAGTGCGCGACGATTTGCTTTGGCGTCCAGGTGTCGGGGCCTTCGTTGCGCTGTGTCCAGGTGTCGGGCAGGTTGCGGAGGAGGATGTTGAGGGCGGAGGGGGTGCGCTCGAGGATGGCGGCGATGTCATGGAGTGACTGTGGCATGGGGATAGCGTACCGGGTTCGGGAAGCAGGTTCTTCGCTGCGCTCAGAATGACAGCCAGAAAGGCAACGGCAACGGCAAAGCCTCCCGCAAAGTTCGCGAAGTGAGCCATGTTGCGCCACGGGAGTGGTGGCAGGGTTAGTCGAGGGTGGCGTCGTCGGCTTTGTAGGGTTTCTGCATGCGGGCGCGGGCTTCGTTGATGGCGCCCTGGGTGTTGTCGTTGGTCTGGAGGGCCTGGCGGTACTCGTTGACGGCGCGCTCGCGCTGGCCGGTGATGTCGAAGATCTTGCCGAGGTTGACGTGAGACCAGACTTCGATCCACTTGGGGGCGAGGTCCCCGCGGAGGGCGTCTCGGAAGCTGTTGGCGGCAGCCTGGTAGTTTTTCTGCATCATGAAGACTTCAGCAAGACGGTAGTTGGCGAGGGAGCTGCCGCGGTCGGTGTCGAGTGCCTTCTGGTACTCGGAGATGGCGCCGATGAGGTCGCCCTGGGCGACGTCCTGCTGGCCGCGGAGGACGGCGACGCGGACGGCGAGGTCAGGTGTGGACTTGAGCAGCCAGTTGTCGGGATCGAGGACGATGTGACGCGGGCGGCCGAAGGTTTCGACGGAGTAGCGGCTCTCGGTGCCGGAGAGATCGACGCGGCGGTCTTCGGATTTGCCTTCGGTTTCGATGCGGATTTCTACAGGCATGGAGAAGAGGTCAAGGTCTTGAGAGACGGAGCCGACGGTGCGGAAGCCTTTGTTGTTGCTGAGGCGGAAGACGGAGTAGTTGTCGGTGAAGTCGGGCGCACCGGTGCCGTCGAGCCATTGCGAGAAGAAGCTGGTGAGCTGCAGGCTGGAGTCGGCTTCTGCGACCTTCTGTACCTGCGAGGTGCGGACGCCCCTGTCGGCGTTGGAGCTGAGGAGGTCGCGGAGGAACTTGGTGAAGATTTCGTCGCCCATCTCCCAGCGGAGCATGTGGAAGACCATCGCGCCCTTTTCGAGGGTCATGTCCTGGAACTGGGGCGAGAAGGGATCGAGGCGGCCGAGGGTAGTGAGCGGCTCGGTGTCGTAGGCGAGCGCGCCGGCCTCGGTGTCGGTGATGGCGTTCTGGAAGGCCTGTTTGCCTGAGCCGTCTTCAAGGAACATAAGCTCGGCGTAGCGGGACATGCCGTTGGTGATCCAGGCGTCGTTGAGGGTGTAGGGGCTGATCTCCGAGCCGAACCACTGGTGGGCGACGGTGTTGGCGATGAGGCGGGCGCTGGCGCGGCTGGGCTTGATGGCGACGACCTCGGGCGCCCAGAAGGCGGAGACGGAGTCCTCGGGCAGCTCTACGACGCTGAGGAGGCCGGACTCGGCGTTGCCGAACTGCACGGTCATGAACTCGAAGGCGCGCGCTGTGTTGACGGCCATGTTGCGGGCGGCGTCCTTGTTGTCGTCGGTGACGTAGACGCGGATGTTGTTGATGCCGGGCGCGGTGATGGCCGGGAGGAACTTGCCGGCGACGAGGGTGCCGGGGAAGCCGGGTTTGGTCCAGTCGAAGTCGAACTCTTCGCTGTCGCCGAGTGTTTTGTGGCCGGTGAGGTTGGAGCCTACGACGGTTTCGCCCTTGGGGACGGTGACGCTGATCTGCGCGGTGAAGCGGTCGGTGAAGAGGCCGGGCATTGCGATGGGGAACCAGCGGCCGGGATAGAGCAGGATGCTGACGGGGTCGGCGATCTGGGCGAATTTGATGCCATCGACGGGACTGGTGTCGACGGTGGGCTTGCCGGCGTAGGTGAAGGTCCAGGTGGTGACGGTGCCCTTGTTGATGATATTGGCGGGGGTGACGCGGACGGTGGAGTCGGTGACGTTGCGCTCGTACTGGAGCGTGTTGCCGGAGCCGATGGGAGCGGCTGCCGGAGCGGGCGCGGGCTGGGCGTGGTGCTCGCCGCGCAGGACTGGGCCGGCGTGGGCGGGTGCGAGTGTCGGGGCTGCGGAGGGGACGCCGCCGTCGACGATGCTGGTGAGCGCGAGGCCGTTGTTGAGGCCGAAGACGACGACGTTGAGATCGTCAAGCGCGGTGAAGGTGACGCTGGCCGTGGCGGTCATGCGGCCGGTGGCGGGGTCGAGGTCGGTGTGGATGGTGTAGCCGGTGACGTCGATCTGTGCGCGCACGGGGATGGCCGCGTGCGCCGATGTGGCGAGTGCGATGAGGCCCAGCAGGGCCAGAGCGGCGAAACGCTTGAACATGGGTGAGACCTCGGTGGAGCGCCCGGCGGTTAACGGGCACATTCCTGCAACTGCATAGACGTGTATTTTACGGCTTTGGGAGTACGGCGGATTTTGTGGGGGCTTGCGGGGGATTAGGGCTGCGGCTTTGTTGGCATCCTGCGAAAAATACAGGGGTCTCTCCGCTACGGCCTGCGGCCTCCGGTCGAGATGACGTGCTCATTGGAGGGGTAGGAGGCTGAGGACGGTTTCGACGACGTGGGCGATGGGATGGCCGTCGGAGTGGAGGCGCTGGCGGACTTCGGCGAGGGCTGTGAGCTGGGTGTCGCGTTCGGGTGTGTCGGACAGTAGGGGAGTGAGGACTGTGGCTACATTTTCGGCGGTGAAGCGCGATTGCAGGAGCTCGGGGACGATGCGGCGACCTGCGATGAGGTTGACCATGCCGACGGGGACGTTGCCGTCCGCGTCGAAGGGCGCTGGGAGCTCAGGTGGGTACTGGACGAGCTTTTTGGCGAGCGCGAAGGTGAGCGCGGAGACTCGGTAGACGACGACGAAGGGGTTGCCGACGATGGCGGCGAGCACAGTGGCCGTGCCGCTGGCGACGACGGAGGCGCGGGCGTGGTGGAGGGCCTCGCGGGCGTCGGGGACCAGGGTGATGCGGGGACGGGTGTTGGGGGTGAACTCGGTAGGGCCGAAGTAGCGGAGATGTTGTGCGTCGAGCTCGGCGAGGTAGGTGTTGAGCGCGGCAGGTGAGATGGTGCTGGCAATGGGCAGGAGGAACTCGTAGCGGGTGTAGGCGGCGGGGTCGCGGGGCGCGGTGGTGGTGTCGCCGTCGAAGGTGGTGTAGGCGGCGGAGGCGGAGAAGAGATCGCTGACGGCGAGCTCATGCAGCGTGGGCAGGTTGGCGCGGATCTCCTTCCAACGGCTGCCGGGGAGGAACGCGATCCAGGTGCGGTTGGGGTCGAGGTTGTGCTGCTCGGCGTAGGCTTCGCGGGAGACAGCGGGTGGCTCGGCGGAGGCGGCGAGTGGGTGGCCTACGAACTGAGCGTCGACGCCTCGGTTGCGGTAGAAGGGCTCCTCGAAGGGGAAGATGACGAGCATGCGCGAGACGCGCTGCTGCACCCAGCGCAGGCGGCGGCGCTTCCAGGCCCAAAGCTGTGGGCTGACGAACCAGACGACGGGGACGCCTGTCGCGTGCAGGTGTTTGGCGAGGCGGAAGTTGACGTCGGGGAAGTCGATGAGGATGGCGACGTTGGGGCGGTCGCGCTGGATGGAGCCGACGAGTTTGCGGTACTGGCGATAGATGAAGGGTGCGTGCTGCAGGACCTCGGTGATGCCCATGTGCGCGACGTCTTCGGCGCGGACGATACGATGCTGGCCGGCGGACTCCATCTGCGTGCCGCCGAGGCCGCTGAAGACGGCTTGCGGAAGCTGCTGGCGGAGCGCGGTGATGATGGCTGCGCCGTAGGCGTCGCCTGAGGCCTCGCCTGCGGAGAGAAAGATGCGCGGATTGGAGTGCGTGGCGATGGCTTCTACTCAGTTCGTCGGTTCTGCTTTAAGTGTAGCCGGTTGGCGTTAGGATGTTGGCATGGCGAACAAGGCGAAGCGGTTCAAGGCAACGCTGGAGCACGGCCACGAAGGGCTGGGGTGGACGGTGGCGCGGCTGCCGTTCGATCCACATGCGCAGTGGAAGGAGATGGTGCGGCTGCGCGTGCGTGGCGATGTGAATGGTGTTGAGTTTCGGACGTCGCTGTTTCCTGTGCTGGGAGAGAGTGGGAGGTATCTGCTGCTGGTGAACAACCGTGTGCAGCGCGCGGCGGGGATCGCAGTGGGTAGCACGGCGGAGTTTGTGCTGGATGCGGACCTGGAGCCCCGGCCGGCGGAACCGCCGGACGAGTTGGCGGCTCTGCTGGATGACGAGGACGGTCTGCGTGAGTACTACGACAGCTTGAGCGAGAGCATGCGGCGCGAAATCGGGAAGTGGATTGTGGGCGTCAAGAGTGAGATCTCGCAGCGCAAACGATGTGAGCAGATGGCGGAGCGGCTGCTCGCGGGGATGGAGGGTGAGCGCGAGCTGCCACCGTTGATTGCGGCGGCGTTTCGGCGGCGGCCCAAGGCGAAGGCGGGTTGGGCGAAGATGACGCTGACGCAGAGACGGCAGCATTTGCTGGGGGTGTTCTACTACCAGACTGTGGATGCTCGCGCGCGGCGGGTGGAGAAGCTTTGCGACGAAGCCGAGAAAAAGGCCTGAGCTACTTGGTGAAGAAGAGCTTGGCGGCGACGATGAGGAGCAGGGTTGCGAAGCCGCGGCGCAGTACAACGGCGGGAAGATGCTGCGCCCATGATCCGCCGAACCATCCGCCGATGCAGAAGCCTGCTGCGACGAGCGCGGCAAGCCTGATGTCGACCTGTCCGTCGCGGTAGTACGGGATGACGGCGAAGATGCCGACAGGGAGCAACAGAATGGCGAGCGAGGTGCCCTGCGCCTTGAGCTGCGACTGGCCGAAGGCGTACATGAGGGCGGGAATCAGCAGGATGCCGCCGCCGATGCCGATGATGCCGGAGAGGATTCCAGCGGCGACGCCGAGGGTGAGGCCGCCGAAGACGTACAGTGGGTTCATGCTTAAGACCTCACAGGCGCTGCTGCGCTGGGGGTGGGACGGTTCCAGGGCAGACGACCGAGTAATGAGGCCATCATACAGATGTCGTGGACGCTGGCGGATTGATTGGGCAGCCCGCAATCTTGCAATACTGTGATGAAGCTTTGCGGCTAAGGATGTGGCGATGAAGATCGAGCGGTTCGAGGTGCCGGGGCTGGCACAGTATGCGTATATGGTCTCCGATGGTGGGGAGGCGGTGGTGGTTGATCCGATGCGCGATGTGGAGCGCTATGTGAAGTATGCGCAGAGCGAGGGTGTGCGCATCAAGGCGATTGTGGAGACACATATCCATGCGGACTTTGCTGCGGGTTCGTGTGAACTGGCGGCGATCACGGGCGCGGAGCTGGCGCTCAGCGCCTATGACGAAGGCGAGCACTTTGTGTATGCGATGCCGCACCGCAAACTGCGTGATGGTGATTCAGTGCGGGTTGGCAACGCGGAGTTGAAGGCGCTGCATACGCCGGGGCACACGCCGGAGCATCTTTCCTATCTGTTGTATGAAGAGGGAAGCGAGACGCCGGTGGCGATGTTCAGCGGAGATTTTTTGTTTGTGGGATCGCTGGGACGACCGGACCTGCTGGGTGAGGATGCGAAGGTGGAGCTGGCGCACTCGTTGTATCGCAGCGTGCAGCAGATGCGGGCGTTGCCGGATGCGCTGAAGGCGTATCCGGGGCATGGCGCAGGGTCGCTGTGTGGTGCGGGCATGCGCGATGCGACGGAGACGGCGCTGGGCGCGGAGCGGGCGATGAACCCGTTCTTTCATCTGGGCGAAGAGGCCTTTGTTGCGGAGATACTTGCGACGGTGCCGGAGCTGCCTGCGTACTATCCGCGGATGAAGGCGCTGAATGCGAAGGGTGCGGTTGCCCTGGAGTTGGTGCGGGGTGCTAAGGCGCTGCCTGTTGAGCGTGTGGCGGAGTTGGTGCGTGCAGGGAGCGTGACGCTACTGGATGTGCGCAGCGTGGAGGCGTTCAGTGTGGCGCATGTTCCGGGCGCACTGCATATCGCTGCGGGGCCGAGTTTTTCGATGTGGGCAGGATGGCTTGTGGATGTGGAGAAGCCGATTGTGCTTGTAACGGATGGCGGGGATGACGCGGCGATTCGTGTGGTGCTGGCGCGGGTGGGACTCGATGAGGTGATGGGGCATCTTGATGGCGGTGTTGCGGGATGGGCCGCGAGCGGGATGCCTGTAGCGGTGACGCCACGCAGGAGTGCGGAGGATGTGGAGCGGAGTGCGGAGATGCTTGTGCTGGATGTGCGCAACGATCAGGAGCGCGGGCATGGAAGCATTCCGGGCTCGGTGCATGTGATACTCGGTGATCTGCCGGGAGCGCTGGCTAGCCTGCCGCGTGATCGCGAGGTGGTGACTGTGTGTGAGAGCGGGCTGAGGGCGAGTATCGCCGCGAGCCTGCTGGAGCGTGCGGGGATTGATCGCGTCAGCACGTTGGCGGGCGGGATGGCTGCGTGGGAGCGTGCGGAGCTGGTTGTGGTGCGGTGATTAGGCGGTGAGCGGGGTGCCGAGGGCTGCGTCGGGTAGTTCCTGATCTTTGTATTGGAGCTGGTAGAGCTTGAAGTAGAGACCTCGCATGGTGAGCAGCTGCTGGTGCGTGCCCTGCTCGCGGAGCTTGCCTTTGTGCATGACGAGGATGGTGTCGGCGCGCTGGATGGTGGAGAGGCGGTGCGCGATGAGTACACTGGTGCGGCCGGTGATGAGGCGCTCGATGGCGAGACGTACGCGGAACTCGGTTTCGGTGTCGACGGAGCTGGTGGCTTCGTCGAGGATAAGGATGCCGGGGCGGTGTGCGAGGGCGCGCGCGAAGCTGATGAGCTGCTTCTGGCCGGTGGAGAGTGTTGAGCCGCGTTCGAGCACAGGCTCGTTGAACTGAGCGGGGAGCGTGCGGATGAAGTCGGCGACGTTGACCTCGTCGGCTGCGTTGGCGACGTCGTCGTCGGTGATCCAGCTGGAGCCGAGGCGGATATTTGCAGCGATGGTGCCGCTGAAGAGGAACGGGTCCTGGAGGACGACTCCGAAACGACATCGAAGGGCCTTGAGGTCCTGGTCGCGGACGTCGACGCCGTCGATGAGTACTTGGCCGGCCTGCACATCGTAGAAGCGCATCATGAGCGCGGTGATGGTGGTTTTGCCGGCGCCGGTGTGGCCGACGATGGCGGCAGTCTGGTTGGGCTCGATGGTGAAGCTGACGCCGCGGAGGATCCATTCGATGTTGGCGAGGAGTCCCTCCGGGGCTAAAGCCCCATTTGTAGAAAAGCCTAATTCAGTGGCCTGAAGGCCACTGCTCCCTCCGCTACTGCTCCCTCCGTTTGTGTTGAGGGATGCGAGGGCGGCTTGCTGATCGTCCGTCAGGCGCTGGTAGGTGAACCAGACGTTGCGGAACTCGATGCGACCGGAGGCGTCACCGAGGATTGGGTGCGCGGGAGACTGGATGTCGGGTTCGGTGTCGAGGAGCTTGAAGATGCGCTCGGCTGCGGCCATGGCGGCTTGCAGGATGTTGAACTTGTCGCTGAGGTCCTGGATGGGGCGGAAGAAGCGCTGCGCGTACTGGATGAACGCGATCAGGATGCCGAGAGTGACTGTGCCGAAGAAGCTGGAGTGCACGATGCCGTTGACGATGTAGCTGTGACCGGTGAGCCAGTGGAACTCGCTGCTCTGCAGCGCGGCGCGGCCGCCGATCCAGAGGATCATGGCGATGGCGATGGAGCTGATGAGCTCGACGACCGGATAGTAGAGGGCATAGGCGAAGATGGCGTCGGTCCAGGCTTTTTTGTTCTCGTCGTTGATGGCGGAGAAGTCGTCGAAGGCGCGGCGCTCGCGGTTGAAGAGCTGGACGACGCTCATGCCGGAGACGTACTCCTGCGTGAAGGCGTTGATTTTGGCTGTGGCGGCGCGCTGGCGGCGGTAGCTCTGGCGGACGTGCTTGCGGAAGAGCGAGGTGGCGTAGAGGATGCCGGGGATGGCGCAGAGGGTGAGCAGCGCCAGCGGCCAGCTCATGGTGAGCATGATGATGACGATGAAGCTGAGCGCGAAGACATCCTCAAAGATGGCGAGCACGCCGGAGGTGAACATTTCGTTGAGCGCGTCGACGTCCGACGTGACGCGGGTGACGAGGCGGCCGACGGGGGTGCGGTCGAAGAAGCCGACGGACATGCGCTGGATGTGGCGGAAGATCTGGCTGCGGAGATCGAACATGATCTTCTGGCCGGTCCACTGCATGAGGTAGGTCTGGACGAACTCGAGCGCGAAGGTGAGCAGGAGCGCGCCGAGATAGAGCATGGCGAGCTCGGTGACGCCGGTGAGCGGCACAGGCGAGAGGTGGTGCGAGAGCCAGCCGTGCTTGCCGTGCGTGGGGTCGAAGTAGGTGTCAACGGCGACTTTGACGAAGTAGGGGCCGGAGATGTCGCTGGCGGCCTTGATGACGATGCAGATGCCGGAGATGGCGGTCTGCAGCTTGTAGGGGCCGAGGTAGCGGACGAGGCGGCTCATCAGCCGGCGGTCGTAGACCTTGCCGACGACGTCGTCATCGACGCGTTTGGCGGCTTGTTTCTGTTTGTCCTTCTCGTCGGCCATTGTCTCTATTCTACGGGGTGGGTTTTGGTTGGGCGGAAAGGGGTTGCAGTGCGTGAAAGAATGGAGCTGTGGCCGCGGTTCCCAATTCGATGCTCGGAGTGTACGTTTCGGTTCCGTTTTGCCGGGCGAAGTGCAGCTTTTGCAACTTTGCGTCGGGAGTGGGGACGGGAGCGGCTATGGAGCAGTACGTTGAGCAGCTTTGTGCAGAGATCGATGCGGCTGCGGTGACGGCGGAGCGGCTGGGGACAGAGCTACCGCGGCGTGTGGATAGCGTGTATTTCGGTGGCGGGACCCCGAGTCTTTTGGAGCCCGAGCAGTTGCGACGGGTGTTTGACGCTCTGCGGCGGCGGTTCGAGATCGAAGATAGCGCGGAGATTACGCTGGAGGCGGCGCCGGGGCAGATTGGCGACCGAGTTCTAGCAGAGGCGCAGCGGCTGGGCGTAAACCGCGTGAGCCTGGGGGTGCAGAGCTTTGTGGATCGCGAGTCGGCGAGCGTGGGGCGGCTGCATACGGAGCGCGAGTGCGTGGCGGAGATTGTGCGACTGCGGGCTGCGGGGTTGGCGGAAGTGGGGGCGGACCTGATTGCTGGGCTGCCGTATCAGACGGAGGCAAGCTGGGTGCACTCGCTGGAGGTGGCGACGGGTGTGGGGTTGACGCACCTGAGCGTGTACATGCTGGAGATCGATGAGGACTCGCGTCTGGGACAGGAGGTGCTTGCGGGGGGCAAGCGGTTCCATGCGCATGGTGTGCCAGAAGAAGAGATGGCTGCGGAGCTGTATGAGCAGGCTTGCGAGTGGCTGCCGAAGGCAGGGTTTGCGCAGTATGAGATTTCGAACTTTGCGGCTGCGGAACACAGGTCGAAACATAATGTGAAGTACTGGCAGCGGGTGCCGTATATCGGGTTTGGGCTGGATGCGCACTCGATGCTTCCTGCGGCGAGTGGTGCGATGCGGTTTGCGAATCCTGATGAACTGGCGCGGTATGCGGGCGCGGAGAGTGAGCGAGAGGCTACGCCGGTTGGTCTGCACGAGGCGTTTGAGGAGACGATCTTTCTTGGGCTGCGGATGAGCGAGGGTGTTCCGATTGCCGGGCTGCGTGAAGCGTTTCCACGGGAGCTTGTGGCATCGTGTGAAGAGGCCGCACGTGGGCTGGTGGCTGAAGGGCTGATGACGGATGACGACGGCCACTGGCGGCTGACGCTGCGTGGACGGCTAGTGTCGAATGATGTGTTTGGACGCTTGCTGGAAGGCATTGCCGCGTAGAGTGAACAGAAAACGCCAAGACGCGAAGGACGCCAAGAGGCGCCAAGAAAGGCAAAACAGTGATGATTGACTTGCGCAGCGATACAGTGACGAAGCCGACGGCGGCGATGCGGGCGGCGATGGCGTCGGCTGAGGTTGGGGATGATGTGTATGGCGAGGACCCGACCGTCAACAGGCTGGAACAACGCGCGGCGGAGATCTTTGGCAAAGAGGCTGCGATCTTTGTGCCGACGGGGTCGATGGGGAACACGATCGCGTCGCGGCTGCATACGGAGCATGGGCAGGAGGTGATCTGCGAGGCGCAGGCGCACATTCTGGACTGGGAGATGGCGATGGTGTCGGCGTTCTCGGGCTGCGCGCCGCGCACGGTGGCGGGCGAGCGAGGCGTGCTGACGTGGCAGAAGATCAAGCCGCTGATTTCGCCGAAGATTTATTACCGCGCGCAGACCGGGCTGATCTGGCTGGAGAACACGCACAACATCGCGGGCGGCATTGTGACGCCGCTGCCGGTGCTGGAGGAGATCTGGGCCGGCGCGAAGGAGGCTGGGCTGCCAGTGCATCTGGATGGGGCGCGGGTGTTCAATGCAGCGTCGGCGCTGAGCTTGCCGGTGGCGGAGCTGACGCGCGGGTTTGATACGGTGATGTTCTGCTTGTCCAAAGGGTTGGGCGCGCCTGTGGGGTCGATGTTGGTGGGCGCGAAGAAGCATATTGACCGCGCGCGGGTGTTTCGCAAGGCGTTGGGCGGCGGCATGCGGCAGGCTGGTGTGCTGGCTGCTGCCGGGCTGATTGCGCTCGAGGAGATGCCGTGGCGGTTGCATGAGGACCATGCGAACGCTCGGCTGCTGGCCGAGGCTGTGGCGCAGTGCGATGAGGCCGAGATTGATTTGGGCATGGTGCAGACCAACATCGTGATCTTCAAGCTGAAGGGCGGGGATGCCAGCGAGCTGGTGGCGGCGCTGAAGCGTGAGGGCGTGCTGGCCAGCGCCATCGGGCCGCAGACTGTGCGGCTGGTGACGCACTTCGATGTAAGCAGTGAGGACTGCGAGCGGGCTGCCGAGGTGCTGACGCAGGCGCTGCGGGCTGTAGTCGTCTGATGCGGCCTTTTGCTGCCTAGAGGTAACGTACCAAAAAGCATACCCCCAGGGCTGGGGTCTGCAATTCTCTGCAGGTATGTGGGTTAGCGGGTATGACGAAAGATTGAATCCCAGTGGATAAGTCTTGCCGCGAGGGGAAAGTAGAGACCCAGCTGGATAGGGCGGTTGCCATCGGGGAGTTGGCTGCGAATATGAGCGTAGGCTTCGAGTTGCGCGCTGTAGCGGTTGCGTTGGAGGGCGTCGAAGGCGGCGTCGGTGAGTGAGCCCTGGTCGGTGGTCTTGAAGTCGACGATCCAGATGGTGTTGTCGCTGGTGGAGAGCGGCTCGGGTCCGGCGAGGAAGGTGCGGTCGACACGGAGGCCTGTGGCACCGGCAACGGTAAGGGCGCCTTCGCTGGCGGCCTGTGGATGCGGCGAGAGCAGCCATAGGCCGGTGGGGTCGGCTAGGGTGCGGGTGAGGGCTTCGAGCGCGCGAGCGGCCTGCTGAGTGGCGTCGCGCGGGGGAAGGCCTTCGCTGCGCAGGCTGGCTTCGAGGCGCGGGAGCCAGTTGGTGAGCTCGGAGGCGAGGGTAATGGAAGCGGTGTGGGTGAGACGATCGGCGAGCAACTGCAGATAGCGGTGGACGACGTTGCCGAAGGCGCGGACGCCGAAGGAGCCCTCGGGCCGGTCGAAGGTACGGGCCTGTGGAAGCGTGGTGGCGGCGGGGTAGTCGAGGCGATGGGTTGCGGCTTCGCGGAAGCGGGCGGCGGGGTCGAAGGTGAGCGGCAGACGGCTGAGGTACTGCGTTGTGGCTGCAGTGTCTTGCTCGACCGAGGCTGCGAGGGCGAGACCAGATGCAGGTCTCTCCGCTACGTCCGCAAAAACCGCGGACTCTGGTCGAGATGACACTTCAGTGTCAGGGGTGACGGAGGCGAGACCGTTGAGCTGTGCGGCGAAGTGCGGCTCGGCGGCGGGCCAGCAGGCCTTGAGCAGGCTCGTGTGGTGCGCTGAGGCGAGGTTGCCGGATGAGGTAGTTCCGACGGCGGCGAAGAGATGCAGCTCCTCCTGTGCGCGGGTGGAGGCGACGTAGAAGAGGCGCTTGCGTTCAGCGAGCTCGCGCTGGCTGCGGAGCTGGTTGAGCCAGGTGCTGAGCCTGTCGGCGGAGGTGCCTTTGCTGGCGATCGGCGCAAGGATGACGGCAGCTTCGTCATGCGGAGCGGGCAGATCGAACTCAAGCCAGTTGAGCAGCGGCGTGCGCGTGTTGCCGCTGCCGCGCTCGAGGCCGGGGACGAGGACCATGTCCCATTCGAGGCCCTTAGCCTTGTGGATGGTGAGGAGTTCGATCTGTGCGTCTCCTGCCAGCGGCTCCGCGTAGAGCTCGCGCAGACGTGCGGTAAGGACGTCGAGATCGACGCGGCCGCCTTCGGCCTCGAGCTCGTGGAGCAGGGCGAGGTAGCGCAGGACGTTGCGCTGCGACTCTGCGCTGAGGATGCGGTCGCCGCCGAGGGAGCGCCAGGTGCGCTCGACGTGGAGGGCGAGCGAGGTCTGGCCGAGGGTGTCGATAGCGGCTTGGAGGACGGTCCAGGCGCGAGCTAGAAGGCGTTGACCGGTGGTGGAGAGGCGGTCTCCATGAGCGGCTACGAGCGACGCGACAGTGCTGTCGTCGTGGACACTGTCGCCGGTGAGTGTGAGGAGGTCGGCACGGTCGAGGCCACACCACGGCGCGCGCAGCACGGCGAGCCATGCGATGCGGTCGGCGGGGTGCAGCAGCGCGCGGGTGAGCGCGAGCGTGTCGAGGACCTCCGGGCGGTCTTCGAGCGAGTCAAGGTTGATGGCCTTGAAGGGAAGCGGCCCGTTGCCGCGATCGGTCTTGAGCTCGGCGACGACGGCCTGCAGGTGTCGGCGGCCGTGGCCGAGGACGGCGATGCGCCAGGGCTTCGCGCGGCCTTCAGGTAATGGCCGTGAGAGGCGCTGCTCGATGAGGTGGCGAATGCTGTGGGCCTCATGTTCTGCGTGCGTGCTGTCGTCTGCGGCAAGTAGTTCTGTGTGCCAGACGACAGCGGGTTCGATCGTGCGCGGGCGGCTGGCGGTGGCGGCGACGAAGGGGACGTCCATGGCCTCCGTCATCGGAGCGCCGGGCGGGAGAAAGAGGCGTGAGAAGGCGTCGTTGAAGGCGCCGGGGCCTTCAACGAGTGCGGCCTGCGAGCGGAAGTTGGCGGTGAGACGAAGCGGCGTGAGGGCGATCTCGCCGAGGTGCTTCGTGGCCATGGTGCGGAGGAAGCGCTCGACGCTGGCGGCGCGGAAGAGGTAGATGGACTGCTTGGGGTCGCCGACGAGGAAGAGGGTTTGCGTGGCGCCGTCCCAGGAGCGGGTGAGCAGTTCGACGAGTTCGTACTGACCGGCGGAGGTGTCCTGCATCTCGTCGATGAGGAGATGGCGCAGGCGGCCGCCGGCGGAGAGCGCGAGATCGGAGGCCGTGGAGTCTGAGCGGAGCACTTGGCGCGCGGCGAGGGCTAGCTCGGTGAAGTCGCACTCGCCGCGCGAGGCGAAGAGCAGCTTGAGCTCGGCGAGTGCGCGGCGAAGGACGAGGAAGAGGGCCTTGGCGATGCGCCACTGGTCGTCGGGGTATGTCGGCGGTGGGAGCGTGAGGACGTTTTCGAGCGCCGCGCGCAGCGGCTCCGACTGCATGGCGGCGATGTGCTGCTTGAGATCGTCAAGCGCGGGCTTGGGCGGCTTGAAGCCGAGAGAGTTGATGGCGAGGCTCTTGCGCCAGCCGCCATCGCTCTCCTTGAGCACGAGACGGATGAGGGTGCGCCAGTGATCGAGGTCGTCCACGATAGGCGCGGGTGGATGCGGCTTGTTCACGCAGGCTGCGACGGGCGAAGGAGCGTCGTTGTAGCCGGGGAGCGTGGCGAATTGGCGCGCGAAGTTGGCGAGGTAGGCAAGCTCGCCGGCGGGCAGCGCTGCTTCGGCGCGCTGCAGGCCTGCGTTGACGATGGCTTGCAGGCTGCGCTCAAGACGTGGGCGGACTTCGGTGTCGAGTTCGGTGTTAGTGAGCGAGCGTGAGAGCGGGACGAGTTCGCCCCACTGCTCGCGTTTTGAGAGCATCTCCGCGATGAGCGTCTCGCAGTCGTTGAGGTTGCCGTCGCGATGGAGGAGGACGATGCGCAGCGCGTCGTTCAGTGCGGTGTCCGTGCCGCCGAGCTCAAGCAGCGTGTGGCGTGCGGCAAGGCGGTGGAGGGAACGCGCGTCTTCCAAGGGGCTGCGTGGGCCACCGCCACCGGCGAGGATGGGCAGCGCGTTGGCGATCTGCATGCCGACGGCGTCGAAGGTCTGGATGTTGAGGCGGGTGGGCTGCTCAAGGAGCTGCCAGTTGCGCTGCTGGCTACGTTCGAGGACGGCGAGGGCGAACTCGCGTGTGTTGCGCGCGAAGGTAGGTGCATCGGCAGCGAGCGGTATGGCGGCTTGAGCTGCGGCGAGTTGTTGCAGGACGCGCTCGCGGAGCTCGCCCGTGGCCTTGCGCGTGAAGGTGACGGCGAGGACCTCTTCCGGCGCGTCGACACTGTCGTCAGCGAGCAGCTTGAGGAAGCGCTGCACCAGCAGGCCGGTTTTGCCGGAGCCTGCGGGAGCTTCGACGATGCAGGAGGCGCGGATGTCGAGCGCCTGTTCGCGGGCGGCATCGTCAGAGAGCGGGGGTGATTGTGTGCCGGGGAAGAGGACGACGTTACTCATCGTTGTCCTCCGCGGCGTCGCCGATGTCGGCCAGATGCAGCTCGCCGACACGACAGAGGAGCTGCAGAGAGCAGTGCTCGCAGGTCTTTGGATAGTCCTTGGGAGCCACGTCGGCCTCGCCGCTGGCGAAGGCATGTGCGAGGCGGTCGAGCTCGTCGTGCCACTCGCTGATGCGCTGCGGCAGGTCGGTGACCTTGTGGCCGGGGAGGTGCCCTGCCTCGGCCTGCAGGCCGTGCCAGCGCATGTTTTCGCCCGCGATGATCTTGGCGAAGGCGATGCCCTTGACGCGCTGCGGTGCCTCTTCGCCGAAGAGCAGCGTGTAGAGCGGAAGCTGTGGCTCTTCGGGGCGTGGCGGGTCCCACTGCTTTGGGTTGGCGCTGCCGCCGGTCTTGTAGTCGACAAGGATGTTCGCGAAGCAGGCGTTGCCGCCCTCGTCGACGCTTGCGATCTGGTCGAGGCGGTCGAGGCGGACTTCGAGCTCGAGCGGGCCGACTGTGATCCGCTCTTTGCGTTCTACGTCGAGCACGGTAAAGGGCGCGCGTTGCAGCTCCTGCTGCAGCCACTGCGTCATTACGGAGAGCAGCCGTTCACGGATGACGGAGAGATAGGCTGCGTCCCACTGCGCTTCCGGTGTCGAGCTGATGTCGCGAAGGGCGCTGTCGATGCAGCGTTCGAGCTGTGCACGGCGCTCGGCTTCGCTCATCGCGGTGAGCGAAGCGTGTGTCTTTTTCTCGTCGCCGAGTGGCGCCCAGAGAAACTGCAGCACGCGGTGAACGAGGTTGCCGCTGTCGCGGGCGTCGAAGCCGATGTCGGGGCTCTCGGGTTCGGCTGTGCCGAGGCGCAGCTCGGCGAAGGCGCGGAAGCCGCAGGCGGCCTGCAGTTGGAGGACGCGTGCGCCGCCGTGGATCTCGGACGATGGCAATGGTGGCAGAGGCGCGTCGTCGGCGACGGATTCGCAGGGGACGGTAGCTGCTAGAGGTGCTGCGAGCGGCGGTTCAGGTGCCGGTGTCAGGCCAGCGTCTGCGAGCAGCGGCGAGGGCCGCAGAGCGCCGTTCTCATCCTCGTATGCATAGGTGAAGAGAGCGGTGGGCGTGCTCTGCAGCAGGTTGGCGAGGAATGTTCGAGCGCGGCTGGTGGTGTCGACCGAGTCTGTTCCGGGCATGTGGAGCTGGCTCTGCAATGCGAGTGCGAGCAGCGGATGTGGGCGCTCGGGTGCGGGCAGGTTCTGGTCGGTGGCGTGGAGGTAGAGTACCGCGTCGAAGAGGCCGGCTTCGGCCTGCTCCGGGCGCATGATCTGCACGGCGGCGTGCGTGGCTGGCGGTTGAAAGCTGGTGGCCTGCAGTTGGCGTTCGAGAGCGGCGAGCGCGTTGGAGAAGGTGGTGCGCTGGCCGGAGAAGTCGAGCGTGGCGATGCTGTCGAGCGCACTGTCCCAGGAGCGGGTGGCTTCGAACTCGGTGGCGTTGAGCGGGCGCGTCTGCGACGACGGCCAACCTGTGGCCTGTACAAGGTTGCGGGCGAACTCCATCCAGGCGGCGTAGGTGCGTGGGCGTGCGATGTCTCCTGCGCGCTGGAGCTCGATGGCGAGCTGGCGAGGCCATGTGAGTGGCGCGTCGTGCTTGTCGAGCAGACGGAGGAAGGCGTCGAGCGATAGCTCGGGACGGAGGCGGCGCTCCTTGCGTCGCAGCAGGTGGTCAAGTTGCGCGGCGTGTTCGCGTTCGACGCCGGGGTTGAGGTAGGGCGAGAGCAGAAGGGCGCTGATGCGCGACTGCGGTAGCGGGTTGAGCGCCCAGCGAACGAGGTCGAGCGCGTCGGCGATGAGGGCTATGGAGGCGAGCGGCTCTCCGCTGGAGAACTCCCATGGCGTCGAGGAGAGGTCGGTGCCGATAGCGTCGAGTTCTGGGGCGAGCGTCTCGCGCAGGATGGTTTCGAAGGCCGTGCGTTCGGCTTCGAGGCCGGGGATGAGGACGGCGATGCGCTGTGGGCTGTCGGTAGATTCGAGTGCGTGACGCAGCCAGTTGGCCGCGCTGGTTAGCTCATCGTGCGGTGTAGCGCAGACCAGCGATTGATGACTGATGACAGGGCTGGCGGCGACTGCCTGCAGCCGGATGATCTCTGTGCCGCGTTTGGCGAGTGTGTCGACGAATTGTTGCTGCGAGGGCGTTAGGCTGGGGAAGGCGACCATGCGCAGCATGGGCGGCGCGGCGAGCGCAGCGGTGTGCGTGAGCGCGGAGTCGAGGGCTGCTGCGGGCAGGCAACGGTCGCGCTGGCAGCGGGTGTTGAAGGCCTCAGCCCAGCGGGCGAAGATGCGTGTGTCGTCGCTGGTGGCCGTGCCGCGGAGGCGTGTGGTGGCGTTCCATGCGGTGGCGAGCGCGTAGGCTGAGCTGGCGAGATCAGCAAGGGAGTCGAGCGAGCTGAGAGCGTCGGGTGGCGGGTCGCCGGCGATGATCTCGCGCCACAGAGTATGCTCCTGTGCGGCGTTGAGGAGAAGCCGGGTTTCTGCGCCGCTGAGGATCAACTCGGCATGGAGGCTGCTGGTCCACTGCTGCCAGCTGATGGCGCGTGCGGGCTGCCAGGCGGCGAGACCGCGGGTGCGCTGGCGTGCGTCATAGGCGGCGCGGAGTTCGCGGGCAGCGTGCGCGTTGAGCAGCAGGAGTAGCTCGCCGGCTTCGAGCAGGTCAAGCAGGGCATCGCGCGTGGCGGTAAGTTCCATTCGTTCTGACTGTAATACCCGGAGCGGGGAGGCGAGGTTGTGGAGATTTAGCGAATAGCCGGCTGCAGCTCGGCGGGCTGGTCATCAAGGGCAGGGGCGGCTTCGACGACGGGCGCCATGGGGAGCAGGCTGAGCAGCAACAGCAGCAGCGCCAGCGCGCCGGGAACGACCATCGCCATGCGCAGCGAGCCGGAGTGGGTGGAGATGTAGCCCATCATCCACGGGAAGATCGCAGCGCCGAGACCCGAGACGGCGAGCACGGTGCCTGCCTGGTGCGAGTTGGGGCGGCGGCGGATAAGGATGGCGAAGGTGGAGGGAAGAACGGTGCGAGGCCGAGGCCGAGCAGGACACAGTAGACACTCAGCATGATGTTGTTGCTGGTGGTGGCGACGCCGAGGATAAGCAGCGCCGAAAGCGTGAGGCCGACGCGCTGGACTGCCGTCTCGGAAAACGCACGCATGGCCCCGGAGCCGAGCACACGGCCAGCGGTGAGAGCCGTCCAGAAGAGGACGACAGCGGATTGCCCTTCGAGCAGATGAATGCCGCCGATGCGAAGGCTGTAGGTGGTGAGCCATGCCGAGATGCAGGTCTCAAGGCCGCCATAGAGGAAGAGCATTGAGCAGAAGTGCAGATAGATGAGGCGGGGCAGAGGCAGCGACGGCGCGGCAGCAGGTATCACTACGCCCACCGGCAGTTTTGGGCCTTCGCGGTGCGTGCTGAAGAGGATGCCTGCGAGCGCTGTGAGCAGGAACAGGCCGCCGAAGGAGAGCATGGGGCCGTGCAGTCCAAAGCGCGGCAGCAGTAATGCAGCGAGGAAGCCGCAGAGGACTGCACCCAGGCTCCAGAAGAAGTTCAGCGTGGAGAGTGCTGCGCCGGTGTGCGTGGTGTAGCGGCGGCCGATGAGGATGTTAGTGGCCGTGATGCCGAGGCCGACGCCGTAGCCGCTGACGAAGAGGCCGACGATGCCGAAGGCCATGCCGTGGCCCATCGCAAACACGGCGAAGCCAATGCCTGCGAGGAGGTAGCCGCCGAGGACGCCGAACCGCACCAGGCGATGCACGGACATACCGCCGAGAAACGCGCCAACGAACTTTGCGGTGATGAGCAGGCCACTCTGCTGGTCGGTAATGTGCCACTGCGAGGCGAGCAGCGGAAGCACAGGGCCAAGGAAGGCGGTTCCAAGGCCGGTGAGCAGCATACCGACGCCGAGCAGAACGATGGCCGGGCCGAAGGTGTTGTGGTCGATGGGGCGTGTTGGTGTCGTGCCGCTGGCCATAGGTGCATCCGATATTGTTGGAGCGATGGCTCTTCGCGGAACGCGTTGCGAAGTAGTTCGCTACGGCCAGCGCACTGCCTACAGTGGCAGCCTGCTTGTGCAGCCAGGTCTGCTCCTTCGAAGCGCTCAACAATACGGGGTTGATGCTACCACGCAGCTCTATGGTGCGTCGCCGTCTGCGAGGCGGCGAGGACTATCATGAAAGAGAGCGAAGAATTCGAGACAAGGAGACAGCGGTGCATACTCGCAGTTGGCTTTTCGCAGTGGTGATGGTTGCCGGTCTTGCAGCGATGGTGGGCTGCCACAGCAAGCCGTCCGGGAGCGCTTCGGCTACAGCGACGAAGCAGTATCCGGTGCGTGGCACGGTGATGGGCGTGGACACCAAGGGCAATGATGTCAGCTTCACTAACGAAGACATTCCTGGCTTTATGACGCCGATGACGATGAACTACGCCGTCACCGATCCCGCTGCGTTGAGCGAGTTGCATCCGGGCGACAAGATCGCCGCAACGCTGCTGGTGGATGAGGACGCTGCCGGCGCGGAGAACCTGCGGCTGAAGGACATCGTCGTCGTCGGCGAGGCCAACATCAACATCAAGCCGACGGTGCAGTACCACCTGCCCGCAGCGGGCGATGAGGTGCCGAGCTTCAAGCTGCTGAACCAGTCGGGCCGCGCGATCGACTTGAAGCAGTATCGCGGCAAGGTGGTAGCGCTGACCTTCATCTACACGCGCTGCCCGCTGGCCGACTACTGTCCGCGTATGAGCCATAACTTCGCGCAGATCGACAAGGCGCTGGCAGCGGACCCTGCGCTGTATGCCAAGACGCATCTGCTGAGCGTGAGCTTCGATCCGACTTATGACACGCCCAAGGTGCTCAAGAGCTACGGCGAGGCCTACACGGGCCGCTATGTGAAGGAGACGTTTCAGCACTGGGAGTTCGCTGTGCCCCCCGCTGCGGAACTGCCGAAGGTGGAGCAGTGGTTCGATGTGGGCGTGACCCCGGGGGAGAACGGAACGCTGCAGCACTCGCTTTCGACCGTCGTCATCGGCAGAGACGGCAAGGTGGTGGCCTTCTGGCCTACGAATGATTGGAGTCCGGCTGAAGTTTTGGCGAAGATCAAGGCTGCTGCGGCGTAAATGCTGCCATTCAGATTGGCCGCCTGTTATCGGCGGCCACTACAATATTTGGTATTCACACGCGTTAAGGTTCTTAGGAGGCTCGTTTGGCGAAGTTGACGATCGGTTTTGGCGTATTGCTGGTGGCGGTAAGTCTTGGCTTCTGGTTTGCGATGGGCAGGGCAGAGTCCGCGGCGCTTCATCCGGCCGGGGTCGGTGTGATTTTGCTGCTTTGCGGGGTGCTGGCCAACACGGAGAATGCGAAGCGGCGGATGCTGTGGATGCACATCGCCGTGACCCTCGGCCTGATTGGCTTTCTGATTACCGGCATCCGTGCGGGTCTGACCCTGTTGCGCGGGACGGTGTCGGAGAACCCCATTGCCTTCGATGAGCGAGCGGTCGTTGCGCTGGTGTGCCTGGTGTTCGTGGCGATGTGTGTGCGCAGCTTCATCAACGCGCGGAGAACGAGAGTACCGTAGACAGACCCTTCCCGATGCGTATCCTTCGGGAAGGACAGAGCAAGGATAGATTGGACGCGAATGGCTAGCTTTGGAAGCCCAGGAATGAACGGTGGTATGCGCCCGGTAGACCGCCCGGCGCGCGGCAGCCGTGCCGCTTCCGCGGAGTTGACCGCGAAGAGGAAGCAGCCAAGCTTCAAACAGGTCTGGCCTGAGATCAAGGTACTGGTGATGCCCCGGCTGGGGCTGCTGGGCTTTGCGTTTGTGCTGATGGCGATCGGCCGCGCCGCCGGCCTGGTGGTGCCCGCGCTGTTTGCGCCGTTCATCGACAAGGTGATGACGAAGCACGATCTGCGGCTGCTGCCCATGATCGTCGGCGCGGCATTGGGTGCAACGCTGATCTCGGCGGCGACTTCCTATGCGCTGACTCAACTGCTTTCCAAGTCGGGCCAGCGGCTCATTACTGACCTTCGCAAGCAGGTGCAGGCGCACATCGGGCGGCTGTCTGTGTCGTTCTATGACGAGAACCGCACGGGTACGCTGGTGGCGCGCATCATGTCGGACGTCGAAGGCATTCGCAACATCGTCGGCACTGGCATTGTGGATTTTGTGGGTGGCATCCTGACGGCGGTGTTTGCGTTTGTGTGGCTGCTGCACATCAGCGTGACGATGACTTTGCTGACGTTTGGTTTCCTGCTGGTGTTTGGCATCATCATGCAGCAGGCGTTCAAGACGATCCGGCCGATCTTCCGTGAGCGTTCGAAGATCAATGCTGAGGTGACGGGGCGCTTGACCGAGTCGCTGGGCGGCGTGCGTGTCGTCAAGGGGTATCACGCCGAGGAGAGCGAGTCGCGTGTGTTTGCGGCAGGCGTGGACCGGCTGCTTGCCAACGTAATCAGCTCGCTCACGGCGCAGTCGCTGATGGGCCTTGCGGGCACGGTGGTGCTGGGAGTGGTGAGCGCGATGATCATGTACATCGGCGCCCATCAGGCCGTGCGTGTGCATAATCCACTGACTGCCGGCCAGTTCATGAGCTATGTCATGTTCAACGGCTTTATGATCGCACCGGTGATGCAGCTGGTGAACGTGGGCACGCAGTTGACCGAGGCTGTGGCTGGTCTCGACCGCACGCGCGAGATCCTCGCCGAGTTGCAGGAGGACGCCGGCCCCGACCGCAAGCTGATGCTCAGCACGGTGGCTGGCGATGTGCAGTTCGTTGATGTTGGCTTCTCGTATGTAGAAGACAAGCCTGTGTTGCGCGGCGTGAGCTTCGATGCGAAGCCGGGTACAGTGACTGCGCTGGTCGGCTCCAGCGGCTCCGGCAAATCGACGATCATCAGCCTCATATGCGGCTTCCATACCGCCCAGAGTGGCGCTGTACTCGTCGATGGCCACGATCTTGCGACGGTGAAGCTCTCGAGTTATCGCAGCCAGTTGGGCGTGGTGCTGCAGGAGACATTTCTCTTCGACGGCACCATCCGCGAGAACATTCTCTTCTCGAACCCCGAGGCGAGCAGCGAGCAGTTCGACAACGCCTGCCGCATCGCGCGCGTGGACGAGTTTGCCAACCGCTTTCCCGAGGGCTACGAGACGATCGTCGGCGAGCGCGGTGTAAAGCTCTCGGGCGGGCAGCGGCAGCGGCTTTCTATCGCACGTGCGATCCTTGCCGACCCGCGCATCCTGATCCTGGATGAAGCGACGAGCTCACTCGACTCCGAGTCCGAGGCCATGATTCAGCATGGTCTCAACTTCCTGATGCAGGGGCGCACGACGTTCGTCATCGCACACCGGCTCTCAACTATCCGCAAGGCCGATCAGATCCTGGTGGTTGAGGTGGGCGAGATCGTCGAGCGCGGAACGCATGAGGAGCTCTACAAACTCGGCGGCCGGTACTACGACCTCTACACACGCCAGCACGGGCTGGAGACGAACCTCTTCCTCGCGCCGGGCGAGGGTGATGTCATCCCCGAGACCGTGCCGGAGTAGCTAGACCTTCTCCACGCCGAGCTCGCGCAGCAGAAACGCATCGTCGAAGGCGATCTCCTTCAGGTAGTCATAGCGGCCGCTGGCGCCGCCGTGGCCTGCGTCCATGTTGATGTGCAGCAGCAGCGGTGTGTCGTTGGTCTTCAACGTGCGCAGCTTCGCCACATACTTCGCGGGCTCCCAGTACATCACCTGCGAGTCGTTGAGGCTCGTCTTCACCAGCATGGCCGGATAGGGCGCGCGCTGCAGGTTGTCATACGGTGAGTAGCTGCGCATGTAAGCAAAAGCGTCAGCCTCGTTAGGGTTGCCCCACTCTTCGTATTCGGCCACGGTCAGCGGCAACGAGGCGTCGAGCATGGTGTTCATCACGTCGACAAACGGGACGTGCGAGAGCACTACATGGAAGAGCTCGGGCTTACCCTGCTCGATGGCAAAGTTTACGACGGCGCCCATCAGCAGGCCGCCCGCGCTGCCGCCTTCGATGGCGACGCGTTTGGGGTCGCCGTAGCCTTCGTGCAGCAGGAACTCGGTGGCTTCGATGAAGTCGGTAAACGTGTTGCGCTTCACCATCATCTTGCCGGCATCGTGCCACGGGTCACCAAGCTCACCACCGCCGCGGATGTGCGCGAAGGCCACGACGACGCCGCGGTCGAGCAGCGCAAGGCGCGACGCGCTGAAGCCGAGCGGCAGCGGATAACCGTAGCTACCGTAGCCATAGACGTAGAGTGGTGACTTCGCATCCTTCGCAAACTTGTCCTTACGATAGACGAGCGACACCGGCACCTGTGTGCCGTCGTGCGTGGCGAACCACAGGCGCTCGGCAGCGTAGTTCGCTACATCGAAGCCGCCGGGCACCTCCTGCTGCTTCAGCAGCGTGGACTCGCCGGTAGCGACATCGTAGCGATAGACCGAACCGGGCCGCACGAGCGACTGATAGCCATAGCGGAAGGTCGTCGCGTTGAAGTCGCGGTTGATCTCGGAGCCGGCCTCGTAGGCTGGGTCCGGGAAGGCGATGTCACGAGGATTTTCAAGCAGGTCGCGGCTGTTGAAGTCATACACTCGCAGCACTGGCAGGCCGCGTTCGCGGTAGCTGGCGACAAGAAAGTTTTGGAAGAGATCAAAGTCCTCAAGCGGAGAGGCCGGGACCTCGGGTAGAACCTCCAGCCAAAACTCCCGGCCTTCGCCGTCTTCAAGGCCATGCGGCACAACCATCAGACGAAACTGTTCGGCCTCGTGGTTGGTGCGGATGAACCACGAGCCATTGCGATGGTCAATGTCGTACTCTTCGTCGTCGATGCGCGGCGCGAAGAGCCGGAACTGGTCGAGCCGGGCATTCGCGGATGGCATATACCAGGTCTCGCTCGTGGTGTGGCTGCCGATGTCGAGCAGGATATACTCGCGGTCGCGCGTGCGGCCAACGCCGAGGTTGAAGCGCTCGTCCTGTTCGTGAAACACCTCGACGGGTGAGCTGCCTAGCTCCAGCCGAAACGCGCGGTCCTGGCGTTTTGTCTGCTCGTCTTCGGTCGTGTAGAAGAGCGTCTTCGAGTCGGCTGCCCATGCGATGGAGCCGACGCGCTCGGCGGTGTCGGCAAGGTCCACACCGGTTTCGAGGTCGCGCACGTGCAGCGTGTACTGGCGGAAGCCGGTGTTGTCGGTGGTGTAGGCGAGCAGGCGTCCGTCCGGGCTGATGCCCAGCGCGCCTACGCTCATGAACGGCTGTCCTTCTGCCAGTTGGTTTACGTCGAGGATGATGATCTCAGACGCGTCGGGCACATCTGCAGCCTTGCGGAGGTAGCGCGCGTACTGCTTGCCCTTGTCGGTGCGCGTCAGGTACTCCCATGCGCCGTCGCGGTAGGGAACCGACACATCGTCTTCCTTGATGTGCGAGAGAATCTCGTCGTACAGCGTCTGCTGCAGCGCCTCTGTGCCGTCCATCATCGCGGCAGTGTAGGCGTTCTCGGCCTCCAGGTAGGCGGTCACACGTGGAGCGCCCTTTTCGCGCAGCCACGCGTAGTCGTCGTGCAGTGCGGTGTTGTGAATGGGCAGGGTGCTTGGCTCTCGTTCAGCGATCGGCGGGGTCAGCGTTGTTGGTTTCATCAAGGCTCCGTGTAACAGGATACAGTTTGCCTTGCCCGCGCCGTGCAACGCTTGCGGTGTTCAGGAGACTCATACGTTGCGGACGACGAATTCACTCGCGGCACCGCTGCGAGAGGGAGACTTTCATGCGTACAAATATCCCGATGACGGTTATCGCTGCCGGATGCCTTGCGCTCGCAAGCGTCTGTGCCGTTGCGCAGGACAACCAGCAGGAGCAGGACAAGAAGTTCGTCAGCGCAGCCTCCGAGGGCGGGCTTGCTGAGGTGGAGTTCGGCAAGCTTGCGGTAGAGAAGGCGAAGAACCCCAATGTGAAGGCCTTCGCAGAGAAGATGGTGCGCGACCATACCATGCTGAACAACAAGATGAAGCCTGTAGCCGAAGAGATGGGCGTGACGCCAGCCGAGCACATGGGCGTTACCGACGACGCCGAGTACGCCAAACTGAAGCTGCTTACCGGCGACGAGTTCGACAAGAGCTACGTCTCCGAGATGGTGAAGGACCACCATGCCGATCTGCAGGCCTTCCAGCATGAGGAGCAGGTTGCCGCGAATCCGCAGTTGAAGAGCACCGTGACGGCTGGCGAGAAGGTCATCGCACAGCATACGCGGATGGCCGACCAGCTTGCGCAGGAGCTGGGTGTGACCGTCAACACCACGGGAATGTAGTTCTGACACTGCCAGGCGGTCGCTACACCCAGGGCCGCCATTGCACGCCGATGTGTGGGAACTTCGCGCCAGTCAGCGGCGTAAGATAGAGGTGTGAAGAGCAAGCGCACGTTACTCGCGGGGTTGCTGTGTCTCGTCTCCGCGGTCTGGGGGGACCGGGGTGTGTGCACGCTCAGTCCTCATCCTCGCAGGACCTCGTCGCGACGCTGCCAGCGCCGACTGACTATGTCAGCGATCTCGCCAACGTGATCGATCCAACCTCGAAGCAGCAGATCGACGAGCTCTGCTCCGAGCTTGACCATCAGGCGCATGCGCAGATTGCCGTGGTCACCATCGACTCCCTCAACGGGCAACCCATCGAAGAGTTCGCCACCGAGCTGGAAGACAAGTGGAAGGTCGGCCCCAAGGCCTCGGACCGCGGCCTGCTGATGATCTTTGCGATCAAGGACCGCCAGCGACGCATTGAGGTCGGCTATGGCCTTGAGGGCGTGTTGAATGACGCCAAGGTGGGCGACATCGGGCGCAGCATGGTGCCGTTGCTGCGGCAGGCGCAGTATGGGCCTGCCATCCTCGGCGGGCTGCAGCAGATTGCCACGGACATCGCTACTGACGCGGGTGTTACGCTGACGCCGGTCCAGCAAACCTATCACTATCAGCAGCAGGACGCGGGCGGCGTCCGTCTTGGCTCGATTCTTCGCATCATCATCTTTGTCGTCATCCTGATCGTTATCTTCTCCGGCCGCGGACGTGGCGGCGGGGGATGGCTGTGGTTCCTTCTCGGCAGCATGATGGGCGGCGGTGGGGGTGGTGGCCGCGGCGGCGATGGCTGGGGCGGCGGTGGGGGAGATGGCGGCGGTGGTGGCTTCGGCGGCTTTGGCGGAGGCAGCTCCGGCGGCGGCGGCGCCAGCGGAAGCTGGTAGGCCAGGAACCAAATGCCAGCGGAATGCGTAACTTCTTCGCTGCAAGTTGTTCCAGTTGCAGTAAGCTAACAGCGATATCAGGCAGGCAAACGCAATGCAGACGATTGAAGGAAACAGGAGTGGTTCGATGAAAGGTTTGTGGATTGCGCTCGGTGTGGTTGGACTCTTTGTGGTGGTGCTGCTGTTTGGCGCGGGCAGCTATATCTCCGCGAAGAACCAGATGGTGCAGCTGAATGAGGACGTCAACCAGAGCTACTCGCAGGTGGACATCCAGCAACAGCGGAGGTTGGACCTGATTCCGAACCTGGTAGCCAGCGTAAAGGGCTACGTGAAGGAAGAAGAGGTGGTGCTGACCAACGTGTCGAATGCTCGCGCGGGCGTTATCGCGGCGGGTTCGGACCGCGCCAGCAGCATCGACGCGAACAGCAAGCTGGACGTCGCCATCAGCCCGCTGCTGCGGCTGCAGGAGGCCTACCCGGACCTGAAGGGCAACGACCAGTTCAACCGGCTGGAGGATGAGCTGGCGGGCACCGAGAACCGCATCGCGGTGGAGCGGCAGCGCTACAACAAGGCACTCGAGGCCTACAACGTGTACGTGCAGCAGTTCCCGAACAGCTTCTGGGCGGGTTTTGCGGGTTTCCATGTTCGCAACGAGTACTTCAAGGGCAATCCGGCGAATGCGACGGCGCCGACGGTGGACTTCAGCAAATAAGTCTCGAAGTGATTTCGGGATTCATCGGAACGGGCAGAGCTTCGGCGCTGCCCGTTTCCATTTTGGGCAAAGGCCGCACGGTACGGAAGTGGCAAATTTATCGCGGCAAGATGTTTACTCGCGATACAACGGAGGCGCACCCAATCCCGGGTGCCATTCGCTTGCTATGAAGGAGACACACGATGAGCACCACTCCAACCATTGATCCCGCAGAGATTGCTGCTGGATTCAAGTCCTCAGTCGAAGGCAAAATGCCTGCGGAACAGTTGCAGGTAGCCACCACAGCCATGCAGACCGCCGCCACCGGCTATGCCGCCAATGGAAGCATCGCAAGCCTGCTTTTCTATATGCAGGTCCAGGTGCAGATCAAGGGCGGCAAAACCTTCGATGGAAAGGCGGGCGGCATTGGTCTCCCTGGCGGCGGTGCGTTGTTCGGCACCGTCTACACGGATGACATCAACCGTTTGTATGCAAATACCAAGAGCTTTGCCTTCCAGGCAACTCCCGTCTACTTTGCCGTCGAGTTCTTCGACGGCAACCACAACTACCTCGGCACCTTCCAGGCGGGTGCTGTCTCCATCGTCACCGGGACAGGCGGTGGCTCGGGTCACTGGTCTTAAGAACGCTGCGGAGGGCGGGGTGAGCCAGTTCATCCCGCCTTCCGGCACAGGCCATCAGACCGCATTTCGTCCTGAGGTGCGGATGTTTGGGTTCCACCGCTAAGTCGTTTCGGCTGCGGATCTTAGGCGGAAAAGAGGGGAGGGGTGGGCGATTACAGCAGCCCGCTTTCCCGCAGGGCGTTCAGGATGCGCTCGATGGACCAGTCGAGGGATTCGGTGCCGCTGACGGTGATGGTGGCCCGGGACTGAGAGGGCAGCACGTAGAGGTCGGCCATGGGTTTGGCGGTGGCGTTGAACTGGTCGATGACCGATTCGCGGGTGCGGCCGCGCTCAAGCATGTCGCGGTAGATGCGACGGTTGAGGCAGACCTCGTTGGGGGCGTCGACGTAGACGCTGAAGTCATAGAGCGGATGGAGCTCGTCGTAGTGGAGGGCCAGGATGCCTTCGACGAGGACGAAGCGTGTGGGTGCGACAAGTTGGAAGGCCCCGGCCACACGAGAGTGCGAGGCGAAGTCGTAGACGGGGCGCTGGATAGTCTGGCCGGCGGCGAGCTGGCAGATATGGGCGATGAAGAGCTCGCTTTCGAGCGAATCGGGATGGTCGAAGTTCTGGTGGTGGCGTGCGTCGAGAGGGAAGCGCGAGAGGTCGCGGTAGTAGAGGTCGAGCGGGAAGAGAGTGGCTTCGAGCTGCGTTGCGAGCTCGCGGGCGAGCGTGGTTTTGCCGGAGCCGGAGCAGCCGGCGATGCCGAGAAGGATGGGACGCTGAAAGTCGTTGTGCGGAGCCACCTGAAAAGACTAATTGATTGAGAGCCAGACTGCGATTGTGGCTAGTGCCCGATCGGGGGCAAGAACTGCGCGATCTGCGGGATGAGCGCCTTGAGCAGCGTGGTGAACTCGGCTTCGACGCGTTTGCCGATCTCCATGACGTCTTCGTGGTGGATAGTTTTGTCGACTACGCCAGCGGCCATGTTGGTGACGAGGGAGAAGCCGAGAACCTCCATGCCCATGTGGCGGGCGACGATGACCTCGTGGACGGTGGACATGCCGACGAGGTCTGCGCCGAGGGTGCGGAACGCTCGGATCTCGGCGGGGGTCTCAAAGCTGGGGCCGAGGACGGCGAGGTAGACGCCGTCGCGGAGGTTGATCTGCTGGCTTTCGGCCTCGGCGTGGGCGATGGAACGAAACCGCGGGGAGTAGGCAGTGCTCATGTCGAAGAAGCGCTCGCCGGTGCCGGGGACGAGGCCGAAGCGAGGCTCGTTGGGGCCGAGCGCTGCGTTGGTTCCGGTGAGGTTGATGTGGTCGGTGATGTTGACGAGCGTGCCTTCTGAGTAGCTGGCGTTGATGCCGCCGGCGGCATTGGTGACGATGAGCTTGGTGCAGCCGAGCAGACCGAGAACGCGAGTGGGAAAGGTGACCTCTGCCATGGAGTAGCCTTCGTAGGCGTGGACCCGGCCCTGCATGACTGCGACGCAGACGCCGCCGATGGTGCCGAGCACGAGCTTGCCGCTGTGGCCGACGACGGTGGAGAGCGGCCAGCCGGGGATCTCGCTGTAGGCGATGGCTATGGCGTTCTCGACGTGAGTGGCGAAGTTGCCGAGGCCGGAGCCGAGGATGATGCCGAGGACTGGGGTGTCAGCGAAGCGGGAGCGGATGAAGTCGGCGGCAGCGCGGGCGCGGGTGTACTGATCGGACATAGGTGGATAGTATTGCATCGTCGTGAAAGGACTGGGTATGGCGGAGAGGAGTGAGGTGGAGGGGATTCTGGCTTCGGTAGAGACGGAATCCGGCGCAAACCTGCTGGCGCTGGTCGAGGCTTCGCCGGTGCTGCTGGTCTTTTTGCGGCACTTTGGCTGCACGTTCTGCCGAAAGACGATAAGTGATGTTGCCGAGCTAAAGGATGAACTGGCAGAGCGCGGTGTGCGGCCTGTGTTTGTACACCTGGGAACACCGGAGATTGCGAAGGCGCACTTCAATTACTACGGACTCGGTGAGGTGGAGCGGGTTTACGATCCGGAGGCGAGGATCTATCAGGACGCGACGTTTGGACTGTTGCGCACAAACGCGTTTTCGCACTTCTTCAAACCGAAGGTGTGGATGGGCTGGCTGAACGGCGGGCTACGCAAGCATGGCTTTGGCAGGATTCAGAACGATGGAAGCCAGATGCCCGGGGTGTTCTTCATTCGCGATGGGATGATCGTGCGGCGGTTTGTGCATCGCACGATTGCCGATGAGGTGGATTATCGGGCGTTGACTGTTTAGGTGTCTGGAAATCGGCGATCGGCTATTTGATCAACATGGAGACGATACTGGCGGACATGAGGTTGGCCATGGTGCCGGCGAGCATGGCACGCAGGCCGAGCTTGGCGAGCTCGTTGCGGCGGTGGGGGATGAGGGCGCCGATGCCGCCGATCTGCATGCCGACGGAGCCGAGGTTGGCGAATCCGCAGAGGGCGAAGGTGGCGATGGCGAGCGTGCGCGTGGAGATGGCGTGGGTGCGGGCGAGCACTCCAAGCTGGTTGTAAGCGATGAACTCATTGAGCACGGCGCGGGTGCCGATGAGGTTGCCGACGATAGGGGCGTCGTGCCAGGGGATGCCGATGAGCCACGCGACGGGTGCGCAAAGGAAGCCGAGCGCGTTGCCGAGCGAGTGCGGGAAGGGGATGCCGTGGGCTGTTCCGGGCATGTGGACTGTCCAGAGGCCGTTCGAGATCCAGAGCATGATGGCGTTGATGAGGCCGACGATCGCGAGGAAGCTGATGAGCATGATGGCGACGTTCCAGGCGAGGTTGCCGCCGTCGATGGTGCCGCGCGCGATGCTGCCGATGAGGTTTTCGTTGGAGTGCTCTTCGTTGGGCGGCATCTTTACGGTGCCGAGGGTGGCGGGGACTTCGGTTTCGGGGACGAGCATTTTGGCGATGAGGATGGTGCCGGGAGCGGTCATGATGACGGCTGAGAGGAGGTCCTGCGCGCGGATGCCGAAGAGGATGTAGGCGGCCATAATGCCGCCGGAGACATGGGCCATGCCGGAGGTCATGATGGTCATGAGCTCGGAGCGGGTGGCGTCGCCGAGGAAGGGGCGGATGGTGAGCGGGGCTTCGGTCTGGCCCATGAAGATGCTGGCGGCGACGTTGGTGGACTCGGCGCCAGAGGTGCCCATGGTGCGCTGCATGAGCCAGGCTACGAGGCGGATGACCTTCTGCATGATGCCAAGGTGATAGAGCATCGCAAAGAGCGCCGAGACGAAGATGATGGTGGGCAGCACGGAGAAGGCGAAGACGGCAAGCGGACTGTGAGGATCGCCGAGGGTGCCGAAGACCATCGTTGAGCCGTCGGCGGCGTGGCCTAAGAGGGCGGTGACGGCGGCGGAGCCTTTGGCAAGGATGACCTGACCGATGCTGACCTTGAGCACAAGGAAGGCGAAGAGGAGCTGGAGACCGAGACCCCAGGCGACGGTGCGCCAGCGGATGGCGCGGCGGTCTGTGGAGAGGGCGTATGCGACGCCGAGAAAGACAAGAAGGCCGAGCAGTCCCGTAAACCGTGCCAAATGAGTGTCTCCAATGCCGTCGGCTGGATGAGCTATATCGGGAAAGTGTAGCGGGTTGCGGGGATTTGAGCCAGAGTGCCGGGTGACTGTGGTGGGAAAGTGGTACACTGAGTATGGTCGTTCGAATAATTTTGGTCGTCTTGCATGTTCCGGCAGCACTGCTCTACACGCAAAATCACCAACAATGCGTTCAGCGGTACATTGCATTAAGAGGAACAAACAAGATGGAAACCGGCACAGTGAAGTGGTTCAATGACGCGAAGGGTTTCGGATTCGTCAGCCGCGAGAGCGGCGATGACGTGTTCGTGCACCACACCGCGATTCAGTCCAATGGCTTCCGCACCCTCCAGGAAGGCCAGCGCGTACAGTTCAACGTCGTGAAGGGCCCCAAGGGCTGGCAGGCTGAGAACGTTCAAGCTCTGTAAGAGATTGCAGAAACGAGCAAAGAGCGATTCCCAAGGGAGTCGCTCTTTGTGTTTTTCGCGCTGGGTTTGCTGTGCATCTAATAGTAAAGTATGCGGACGTATGTAACGGCCGCTAATCTTCTTCTCCCTTTACCTGAAGGCCTTGATCCAATGATGCAGGATTGAGCTGACAGCTAGCACGTTGCGTCCGAAGAGGACGACGGAGCCACCATGACGAGCACACCCAATTTAGAAGGCAAATATCAGTTGAAGACTCTCCATGCGGAGATTGACCTTCTCGACCGTCGGTTGGCCCACCTGTTGAAGTACGACACGTTCGAGACCGAAGCGGCGCGCGATGCCGCTGCACGGAAGATCGCAACCAAGCGCGAACCCCTGGCGCAAACAGCAAAGCGGCTCGCTTCCGAAGGTGTTGAGTACAAAGAGAGCGAACTGCCGCGTTCGTTCCGGCCAGAGGGAGTGCCTGCTCCGGTAGAGGTAAAAGCGCAGCCTGAGGCCGCCCCTGAAATGCTCGCTGCAGGAGCAGAGAACCGCAATACACGGCGCCATAGTTCAGCCCATACCGGTGCAGTGTTGGATTGGGAGAAGAGTGTCGCGCAGTATATGCAGGCAAAGAAGAACTAGCAGCTGGTAATGACCTCTCGGATGAGCGGCTCCAGCTTTGGTGCGTGCGGCTCGATGGCGAGGGTGTCTTCCAGCATTGCGTAAGGCTCGTTGAGGAGCGATTCGTCCTCGCTGTAGAGCGTGAAGATGGGCTGACCGGCGGTGAGTCTATCGCCGATCTTTGCGTGGGATTCAAGGCCCGCGTGCACGCTGACAGCATCACCCGGTTTTGCGCGGCCTGCACCGAGGCGTTGGACTGCCCAGCCAACCTGCTTGCAATCCATGCTGACGAGGTAGCCGTCTCGCCGGGCTTTTAGGACGCATGTAGCGGTGGGACGGTGGAAGGCTACCGGATCGGTGAAGACGCTGGTATCACCACCATGGGCCGCGACGAGCTGTAGCCAGCTTTTGTAGGCAGCGCCTGAGCGCAGGAGCTTGTCAGCGAGCTGTGCGCCGGCTTCCGGTGATGCGGACTTACCGGCGAGATATAGCATCCAGCCGCTGAGTGCGTTGGATAGTGTGATGAGGTCTGCGGACATGGGGTGGCGGCGGCCCTGCAGGATGTCGACGCACTCCCATACTTCAACCCAGTTGCCGGAAAAGCGGCCCAGAGGCTCGTTCATGGATGTGAGCAGGGCGGCGGTGCGTGTGCCGCTATGTTCGCCGGTGGAGACCATGAGCTCGGCCAGGTACTTTGAGGCTTCGTAGGTGGGCATGAAGGCGCCGGAGCCTACTTTGACATCGAGAACGAGGCCGTTGAGGTCTTCGGCGAGCTTCTTGCTCATGATGCTGGCGCAGATGAGGTAGGGGGACTCGACGGTGCCGGTGTGGTCGCGCATGGCGTAGAGGATGCGGTCGGCGGGGACAAGGCGTGGGGTCTGACCTACAAGGACGGCATGGCAGTCGCGAAGAACCTGCATCATCTGCGGCAGCGAGAGCTGGGTGTTGAAGCTGGGGATGGTTTCGAGCTTGTCGAGAGTGCCGCCAGTGTGGCCGAGGCTGCGGCCACTGATCATGGGGACCGAGATGCTGGGCGTGCCTTCGAGGCCCGCGGCGGCGACGATGGGGGCGATGAGCAGGGAGGTCTTGTCGCCGACGCCGCCGGTGGAGTGCTTGTCGACGGAGAAGGTGTGGAGCGGTTGGGTGTCGAAGGTCTCGCCGGAGTAGCGCATGGCGGTGGTGAGGTCGGCGGTCTCACGGAGGGTTAGGCCGCGCTGGAAGATGGCCATGAGCAGACTGCCGAGCTGGGCTTCGGTGATGCGGTCGTTGGGCGCGAGTGGTTGAGGCATCTCGCCGCGTTGAGTTGCGAGCTGCTGCTCGCCGTAGAGGACCACGGTGCGGACGAGGTGCTGAATCTGCTCGGTGGTGAGCTCGTGGCCGTCGCGTTTGGCGAGGATGATATCGAGTGAGTGGATCATGGATCTCTGAAGGAGGGGAGCGATTTGGAGGCTAGGCTTCCTGGATGAATTTGCCGCGGAAGGCGTGGGGGATGAGGGTGCCGAGGGTGGTTTGGGCGGGGTGGCCGCCCTCCCCTGGGTAGAGGACGAGGGTGTCGTCGGCGCCGAACTCGGCGAGGGTCTGGCGGCAGGCGCCGCAGGGCATGGAGGCGGAGCCGTTGAGGTTGGCGATGGCGACGGCGCGGAGGCGGATGGCGGGGCCGTATTCGGCGACGGCGCGGGCAATGGCGGCCTGCTCGGCGCAGCTGGTGAGGCGGTAGGAGGCGTTCTCGACGTTGCAGCCGGTGACGGTAGCGCCGTTGGTGAGCAGCAGGGCCGCGCCGACTCGGAAGTGGCTGTAAGGCGAGTACGAGTGCTCGGCGGCGGAGGTGGCGAGCTCGCGGAGGCGATGAAGTTCGCTGGGGGTGAGAGCGACGGATTGGTCGACCGTGGGCATGAGCTGTCTAGCGTAGCTGGTTCGCTGACCTGAGGCAATACGAGGGCACCGCGAGGCTGTGACCCTCCCCTATTTTAGGGCTAAGATCCGCAGCCGATTAGGGTTAATGGCGGAACCCGAACAACGGGGACGAAGAAATAAATCGTGAGCGGAGATGTGCGGATGGGACTGAAACAATGAAGCCCGGCAAGATGCCGGGCTGGCAATCGTGGTTGTGGCAGAGATGACGGAAGACGGATGCTGGAGCGCAGTAGGATAAAGGCTTATGCCGAGGGGCGACAAGGCGTCGGGGAAGCGGGCAGGGGTGCCTGGGAGCCCAAAGGGGCCGTTGGTGGGTGAGGTGCATCCGCCAAAGCAGCGAAGAAATGCCAAAACGGGCTCCTTGGACGGCTCGCGCGAGGACAGGGCGGGAAGAGACGCGCTGGCACTGTTTCATCCTGTAACGCAGCGGTGGTTCCTGGAGGTGTTCTCCAGCGCGACGGCACCGCAGCGGGAAGGGTGGCCGGCGATCGCTCGGGGGGACTCGACGCTGATTCTGGCTCCTACGGGGACGGGGAAGACGCTGACGGCGTTTTTGTGGTGCCTGGACCGGCTGATGCTTCAGAGGCAGGGAGTAGGGAATAGGGAGCAGGGAGTAGAAGAGCTGGCGGGGTGCAAGGTGGTGTATATTTCGCCGCTGAAGGCGCTGGCGGTGGATGTGGAGCGGAACCTGCGGTCGCCGCTGGCGGGCATAGCCAACATGGCCGAGCGCGAGGGTGTGGCGGTGCATGTGCCGACGATCTCAGTCCGCACGGGGGACACGAGTCCGAAGGAGCGCGCGCAGTTCAAGCGGCGGCCGGGGGAGATCCTGATTACGACGCCGGAGTCGCTGTACCTGCTGCTGACGAGCGATGCAGGGAACGCGCTGCGGAGTGTGGAGACGGTGATCATCGACGAGATCCATGCACTGGTGCCGACCAAGCGCGGCGCGCATATGATGCTGTCGCTGGAACGGCTGGAGGCGATGGTTACAGCCAGTGGCGGTAAGCCGATCCAGAGGATTGGATTGAGCGCGACGCAGCGGCCGCTGGAGGAGGTGGCAAGGTTCCTCGGCGGGGCCGAGGAACAGGGAATGGGGAGTAGGGAGCAGGGAGTAGAGGTTGAGGCGGGGGTGCGGTTTCGGCCGGTGACGATTGTGAATGCCGGGGCGCGGAAGGTGCTGGAGATTCGTGTTGAGGTGCCGGTGGAGGACATGGCGAAGCTCGGCGAGATGGACGAACTGCCAAGTGGGGCGGCCAGTCAAGGGCCGAAGCGGACGTCTATCTGGCAGTCGATCCATCCGCGGCTGCTGGAGATTGTGCGGGAGCGGACGTCGACGCTGATCTTTGTGAACGCGCGGCGGGTGGCGGAGCGGCTGGCAGGAGCGATCAATGAGCTGGCAGGGGAGCCGATTGCACGCGCTCATCATGGGTCGCTGGCTGCCGTGCAGAGGAGCGAGATTGAGGAGCTGCTGAAGGCGGGAAGGCTGAAGGCGCTGGTGTGCACGTCGTCGCTGGAGCTGGGCATTGATATGGGCGCGGTGGACCTGGTGATTCAGATTGAGGCCCCGCCGAGCGTGGCGAGCGGGCTGCAGCGGATTGGGCGCGCGGGGCACCAAGTGGGGGCTCCTTCAGCTGGGATTATCTTTCCGAAGTACAGGTCTGATCTGATTGCTTGCGCGGCGGTGACGCAGGCGATGCATGAGGGGCATGTGGAGGCGACGCGGTATCTGCGGAACCCGCTGGATGTGCTGGCGCAGCAGATGGTGGCTAGTGTGGCACACCCTCCGGGTGCGCCACAGGGAATAGGGAGTAGGGAGCTGGGAGTAGAGGGCGATCTCGGTGGGATCAGTTATGCGGCGTTGCTGGGGATTGTGCGGAGTGCGGCGCCGTTTGCGGAGCTGAGTGAGACGATGTTCAACGGCGTGCTGGATATGCTGGCGGGGCGGTATCCGAGTGATGAGTTTGCGGATTTACGACCGCGGATTACGTGGGACCGCGAACGGAACTGGCTGACGCCTCGTGAGGGTGTGAAGCGGATTGCGATTCTGAATGGTGGGACGATCCCTGATCGCGGGACGTACGGGGTGTTTCTGGCGGGGCGGCGAAGCCGTTGCGAGTGGGTGAGCTGGATGAAGAGATGGTGTTCGAGACGCGGACGGGTGAGACGTTTATGCTGGGCGCGTCGACTTGGCGGATTGAGGAGATTACGCAGGACAGGGTGCTGGTGTCGCCTGCTCCGGGTGAGCCGGGGAAGATGCCGTTCTGGCATGGGGACAGGCCGGGAAGGCCGATTGAGTTTGGACGGCGCATCGGCGCGTTGGTGAGGGAGCTACGGGCGATGCCGCGGAGCGTCGCGATGGCGAAGCTGGTGAGCGACCATGACCTGGATGCGCAGGCGGCGGAGAATGTGCTGCGGTATCTGGTAGACCAGGAGCTGGCGACGGAGGCTGTTCCGGATGACCGCACGATTGTGATTGAGCGCGTGCGGGATGAGCTGGGGGACTGGCGAGTGTGTGTGCTGACTCCGCTGGGAAGCCGGGTGCATACGCCGTGGGCGATGGCGGCGGTGGCGAAGATCAAGGCGGCGGGGCTGGATGTGGAGTCGATGTGGAGCGAGGATGGGTTTGTGCTGCGCTTCCCGGAGACGGATGCGCCGCCGGATGTGGAGATGTTGTTGATGTCGCCGATGGAGGCGAACGAGCTGGTGATGGCGCAGCTAGGGTCGACGGCGTTGTTTGCGGCGAAGTTTCGCGAGGCGTCGTCGCGTGCGTTGCTGTTGCCGAGAAGGAGAGCGGAGGGGCGGACTCCTTTGTGGCAGCAGAGGAAGCGTGCGTATGACCTGCTGAGTGTGGCGGCGCGGTATGCGGAGTTTCCGATGCTGCTGGAGGCGTATCGCGAGTGTCTGCGCGATGTGTTCGATATGCCGGCGCTGATGGAGACACTGCGTGGGATTGAGACGCGGCAGACGCGGGTGCATGTGGTGGATTCGCGCACACCGAGCCCGTTTGCGGGGGCGCTGCTGTTTGGATATGTGGCGAACTACATCTATGACGGCGATGCTCCCCTGGCGGAGAGACGGGCGCAGGCGCTCGCTATAGATCAAGATCAATTGAGAGAGTTGCTGGGGGATGCCGACCTGCGTGAGCTGCTGGATGCGGCGGCGATTGAAGAGACGGAAGAGCAGTTGCAGTGTGTGGCTGAAGGGTACAAGGCGAGGTCGATGGATGGGGTGCATGATCTGCTGCTGCGGTTGGGGGATTTGACGCGCGAGGAGATCGCGGCTCGGAGCGAAAGTGCTGGTGTTGTGGCAACGGTCGACCGATTGATTAAGGCGCGGCGGGCGCTGGAAGTGAAGATTGCGGGTGAGAAGTGCGTGATTGCGGTGGAAGATGTGGCGCGTGTGCGCGATGCGTTGGGTGTGCCGCTGCCGCCGGGGCTGCCTGCGGCGTTTCTTGAGGCGGTGCCGGATGCTCTGTTGGATATTGTGCGGCGGTATGCACGGACGCATGGGCCGTTCGTCACGGCGGATGTGGCTACGCGATATGGGCTGGCGAAGGCGAGTGTGGAGGCCGTGCTGCAAAGGCTGGTGGGGCTGGGGCGTGTGGTGGAAGGCGGGTTTCGGCCGGGTGGGTTGAACCGCGAGTGGATCGATGCCGAGGTGCTGAGGACAGTGCGGCGGAAGTCGCTGGCGAAGCTGCGGAAAGAGGTTGAGCCTGTTGCGCAGAGGACACTGGCGCGGCTGTTTACGCGGTGGCAGGGCGTGGTGCAGCCGAGGCGCGGGCTCGATGCGCTGCTGGATGTGATTGAGAATTTGCAGGGTGCTCCACTGGCGGCTTCGCTGCTGGAGACAGAGATTTTGCCTGCTCGGATTGCGGGGTATAAGGCTTCGGATCTGGATACGTTGATTGCGGCGGGCGAGGTGGTATGGGTTGGGCTGGAGCCGCTGGGTGAGAAGGATGGGCGGGTGGGGTTGTATCTGGCGGAGAGGCTGGGGCTCCTGTGGAGCCCAGGGAGTAGGGAGCAGGGAATAGGGAGTAGCAAAGAACCGCTGAGTGAGCGGGCGTTGGCGATTGTGGAGTTTTTGCGCGCGCGGGGGGCTTCGTTCTTTCAGGATCTGCATGATGGGGTTGGGGGTGGGTATCCGGGAGAGACGCTGGATGCGCTGTGGGGGCTGGTGTGGCGTGGGCTGGTGATGAATGATGGGCTACTGTCGCTGCGTGCGTATTGTGAGCGGGCTGCGGGTGGAAGGGCGAAGCCTGCGAAGCGGGTGCATAACAATCAGCAGGCGGGGTTTCGGAGCCGGAGGACGACTCCGCCGACGGCGCAGGGACGTTGGAGTTTGAATGCGGTGGCGTTCGATGCGGAGCGCAGTGCTACTGCGTGGAGCGCGGCGATTGCGCAGCAGTTGTTGACGCGGTATGGGGTGGTGTTTCGTGAGACGGCCCATGCAGAGAACCTGCCGGGTGGGTTCTCCGCGATTTATGACGTGATGAAGGCGCTGGAAGAGAGTGGGCGTGTGCGGCGTGGGTACTTCGCGGCGGACCTCGGCGCGACGCAGTTTGCGATGCCGGCAGCGGTGGACCTGCTGCGGAGCTTGCGTGTGGCGGGTAGCGAGGATGCGGCCGAGGTGGTGATGCTCGCTGCGACGGACCTGGCGAATCCTTACGGGGCACTGTTGCGCTGGCCGGCGGCGCCTGAGGCGGGGAGCTCACTGACGCGGAGTGTGGGCGCGAAGGTGGTGCTGGTGAATGGGGCGCTGAGTGCCTATCTGCGGCGTGGGAATGCGGCGATCCAGGTGATGATTCCTGAGGAGGAGCCTGGGTGCTCGCAGGTGTCGCGCGCGCTGGCGGAGTTTTTTGTGGCGCAGGTGCGGAAGGATGAGGCGAATGCTCGGGCGGGGATGCTGATTGCGACGGTGAATGGGGTGGCGGTGGCGGAGCATCCGCTGGCGCGGTATTTGTTGGAGGCGGGGTTTGTGGCGGGGGCGATGGGGTTCAATGTGAGGAAAGGTTTGCCGAGCTTGGCGGGTGCTAAACCTTCTTGAAATCAAGAGGCCGAATAGTAGAGATATCGGGAAGACCGAAGGGCTTGTCTGAACCTCCGCAGGAATAGATTCCAGGCATGATAGTTCTTTTCTGTTGGGTGCTTGATAAGCCAGAGCGTAAGCTCGCGCTCCTTCGGTGTGAGAGAGCGGGGGAACCGCGTTCGACTTTTCAATAAGATTCGACATCTAATCAGCAACTGGCTGTGACGATCAGGGACTACAGGTTAGTACATCGAGAAAGATTATGCCTGAGGGAGACACAATCTATCGGACGGCGCGGGTGCTGGGGAAGGCGCTGGCGTGTCGTGTCGTTACGGGGTTTGAGACGGGGTTTGCGAAGCTGGCGAGTGTGAATGATGACACGCCGCTGGTGGGGCGGGTGGTGGAGAAGGTCGAGGCTCGCGGGAAGTGGTGTCTGATTTATTTCTCCGGGGATTTGATTCTGCTGTCGCATATGTTGATGTCGGGGTCGTGGCATATCTATCGCACGGGGGAGAGGTGGAAGATGCCTCGGCGGGCGATGCGGGTGGTGATTCGGGTGGGTGGGGCTGCAGACCCTCAGGGGCTGAAGTCCCTTGTTTCTTTGGATGGTTCTAATGGCGGGACTGAAGTCCCGCCCCTTCAAAGCGCAAGCGTGTCCATGTCCGGGGCGGTTGGGGCAAAGGTCGAGGGCGGTGGTAGGAATGAGCAGCCGCATCCCGCTCATGCGATGAAGCCGCATGAACGGGGCACCCAGGCATCCTACGAGCCCATGTCTCAGAAGCGAGACATGGGGCACCCGGATTTGTGCCGGGATGAAGGTGGGTTTGAGGCGGTGCTGTTCAACGCGCAGGTGGCGGAGTTTCATACGGCGCGGTCGCTCGCCAGAGATACATTAGTCCCGAAGCTGGGGCCGGATGTGCTGGGCGACGGGTTCAGTGTGGAGCGTGGAGTGGCGGCGATGCGGGCGTATGCAGTCGCGCATCCCGAGGCGGAAGTGGGCGTGGTGCTGAAGAACCAGCGAGTGCTGGCGGGGCTGGGGAATGTGTACAAGAGCGAGGTGGCGTTTGCGGCGGGGGTGAACCCGTTTCGGCGGATGAGTACGGTAACGCCGCGCGAGATGGAGACGATGGTGAAGTTTGCAGAACGCTACATGCGGGCGAATGTGAAGGATGGTGCGGGGCCGAGAGGGGAGGTGGGTGAAGGAGTTGTGACGTACTCAGGCCCGCGGCGGACGACGGGGGCGATGAGTCGCGGGGACCGTGTGTGGGTGTATGGGCGGCAGGGGCAGGAGTGCCGACGGTGTGGGACGGCGGTGATGATGCGGAAGCAGGGTGAGCAGGCGCGGTCGACGTACTGGTGCCCGGTGTGCCAGCCGTGGGTGGCGGCGGAGGGGCAGAGTGCGGAGGCTCCGATAGGCGGGACGACGGTGGTGCGGCGAGGGAAGGTTGGGTGTTGAGAGACAACGGCAAGAACGCTCACGCAGAGTGCGCGGAGTTTAACGCGATGTACGCAAACGCAATATAAGACGATGGCTTACTGCGGCTGCTGATCCTGCGGCTGCGGCGTAGGCTTGGGTTTGCCGACGCCGAACATCTTTTCGAGAAGGTTGCGGTGCTTGGTGGGCTCCTCGGCAGGTTGTTGCTGGGTGGGCTGTGTTTGTTGCTGAGTCTGCGGTTGGCCTGGCGTTTTGGGCTGGACCTGCGGTTGTGTGGTGGGGCTGACGTTGGGTGGGTTGTCGGAGCCGCCCTTGAAGATGTTGAAGAGGCGCTGGCCAAAGCTCTGTGAGGACTCGCCCATGTGCGAGCAGGTGCCGGAGGGCGTGGTGCCGATGAGGAAGGCAGTGTTGACGTCGTTGTCGGGGCAGGAGTCGTCGGCGATGAGGCCGGTGGGGGTGTTGACGCGGAGGACTTCGACGCCGTCGGGCGGGGTGAAGGGCTTCATGTCCGAGTACTGCGGGAGCTTGATGGCGCGATTCATGAACTCAGCCCAAATGGGTGCAGCGGCGTCAGCGCCCTGGAGCTTGACGTCGGTGTAGTCGTCGTTGCCGACCCAGATGATGCAGAGGAGGTTGGAGGAGTAGCCGGCGAACCAGGCGTCGTGCGAGGTGCCGGTTTTGCCGGCGGCGGGGGCGGTGAAGCCGTGCGCGCGGGCCGCGGAGCCCGTGCCGCGAGCCATCACGCCCTCAAGCATCGACTGCGTGAGGTAGGCGACGCGAGGGTCGAGGACCTGTTTGGCTTCGGGCGTGAAGTCGGCGACGATGTCCCCGTTGGGATTGCGGACGCTGGCGAGTATCCAGGGGCGGAGGTGGACGCCGTTGTTGGCGAAGACGGTGTAGGCGCCGGCCATGTCAATGGGTGTGGCGCTGTAGGTGCCGATGGCAACTGAGGGAGTGCCTTTGGCGTTGACGATGCCGGCGGAGCGGGCGAGCGAGGCGACGTTGTTGTAGCCGACCATCTGCGCGAGGGCGATGGTGGCGATGTTGAGTGAATGCTCGATGGCGGTGGCGGCGGTGACCATGCCGGGGTACTCGCCGCGCTCGAAGTTGCCGGGCTCGTAGGGCTTGCCGGGGGTGCCGAAGTCCTGTGGGTCATCGTTGAGTTTGGTGAGGGCGGTGAAGGGACCGTTGCCGTCGATGTTGGTGCCTTCGAGTGAGGTGTTATAGGCGGTGGCGTAGACGAAGGGCTTGAAGATGGAGCCGGTGGGGCGCTCGGAGACGGCGTGGTTGAGCTGCGAGACGGCGTAGTTGCGGCCGCCGATGAGTGCGAGCACCTGGCCGGTGTGCGGATTGAGCGCGACGAGAGCGACCTGCGGATAGTTGATGGGCTCGCCGGAGAACCTGTCGTCCTTGTTGAACTTTTCGCCCTTCTTGTGGTGGAGGTTGAAGTAGCGGCGGCGGACGAGTTCGTCGACGTTCTTCATGCCGGCGGCGACGGCGTCGGCGGCGGCGCGCTGCAGCTCGGGGTCGAGCGAGGTGTAGATGCGCAGGGCGGCGTGGGCGGCTTCGGAGTCGCCGAGGCGCTGGACGATCTCGTCGTGGACGAGGTCGACGAAGTAGGGCGCTTCGCTGGCGTCGATGTTGGGCGGGGCGAGGCGGATGGGCTCGGCCTTGGCCTTCTCGGCGTCGGCGGTGGTGATGGCCTGGGTCTCGACCATGGAGTCGATGACGATGTTGCGGCGCTCCATCACGCGGTCGGGGTGCTTGTAGGGGTTGAAGTAGCTGGGGCGCTGGATGATGCCGGCGAGCATGGCGCACTCGGCGAGATCGAGCTGGCGGAGGTCTTTGCCGAAGTAGGCTTGTGCGGCCTCGCCGAAGCCGTTGACGGCGAAGCTGCCGCGCTGGCCAAGGGGGATCTCGTTGGCGTACATCTCGAAGATCTGCCGCTTGTTGAAGCGGTGCTCGAGCTGGAAGGTGATCATGATCTCGGCAATCTTGCGCGAGATACGCTTGTCGGGCGAGAGGAAGAAGCCGCGGGCGAGCTGCTGGGTGAGGGTGGAGCCGCCGCAACTCATGTGGTGCGAGAGAAGGTCGACGACGGCGCACTTGAGGGTGCGGCCGTAGTTGAGTCCACTGTGCTCGAAGAAGCGACGGTCCTCAATGGCGAGCACGGCCTGCACCATGCGCGGAGGGATCTGGTCGTAGGTGACGAGGCGGCGCTTGGTGCGGTTCTTGTCCTCGCTCATCGCGGTGATGAGCTGCGGCTCAAGCTTGTAGGCCGCAAGAGGGGCACCGTTCTCCGCAATGATGGATTTGACGACGGGATGACCGTCGGGGCCGGTGGTGGTGACGATGGTGGCGCCGTCCATGGCGAGATAGCTCTCGGGGCCGGGCTTGATGAGGATGGAGTCCTGGTTGCCTTCTGAACGGAGCTGGTAGTTGCCGAGGCCCTGTGGGCCGTTGTAGCCAGCGTGGCGCAACGAGGCGGCGATGGAGATGGCGGAGAGCTCCTGGCCGGGACGGACCTCCTGTGGCGCTGCGTAGACCTGCGCTATGGAGGCGAAGAGCGGACCTTCGGCGAGGCGCTTGTCGACCTCGCCGCGGTATTTGAAGTAGAAGTAGCCAAAGACCATGCCGCCGAGCACAAGGCACGCAAGTACGATCGCCAGCAGGACGCGGGCGACCTTACTGAGAAGGGAGTTGGTGGTGCTGGCGAATTTAACTTTGACGGGCATAAAAGACAGACAGTAGAGCGCAGACAGTAGAGCGTAGAGAATGCGCTATGCTTTGGACGCTTTCAGCAGCGATTGGAGGTGCGTGACGATGGTTTCGACCGTAACGTCTGTGGTGCTCTGCTGCAAGCGGTCGACGAGCTCTACCTGGCCTTCGGCGAGCTTCTTGCCGATGTTGATACGGTAGGGGACGCCGATGAGTTCCGCGTCTTTGAACTTGACCCCAGCGCGCTCGTCGCGGTCGTCGAGCAGGACGTCGATGCCGGCGGCGGTGAGGTCGGCGGCGATCTTTTCTCCGGCAGCGAGGAGATCGCTCTCCTTGATGTTGGTGATGGTGACGATGACCTCATAGGGTGCGATGGTGGGTGAGAGCGCGTATTGCTCGCCGGCCTTTTCGGTGTCGGGAAACTGCCCCTTGAACTTTGCCGCGCTGGACTCGATGGCGGCGGTGAGGATGCGCTCGATGCCGATGCCGTAGCAGCCCATGATGGGCATGACCTCTTTGCCGTTGGCGTCGAGGACGCGCGCGCCCATGGACTCGGTGTACTTGTAGCCGAGCTTGAAGATGTGGCCGACTTCAACGGCTTTGCCGAGACGCAGCGGCTGGCCGCCGATGGGGTCGAGCTCACCTTCGTTGATGTTGCGGATGTCGGCGATGAGGGTTTGCGTGAAGTCGCGGCCGGGGGTGACGTTGCGGTAGTGGTAGTCGAGCTTGTTGGCGCCGCAGACGAGGTTCGTGCGGCCTTCGAGGCCGAGGTCGAGGACGACGATAGTCTTGAGGCCCTCGCTGGGTACGTCGCGCAGCACGCCTTTAAGCTTGTCGAGCGCCTTCCCGGACTTGAGGCCGTTGAGTGAGCCCTGTGTCATAACCTCGGGAATGCCGATGGGGCCGAGGAAGCCTGCGGGGCCGCCGATGTGCAGCTCGAGCTCTTCGGGTGTCATGGGGCGCAGGTCGGCGGTGCCGGCGAGGGCGGTGAGCTTGGTCTCGTTGACCTGGTGATCGCCGCGCAGGAAGGCGACGATGGGACGCAGCGGCTCGCCTGCGGGATGGCCGGCACGTGCGCCCATGAAGGCGACGCACTTGATGTCCTGCGAGGACTGGATGCCGAAGAACTCGGTGACGTCGGCGATGGAGGCTTTGCCGGGTGTGGAGACGAGCTCGGGCGTGCCGTCGCCGGTGGGGGCTAGGTCTTCGACTGGCGCGAGCTGGCTGGTGGCCTTCTCGAGGTTGGCCGCGTAGCCGCTCGCGCTGGAGGCGATGAAGTCTTCGCCTGCGTCGGTGTAGACCATGAACTCCTGCGAGCCGGAACCGCCCATGGCGCCGGAGTCGGCTTCGACGGCGACGAAGTCGAGCCCGCAGCGGGTGAAGATGGTGCGGTAGGTGGCGTCGTGCTTGTTGTAGCTTTCGTCGAGTCCAGCGGCGTCGATGTCGAAGGAGTAGGCGTCCTTCATGATGAACTGGCGCACACGGAGCAGGCCGGACTTGGGGCGGGGCTCGTCGCGGAACTTGGTCTGGATCTGGTACCAGATCTGGGGGAGCTGCTTGTAGCTGCGGAGCTCGTTGCGCGCAATGGAGGTGATGACCTCTTCGTGGGTCATGGCGAGGACGAGTTGTGCGCCCTTACGGTCCTTGAGGTGGAAGAGGTTCTGGCCCATGACGGCTTCACGGCCGGACTCCTGCCAGAGCTCGACGGGGTTCAGCGTGGGCAACAGGAACTCCTGGCCGATCTTGTCCATCTCCTCGCGCACGATGGCGACGATCTTGTTGATGGAGCGCTGGCCGAGCGGCAGATAGCTGTAGATGCCGGCGCCGAGCTGGCGGATGTATCCGGCGCGGAGAAGGAGCTTATGGCTGGCGACCTCGGCGTCTGTGGGGGCTTCGCGGAGGGTGGGAATGAAGAGCTTCGACCAACGTTGCATATCCCTCCGATTGTATCGGAGTGGCTATGGTGAGGAGAGATGGGCAGGGGTAAATGCAGGTCTCTCCGCTACGCATCGCGATGAAGCTGCGATGCTCCGGTCGAGATGACACTTCATGGGTGATTCAGCTGAGGATGTCGTGCAGATGGAGGATGCCGAGCACGGTGGTGTCGCGGGTGCCGTCGGCTGTGACGATGAGCGCGGTGATCTTGTGCTGCTCCATCAGATCGAGGGCCTCGGATGCGAAGGGTTCGGGGGCGATGGTGCGCGGCTCGGGGTTGCAGATCTCGGCGGCGGTGCGGTGGAAGGCTTCGGGGCCTTCGCGCTCGAAGAGGCGGCGGAGGTCGCCATCGGAGAGCAGGCCGACGAGCTTGCCTTTGAGTTGAACGGTCGTAACGCCGAGGCGGCGCGCGGAGATCTCGTGAATGATCTCGGGCAGCGTGGCGGTGGGGAGTACGGAGGGCAGGGCGTCGCCGGTGTGCATGAGCGCGCGGACGGGGGTGAGGCGGCGGCCGAGCGCACCGCCGGGGTGGAGCTCGGCGAAGTGCTGCGGCTGGAAGTCGAGACGGAGGCTGACGTCGATGGCGAGGGCGTCGCCGAGTGCGAGCATGGCGGTGGTGGAGGCGGTGGGTGCGAGTTGATGCGCGCAGGCTTCGCGTTCGACGGAGATATCGAGTACATGCTGGCTGGCGGCAGCGAGCTGCGAGGTGAGGCAGCCGGTGAAGCAGGCCAGTGTTACGCCGAGCTTCGGCAGAACGGGTAGAAGGCGCAGCAGCTCTTCGCTTGCGCCGGAGTAGCTGAGGGCGAGGAGGATGTCTCCGGCGGCGCAGAGGCCGAGGTCGCCGTGCAGGGCTTCTGTCGGGTGCAGGAAGGCCGCGGGAGTGCCGGTGGAGAGCAGCGTGGCGGCGATCTTCCGGGCGATGAGGCCGCTTTTGCCGACTCCGGTGAGCACGATGCGATGGCCCGCCTGGACGGCTGTAACCATTGTGGCAGCGAGGGAGTCAAAGTGAGAGCGCTGCGCGCCTTCGAGGCGGGTGGCGAGCTGTTCGAGCGCAGCGGCTTCAATGCGGACCAGCCCAGCCGGGCTCAAGGCTGGTTCCGCGGCGCTCAGGGCTGCAGAAGCAGGGTTTAGAGGTTCTACGCTGGCGCTGCGGTTTGGCGGGCTATCAGGCATGGGCACGGTTCGTGTGGCACTCGTGATGCTAGCAGAGCCGGCGGCGTTAGACTAAAGAGAGAGTGCGCGGCAACGTGCGCGGGAGGTTATGCTGTGGCGCGTCGGTTGGCAGTATTGGCGATGATGGTGGTGGTGCTGGGTGCGCTGGGGTTTGCGGGGTGGCACAACTATAAGCAGCGGCAGCTGGCGATGCAGCAGACGCAGCAGAAGATCGAGACGCTGACGAAGAGCTCCCCGGAGGAGGCGAACGCGGAGCCGGACGCGTCAGGAGCGAGCCTGCAGGGCAAGCCGGCACCGGCGTTTACGCTGGTGGACCTGAGCGGCAAGAAGGTGTCGCTGGCACAGTACCGTGGGCACCCTGTGATTGTGAACTTCTGGGCGACGTGGTGCGGGCCGTGCAAGCTGGAGATGCCGTGGTTCGAGGAGATGAACCAGAAGTACAAGAGCAAGGGGCTGGTGATTCTTGGGCTCTCGCAGGACGATGGCACCTCGGCTGACGAGATTGAGAAGGCCGTAAAGAAGATCGGCGTGACGTACACGATTCTGCAGCCGGATGAGAGCGTGCCGAAGCTCTATGGCGGAGTGGACTACCTGCCGGAGACGTTCTACGTGGACCCCAAGGGCGACGTCGTTGAAGAGACCGCGGGTGCGCCGACCAAGGACGAGATCGAAGCCGACATCCACAAGATTCTGCCGGGAGCGTGAGTACGTTGAAGAGGTTTGGAGTGTTGGCGGTGGTGTTGCTGGCGGGTGTGCTGCCGGCGCAGGAGATTCAGCTGGGGCAGCCGCAGGTGAAGGGCAAGGACCATGTGTTCCTGCTCTCGGACGCAGTGGATGTGCCGGCGGGCAAGCCGCAGGACGTGGAGCTGCGCTTCCGCGTTGACGATGGATTTCATATCAACTCGCATCATCCGTCCGATGAACTGCTGATTCCGACGGTGTTGACGTTGCAGGCGGCGAGCGGGTACAAGGTGCTGGGCGAGTCGTATCCGGCGGGTGTGTCGTTCCGTTTGCCGATTGGCGCGGGTGAGACGCTGAATGTGTACCAGGGCGAGTTTCGCGTGATGCTGCGGCTGGTGGTGCCGAAAGGAGAGTCCACGCTTAGCGGCACGCTGCACTACCAGGCCTGCGACAACGCTGCATGCTTTCCGCCGCGGAACCTGGCTGTGCATGTTGCGGTGCGGGGCGAGTAGGTCAAGTTGTAATAGGGTAGCTGCGAATGGGGCATTTCATCGATCACCGTAGATTTCTGGAGCAGCCTCTTGTATAGATGGGGGCGGGCTGCGAGCTGCATTGCGAAGCGATTGAAGCCAGTTTTGGAGCCAACGGCGACGATGGAGCAGGCATCCTAATCCCATACGGGCTATTTCTACCATTGCAAGGAGGTTCCATGAGAAAGTTCAGGTTGCCTGCTGTTGGTTGTTTAGCGTTTGGCCTGATGTATGCGGGTGCTGTATCCAACATGGCGCAGGCCCAAACTCCCGCGCATGGCTGGTCACAGGATGATGGTGTCCGCGTGGTCAAAGAGGTGCAGCAGAGGCTGCGGGGCCTTCCGGACTACGATGTCTTCGACTGGATCACGTTTGGCGTGGAGGGCAGGACGGTCGTGCTACATGGTTTCGCGTCGCGGCCCTCGTTGAAGAGTGAAGCCGCAAGCGCGGTGAAGGGCATTGCCGGTGTAGCCGCCGTGGAGAACCAGATCAAGGTGCTGCCCTATTCGCCGAATGACGACCGTGTCCGCGCGCAGGTTTACAACCGGATCTATACGTCGCCAGCGCTGAGCCGCTACAACGCCAACGCCGGCCCGCTATATCGCGGCCTCAGCGTGGCGCGTATGGCTGGCGGCATTACGAACGATCCGCCGCTGGGGTTTCATGCGATCCATATCATCGTCGATAACGGGCATGTGGCATTGTATGGTGTTGTGGACAATAGTGGTGACTCCGCGATGGCGAACATCCGCGCGAACTCTGCGCCGGGCGCCTTTAGCGTGGACAACAACCTGATCGTCGCTGGTTCCAAAGAACGATGATGGTGTGAGAGCGATGATCGCTCGCGGGTGCGTGTGAAGATGCACGCGCCTGCGGCTCTTGAACGAAGGCTTCATGGCACTACACTCCGGGCTAGCTGCGTTTTGGCTGCTTCTGAGCGGTGATGAACCGCCGTACGCGGTCCAACGTGCGCGCCTTGCCGAAGACGACCAGGCTCTCCAGCAGTGGCGGCGATTGCGTGCTGCCACTGATGATGGCGCGCAGCAGCATGAAGTTCTCTTTTACGCTCCACTGCTGGGCTTCGCCGAGCTTTTTCAGTGCGGCGTCGATGCTGACCGTATCCCAGGCTGCGGCTTCGAGCGCGGTGAGCTGCTCTTCAGCGAACTTGATCGTGTCTGCAGCCTCGCGCTTCTTGGGCAGCCACACGGATTCGGGTGGCATGACGTTGTCGGAGAAGAGGAAGCCTGTCATGTCGCCGAACTGGCCGAGGGTTTCGAGGCGTGTCTGCACGAGTGGCGCGACGGCGCGGAGGTACTCGTCGGAGAAGATGGTCGCGCGCATCGTTGCGAAGAACTCGTCGGGCGACTGCTTGCGGATGTACTCACCGTTGAGCCACTTCAGCTTGACCAGGTCGAAGACCGGGCCACCGAGTGAGATGCGCTGGAAGTCGTACTTCTCGAGCATCTCGGCGAGCGAGAAGATATCGCCTTCCTTGGTATTGAGGCCCTTGCTGACGATCTCCTGCTCGGTGGGCTGCGCCATGCCGCCGCCCATCAGGCCGAGGAAGTTGAGCATCGCCTGCGGCAGGTAGCCGGAGTCGCGATAGTAGTTGAGCGAGACCGGATTTTTGCGCTTGGAGATCTTCGACTTGTCGATGTTGCGCAACAGGGGCATGTGCCAGAACTTCGGCAGCTCCCACCCGAAAGCTTTATAGAGCAGCACGTGTTTCGGTGTGCTGCTGATCCACTCCTCGGCGCGGATGACGTCTGTGATCTGCATCAGGTGGTCGTCGATGACGTTAGCGAGGTGGTAGGTGGGGAAGCCGTCGGACTTGAGCAGCACCTGGTCGTCGACGTTGTTGTGGTCGAAGGTGATCTCGCCGCGCAGTTCGTCGCGGAAGGTAGTGCTGCCGCTGGCGGGCACCTTCAGGCGGATCACAGCCGGGCGGCCTTCGGCTTCGAACGTGGCGATCTGTGCGGGCGTGAGCTCGCGGTGCGCGCCGTTGTAACGCGGCGGCTGCTTGGCGGCGAGCTGCGACTGGCGCATCGCTTCGAGTTCTTCGGCGGTCTCGAAGGACTTGTAGGCGGTGCCGTTGTCGAGCAGGCGCTGCACGTACTCGCGGTAGATCTCGGTGCGCTCGGACTGGCGATAGGGGCCGTAGGGGCCACCGACGTCTGGGCCCTCGTCCCACTGCAGGCCGATCCACTTGAGCGCGTCGAAGATCATCTGCTCGCTGGTGGAGACGAAGCGGGTACGGTCGGTGTCCTCGATGCGCAGCACGAACTTGCCGCCTCGCTGCTTGGCGAAGAGGTAGTTCAGCAGGCCGATGTAGGCGGTGCCGACGTGCGGGTCGCCGGTTGGCGAGGGGGCGATGCGAACGCGGGTGGGGCGGGAGTCTTGCGAAGCGGGGGCGGAGGTCTCTGTTGTCATCGAAGTTGTCTAAACTTTGATCTTAACAGAGACGCTCCGCCAGGGTTGTTTGGAACGCGCTACGACTGGGGTGGGGGCTGGTAGGCAGGTGGTATCGCTGGCGGTGGAGGTGGCGGCGGATAGCTCGGCGGGTAGTACGGCGAGGCAGTTGGTGCCGGGACGACCTTCCAGTCACTGAAGGCCAGGATGCACACAACAATGATGAAGCCAATGGGGTAGAGCAGGATGAACAGTGACAAAGCGCCGTTCAAGCCGGCCTTGGTGAAGATGCGCCAGAACAGGAAGATGAAGAACACCACGATGGCGACAGCGAAGAGCAGGATGAAGCCCATCATCCCGGCGATCATGCCACCCATGGCTTTGGCTTGCTGATCGTAATCCGGCTGCTGCGCGATAGCGGCCAGGAGAGACGTTGCGTGATGCAAGTGAAGATGCAGCATGTTGCCTCCTCAAAACATTGAGGCAACTGTACCGGAGAACCGGCACGCCGCAAAGAGAAAATCGCGTCCGGGCTCGTTCTTCGGCAGCGATTTATGTCAGGTCGTCGGTATCGAAGGCGGGTACCTTGCGGCCCAGCGCGGAGATGTCGCGCGGCTGCGCTGCGATGGAGGTGATGGCGGCTTCGATGTCACTTTCGGTGGGACGGTCGGCATGCAGCGCGAGTTTCCTGCCGCTCTCGCCGTTGTCGAGCGACTCCAGCAGCACGACAACGTGTGCCACGGCGGTGCCGTCCTGCGGCAGGCCCTCGGGCGTCTTGCCCTTGATGCTCACCTGGTTCAGCTCGAGGCCCAGCAGGTCGGCGACGCGCTCGCGCATCTCGGCGGCGATGGGGACGATCTTTGGGCGGTGCATGATGAGCACGCAGTCGAGGTTGACGATCTTGTAGCCAGCCAGCGCGATCTCTTCGAGCGCGGTTTCTAGGAAGACGGTCGAGTCGGCACCCTTCCACTTGGGGTCGGTCGGCGGAAAGAAGGTGCCGATGTCGCCGGCGCAGACCGCGCCGAGCAGGGCGTCGGTGATGGCATGCAGCAGCAAGTCGCCGTCGGAGTGGCCCGCGAGTCCCTGGGGGTGGTCGATCTTCAGGCCGCCGATGACGAGAGGGACGCCTTCCTTGAAGGCGTGGGAGTCGAAGCCGAGGCCGATGCGCATGCTCATTCCTGTGATGATAACGCGGAGTGGTCGATGCGTCTGTGGAGGCAGTTGCCGGAGCGGATGGGCGGGTTAGTCTGTGGCACCCCTCCCCCTTTTTTGCCCTATGATCCGCAGCGGATTGGACTTAGGGGTGTATCCCCGGTTGTCTAGTCAAATTGTCAAAGAGCCGGTGGAATGGCGAAGGCCCGGCGGGTGGCCGAGCCTTCGTCTACATCTTTATTGTAAATGCCCTGTCAAGCGGCGGGCGCAGGTTAGCGAGCGCCGCCGGCTGCGTTGATGAGCTGGCCGTTGATCCAGCCGGACTCGTCCGAGGCGAGGAGGACCGCCGCGTCCGCGATGTCCTGCGGCTGACCGATGCGGCCAAACGGCACCGATGCCGCGTGCTGCTTGTCGAAGTCCGAACCGATAAAGCCCGCGGTGTGCGTGCCTTCGGTCTCGACCAGGCCGGGGTTCAGCGAGTTCACGCGAATACCTTTGGAGCCGAGCTCCAGCGAGAGTACGCCTGTGATCACATCGACCGCGCCCTTGGTCGCACTGTAGACCGCGCTGGCCGGAGGCGTAACGCGGCTGACGAGCGAACCGATGTTGATGATGCTGCCGCCCTTGGGGAGGTGCTTCACCGCGGCCTGCGTGACCAGCAGAAGGCCGAGCACGTTGACGTCGAACTGCTTGTGGAAGTGCTCCGGTGTGACCGCCTCGAGCGGCGCGAACTCGTAGACGCCCGAGTTGTTGACCAGCACGTCGAGCTTGCCGAAGCTCTTGATTGCAGCGTCGATGATGCTCTGCGCTTCCGCTGGCTTGGCGACGCTGCCGCCAACCGCGACGGCTTTGCCGCCTGCCTTGGTGATCTCGGCAACAACCTTGTCCGCGCCTTCCTTGCTCGATGCGTAGTTCACAACAACCGAGGCGCCAGCGGCTGCGAGCGACTTGGCAATAGCGGCACCAATGCCTTTCGACGCGCCCGTAACGACTGCGACTTTACCTGTAAGCTTGCTCATTTCAAATCTCCTTGTGTCGATCTCGAATCGTTTCGATATTTCGACAACCATCGAATTGATGTGAGTGAAGTACAGGAGGATTCATGGTGTCGGTGATTTTCTGGTGAGGGTGAGCGCTCGCGCCTGCGGCGCATTGCTGCGGAACAAGCGTTCACGCAGAGGGCGCAAAGGAAAAGCCCGCAAAGGCCGCGAAAGAAAACAAACAACGGCAATGATAGGGCTTAAGCGAGGTCAGTCTTCAGACGATCCAGATACGCGCGCAGAACGTGCTGCTGCAGGAAGTAGTGGACGAACTTGCCGTCCTTCTCCGAGCGTACGAGGCCGGCGGTCTCCAGCTCCTTCATATGGTGTGAGAGTGTGGCTGCGCTGACGTCGACACTCTCGCGGATGGTGGAGCAGGGCGTGGCGCAACGCTGGCCACCGAGCTTTTTGAGGATCTCGTAGCGGCGCGGGTCGGCGAGTGCCTTGGCGATCAGCTGGAGCTGATCTTCGGTGAACTCGGGTTGTTTCGCGTTCGTCACAGCCATTGGATGCGTCAACCTGCCAGATAGAACTCTGCGATATCGAGGTCGCCTGGCTGGGTGACCTTGAAGTTGCGGACGTGGCCCTGGACGACGAAGACCGGGACGCCGGCACGTTCGAGCAGGCTGGCCTCGTCGGTGCCTACGAACTCGTCGGCTGCGGCTTCGGAGAAGGCCTTGCGCAGCAGCGGGACGCGCGCGCCCTGTGGGGTCTGCGCGAGCACGATCAGCTCGCGGGGGATGGTGGCGACGATGAGCGCGCCGTCGGCGGTGCGCTCGACTTGCTTAATCGTGTCGATGGCCGGGGTGCCGACGATGGCCGCGCCGTGCTTCTCGATGGCGTCGATGGTGCGCGAGATGGTGGCTGAGTCGATCAGCGGGCGCACGGCGTCGTGGACGAGGACGATGTCGTCCTCCGCTGTGCTGGGCAGCGCGGCGAGCGCGTTGGCAACGGAGTCCTGGCGCGTGTCGCCTCCGGTGACGACGGTGACTTTGCCGGAGAGGCCGTGCTCGGCGATGAGGTCGGCGACGCGCTGCTGCTCGGCGTCGCGCACCGAGACGTAGATGGCCGAGACGCGCGGCACATCCAAAAACGCCTGCAGCGAGTGGATGAGGACAGGCAGCCCTTTGAGCTGGAGAAACTGCTTGGGCGCGCCACCGGTAGTGGAGGCCATGCGGGTGCCGATTCCGGCGGCGGGAAGGATTACGAAGACAGACATCGGATACGCAGTATAGCGCGGGGATGGGGCGAGGCAGTAGTGAGTAGTGGGTAGACCGGAGTGAAAGGCAGTAGACCGGAGTGGTAGATCGTATCGTCTGCTCGGCTTTCACGACACTCCTCTTCAAGGGTTTTCACTACTGTCTACCCACTACTCACTGCTGTCTCGCCCCGTTACTTGCAGCCGGTCTTGAAGACGTACTCGTTGTGCAGAGTGAAGCCGAACTTCTCGTAGATGGGCTTGCCGAAGCGCGAGGCGTGCAGGGTGATGAGGCCGACGCCCCTGGCGCAGCACTCGTCGATGGCGGCGCGGAGCAGGACCTTGGCGTAGCCCTGCCCGCGGTCTTCGGGCGCGGTGTAGAAGTTGAGCAGGTACGCGCGGGTGGGCTCTGGGTCGTGGTAGTGCGGCGGGAAGTCCATATAGAAGATGCCACAGGCGGAGACGACCTGGTGGGTCGAGGCGTCTTCTAGCAACAGCCCGACGTAGCGGCCGTCGGCGAGACGTTCGCGGACCCAGGGCAGGAAGTTGGTGTCCATCTCGGCGTAGCGCTCTTCGGTGGCGAGCTTGTTGTCGGCAAACATCTGGTGGCGGTGCTCGGTGATGAGCTCGGCGTCTTCGACGGTGGCGCGGCGAATGGTGTTCATAGGCTGAGTATCATGGCAGCGAACGGGGGCGGCTGGCAAGGCTTTGGCGGAAGAAAATCAGCGCGCGTGGACGCGGTCAGACAAGCTGCCGCCGGTCGCCTAAGATGGAGAGATGGCGGTAAATAAACCATTTTTGGCATGGGACCGGCAGCTGCTGCGGGCTGGCGACCGGGTTTGCGTGGCCGTCAGCGGCGGGGCGGACTCGACCGCGCTGCTGCTGGCGCTGTTGGAGGCCAACGCCGAAAAGACGCCGCTGGGCATCGTGGTCAGCGCGGCGCACGTGCACCACGGCCTGCGTGGGGCCGACGCCGATGCCGACGAGGCCTTTGTCCGGGAGCTGTGCGAACGGCTGCAGGTGCCGCTACAGGTCTTTCGCGTGGATACTGCCGCTCGGCAGGCTGCTGAGCGCGAGGGGCTGGAGGAGGCCGCGCGCGAGCTGCGCTATGACGCCCTACGGGGGCTGCTGCGGCAGGGGCTGGCCGATGCTGTCGCCACGGCGCATACCCTCGACGACCAGGCCGAGACAGTGATGATGAAGCTGTTGCGCGGCGCGTGGACGGAGGGGCTTGGCGGCATCTCGCCGGAGGTAAAGGGGTCGGGGGTAAGGGATCAGGGATCAGAAAGCGGCAGAGTGATTCGGCCTCTGCTGGGGGTGCGCCGTGCGGAGATTGAGTCGTTTCTCAACAGCCGGGAGCAGGGCTGGCGCGAGGACGCGACGAACCGGGATCTCTCGCTGACGCGGAACCGGGTGCGGCATGAACTGATGCCAGTACTGCGCGGGTTTAATCCATCGGTAGACGACGCACTGGCGCGGCTGGCAGCCATCGCTCGCGACGAGGAGAGCTACTGGCAGGCGGAGGTTGCGCGGCTGCTGCCGCAGGTACTGTTGCCCGGCAAGCCAGTGCGGGGCGGTGGCAGGGCTGTCAGCACGGCTGTCGGCGAGCAGAGCTGCGCTGTGGAAGTCGCGCGGCTGGCGGCTATGCCTGCGGCGGTCCGGCGGCGCGTGGTGCGGGCGCTGGGCAGGGAGGTTGGTTCGCGGCTGACTGCCGAGGAGACCGCGAAGGTGCTGGCGCTGGCGGGCTTCGGCGGGGTGGCGGGGGTGACGGGCAGGATCGGCAGCCGGCTGGAGCTGCGCGAAGGGCTGCGGGTAGAGCGCTCCGCCCGCGAGCTCCGGTTCTGGCGGAACGGTGTCTAAACGGGTGGCGGTGTCGCGCAGTGGAACTTGCAACAGGGCCCGCGTAGCTTGCCAAGGCTCTCCTTACTATTTTCCGTGCCTTAATCGATAACGGAGAGAGTAAAATTGTATCGACTGGCGCAGTACAGGTTTGCGGGGAGACGGAAGTTCGCTTGCACCTTCCAGCTGGGTTTGGCGTCTAAAAGGTTGTACCTGCGGGTGGTTGCCGCAGACAGTGCGGTCAGGGGGACTCCGCTGAGGCGGCGTTTCAGACCGGCTGGGGTAGAGGAAACGAGGAAGCGGATTGAATTCGACAGTCAAACAACTCTTGATCTGGGTACTGACCCTGGGCTGCCTGCTGCTGGGATGGAAGTTTGTTGCCACCAACATGGCCGCGAACCACAATACGCAGCTCAGCCTGACCGACATGCAGAAGTCTGCCGAGAGCAACGGCATCAAGTCGGTGACGATCAACGGGACTGAGGTGACGGGCAAGTTTACCGATGCCAGCAAAGGCACGTTCACTACCACGATCCCGCAGAACGATCCCGACCTCTACAAGGACCTGAAGGACCACGGTGTCGATGTCACCATCAAGGACCAGCAGGGAAGCATCTGGGTCAACGCCCTCTTCCAGTTTCTGCCGTTCGTGGTGCTGTTCGGCTTCATCCTGTTCATGATGCGGCAGATGCAGTCGGGTGGGAACAAGGCGCTCAGCTTCGGCAAAAACCGTGCGCGTCTGCTTTCGATGCAGCAGAAGAAGATCACCTTCAAGGACGTCGCCGGTGTGGACGAGGCGAAGGAAGAGCTGAAGGAGATCATTGAGTTCCTGCGTGAGGCGCAGAAGTTCCAGCGCCTTGGCGGGCGCATCCCCAAGGGCGTGCTGATGGTCGGGCCTCCGGGCACCGGCAAGACGCTGCTGGCCCGCGCTGTGGCCGGTGAGGCGAACGTTCCGTTCTTCTCGATCTCCGGTTCGGACTTCGTCGAGATGTTCGTCGGCGTCGGTGCGAGCCGCGTCCGCGATCTGTTCGAGCAGGGCAAGAAGAACGCCCCGTGCATCATCTTCATCGACGAGATCGACGCCGTTGGCCGTCACCGTGGCGCTGGCCTCGGCGGCGGACACGACGAGCGTGAGCAGACCCTGAACCAGCTTCTTGTCGAGATGGACGGCTTTGAGTCCAACGATGGCGTGATCCTGATTGCGGCTACAAACCGGCCTGATGTTTTGGATCCTGCCCTTTTGCGCCCGGGCCGTTTTGACCGCCGCGTCGTGGTCGATCGCCCTGATATCCGTGGCCGCGAGGAGGTGCTGAAGGTGCACTCCAAGAAGGTGCCGATGGCTGAGGACGTGAACCTGAACATCCTGGCTCGTGGCACACCGGGTTTCTCCGGCGCTGACCTTGCGAACATGGTGAACGAAGCTGCGTTGACCGCTGCGCGCTTCAATCGCAAGGCCGTGCACATGTACGACTTTGAGGTCGCCAAGGACAAGGTGCTGATGGGTGCCGAGCGCAAGAGCATGATGCGCAGCCCCGAAGAGCTGAAGATCACCGCGTATCACGAGGCGGGCCACACGCTGGTTTCGGCGTTGCGCGACCACTCCGATCCGCTGCACAAGGTAACGATCATTCCGCGCGGGATGGCGCTGGGCGTCACGGTCTACCTGCCCGAAGAGGACCAGCACACCGTCACCAAGGAGTATCTGGAGACGCGGCTGGCGATGATGATGGGCGGCCGGTGCGCCGAGGAGATCTTCCTGCAGAAGATGACCACGGGCGCTGGCAATGATATCGAGCGCTCCACCGAACTGGCACGCCGCATGGTGTGCGAGTACGGTATGAGCTCGCTTGGGCCCATGACCTTCGGCAAGAAGGAACAGGAGGTCTTCCTGGGACGTGATATCGGTCAGTCGCGAGACTTCTCCGACGACACCGCCAAGCAGATCGACGCGGAGATTCGCCGCTTTGTGGATGAGGCCTATAAGTCCGCTTACGAGCTGCTGGACAATAACCACGACATCATGCACCGCATGGCGACCGCCCTGCTGGAGCGTGAGACGCTGGATGCCGCGGAGATCAAGCTGATCATTGCCGGGCAGGACCTGCCGCCGATGAAGTCGTCGCTGGCCTCGGCCGATGGCGATGGTGACGTGCAGAAGGTGCTGAAGCCGGAGACGGGCCGCAAGACGGGCTTCGGCGAAGGCCACGTGCAGGCATAAAGACACAGGCATTAACCAACCGGTGAGAAACAAAGCGAGGGCGGCCCGATTCGGGTCGCCCTTGCTGCTTGCACGCGTTCTTTATTGGGCCGGCTGTGCTCCGCCAAACATCCGCTGCCCTAGCCGCTTCAGCCGCACGCTGATCCAGCGCAGGCTCAGCAGCAGGACGACGATGCCCACCGTGGCGATGCTCCCGGCGACATAGGGATGATGCGTCGCCAGCCATGTCAGCGAGATGGCTGCGACGTCCTCGCCCGCCGACAGCGCGATGTTTGAGACGGGTTCAGGGCTGGGCGTCACGAGCGCCCGCGCGGCGGTCTTCGACGTGTGCGCGAGCGCAGCGATCGACGCACCGAGAGCGGCGGCGAGCAGCTTCATCTCCGGCGAGAGGTTGGAAGCGGCCTGGTAACCGATCAGCGCGGCCACCGGGATGCGGATGAAGGTGTGCGCCGCGTTCCAGAAGAGGTCGAAGGCGGGGATCTTGTCGGCGAAGACCTCCACCGCGAAGAGCAGGCTGGCGACGAAGATCACCCAGGGGTTCTGCAGCGACTCCAGCCCGCCGGGCAGCGCCACCCAGTGAAAGTGCGCCAGCAGCCCCAGCGTGGCGACCGTGGCATAAACGTTCAGTCCCGCGGCAAAGCTGGCGGCGACGACGAGGGCAACGATGGAAGAAGGCGTAAAGTTCATGCGATTGTCTCCATTTTGGGGCCCGTCGAAAAAGAGTACCGCAGCCTATGCCGGGCTGCCGAACGGGCGAACGAGGACCTGCATCAGGCTCTCGCGATAGGTGATCGTGTGGTGCGGTGTGAACCCGCACTTCCCAGCCACGTGCAGGGAGGCAGCGTTCTCAGGATGGATCAGGCAGGCCGCCTCGCTGGCGACGAACCGTCCGTCTGCCCAGGCGAGGATCGCCTTCACGGCCTCGGTGGCGTAGCCGCGTCCATGCGCGGAGGGCGAGAGTATCCAGCCAATCTCCGGTGTCTCGCCCAAAGGCGGCTCAATCATTCGCTGGTAGTTGAAGAGGCCAACCTCGCCGACGAACTTGCCGGTCGCGCGCTCCTCCACCAGCCATGATCCGAACCCCAGCAGCGACCAGTGCCCCGCATTGCGCAGCAGCCGTGCCCACAACTCCTCTGCGGTGTTGGGCTTGCCGCCGATGTAGCGGACTACGTCCGGATCTGCCCAGAGCGTGCAGTACACAGGGAAGTCGGCCAGCGTGTGGGCGCGCAGGCGCAGGCGGGCGGTCTCCAGGGTGGGTGCTTCCCGGTCGGTTGGCGGGGTGCGGAGCATGGCCACAGTCTATCGCTGTAGCGAAGCTGTGGATCGCAGTGGGCATTTCGCTGCCGGCAACGGTACTCTGGAAGCATGTTCTTTTTGCGGATACGCGTGGTGATGGCGGCAATGCTCTGCTGCCCGGTGGTCTCGGCCTTTGGACAGACGGCGAAGCCTGCAACGCCGGCACCTCAGGCCTCGGCGCAGAAGCTCGTGACCACTCCCGGCCGGGTGCGTCCGCCGGACGTGCTGAAGCCGCCTACCGAGGATGACCTGCTGCGCGGCGCCTACGGGCCTTACCGTGCCAACAACGACCTGCTCTTCTATCACCTGAAGCTGCGCGTCGACCCTGACACGAAGAGCATCGCCGGCACCAACCTTGTGCGCTTCCGCATGCTGCAGGACGGCCAGAAGATCCAACTCGAGCTCACGCCGGAGCTGACGCTCGACAGCATCACCTGGCAGGGCAAGGCGCTCACCTATACGCGCCAGCAGCGGTCGTTGTTTATCCAGTTTCCGCAGACACAGCCGAGGGGCAAGGTCGAGGAGATCACCGTCGCCTACCACGGTCAGCCGGTCACGCAGGGTCGCTTTGGCTGCTTCTCCTTTGATAAGGACAAGGAGGGCAAGCCCTGGATCACGACTGCCTGCGAAGAAGAGGGCGCTAGCGTCTGGTGGCCGAACAAGGACCAGTGGCGCGACGAGCCGCAGGACGGCATGCTGATCGACGTCGCTGTGCCCAATGGCCTCATCGACGTGTCGAATGGCCGCGCTGAGGGCAGCACGCCGCTTGGCGATGGTTATACCGAGTGGCACTGGCATGTGCACTATCCGATCAACAACTACGATGTCGCGCTCAACATCGGCGAGTTCCAGCACTTCGACGGCGTGCACATTAACAAACAGACCGGCCAGAAGACTACGCTCGACTACTACGCGCTGCCCGAGGACCTCGACAAGGCGAAGGTACAGTTCGCGCAGGTGCCCGAGATGCTCGATGCCTATGAGCACTACTTCGGCGAGTATCCCTTCGACGAGGACGGCTATAAGCTCATCGAGGTGCCTTACGCGGGCATGGAGCACCAGTCGGCGGTGGCCTATGGTAACCACTTTACGAATGGTTATTATGGGCGCGACTGGACCGGCGTCGGCATCAGCATGAAGTTCGACTTCATCATCATCCACGAGAGCGGGCATGAGTGGTTCGGCAACGCCATCACGGCGCGCGACCGCAGCGACATGTGGATCCACGAAGGCTGGACGACGTACATGGAGGTACTCTACGTTGAGTACCGCTGGGGCAGGGCCGATGCCATCCGCTATGTGAACGGTCTCAAGCCCAAGGTGCAGAACGAACGGCCGATCATTCCGCCGCGGTTCACCAACGCCGAGCCGCCGCAGGACCAGTACTTCAAGGGCGCGCTTATGTTGAACACGCTGCGTTCGGTGATTGGCGACGACAAGAAGTGGTTCGCCGACATCCACGACTTCTATCAGCACTTCAAGTATCAAACGATCATGACGGAAGATGTCGTCTCGTGGTGGAACCAGCGTGCGGGCACCGGCAACGGCGGTATGGACCTGACGCCGTTCTTCAATCAATACCTGCGGCACAAGGACATCCCAACGCTGGAGCTGAGGTTCGGTTCCGCACCCGGGCAGGTTGAGTATCGCTGGAAGGCTGACGAGCCTGCGTTCGCGATGCCGATTGAGGTCGGCGATCCGCAGCACTGGACGAAGGTGAAGCCCGTGACGACGGAGTGGAAGTCGATGCCGTGGGCAGGCACGCCGCAGAGCTTTCAGGTCGCCACCGATCTCTACTATGTCAATGTGGTGAAGGAGTAATCGTGCGCAAAGCATTCAGCATCGCGGCGTTGGTGTTGTGTCTCGGGCTCGCTGGCTGCGACTACCACACAGTCGGCTCGGCGACGCACATTCCCGCGGATGTGCAGACGCTCTCGGTGCCGATCTTTCAGTCGCGCGTGCAGGCCTTCAATACGGAGACGGCATTTACCGAGGCTGTCGTCCGCGAACTGAACACTCGCACGAAGTATCGCATCCTGCCAGGTGACAAAGGCACTGCCGACGCCACGCTGCGCGGCACCATAGTCTCGCAGACTGTAACGCCGCTTACCTACGACCCCAACAGCGGCCAGACCTCGAGCTACCTCGTCAGCATCACTGCGCAGGTCCAGCTCATCGCGCACGATGGCACCGTGCTCTACCGCAACGACACGATGGCCTGGCATGAGCAGTACCAGTCCACCGAGGACCTCTCCGGCTTTGTGCAGGAGGACGGCGCCGCCATGCGCCGCGTTTCGCGCGAGTTCGCCAAGGCCCTGGTCAGCGACATGCTGGAGAGCTTTCAATGAGCACGGCGCAGACTTCGGGATTGAAGAGTTTTGCCGCCGCCGAGCGTTTTCTCGCGGAGGTGAGCGGCGATGCTCGACGGCCTGGCTACGTTCTGCTTGGCGACGAAGCCTTTCTCTACGAAATCTGCCGCAAAGGCGTGCTTGCAGCTCTGGTGCCGGACGATATGCGCGACTTCTGCCTGCATGACCTCGACCTCGCCAGCACCAGCATCTTCGATGCACTCGACCTCGCGCAGACGCCTTCGCTGATGGCACCGTTCCAGGTGCTCTTCATCCGCAACCTCAAGCTGCTCTATGGCCGTGGCCAGAAGAAGGATGAATTCGCCGTGCTGGATGCATACTTTCGCAGCCCCAACCCGCAGGCGCTGCTCATCTTCGTCGCTGACCACATTGCGCTGCCGCAGGACCTGCGCCGCATGGACATGACCGACAAGGAGCGCGTCGAGAAGATCCGCGAGACCCTCGGCGATAGCTGCGGCATCGTGGAGCTGCAACGCGTCAGCGAAGACGACGCCATCAAGTGGGTGCTGCGCGAGTCGAAGGCAAAGGGTGTCGTCTTCACGGACGACGCTGCGCGCGAGCTCGTCGACGCCCTCAGCGCGGACATGCTTACCATCGCCAGCGAGATGGAGAAGCTGCTGCTCTATGCGGGCGCGATGCAGCGCAACACGGTTGAGCTTGCCGACGTCGAGACGATGGTCTCTGCCGCCAAGCAGCGCAGTCTCTACGAGCTCACCGATGCCATCAGTCAGAAGGACGCCCCGCGCGCGCTTGCGCTGTTGCACGGCCTGCTCAATGCCTCCGACGGTGGCGAAGATGCGGCCATCGGCCACGTCTTCATGCTCGCCAAGACCTACCGGCAGATGCTCATCTTGAATGAGAAGCAGGTCAAGGACTCGCGCGCCATTTGGCAGGTGTTGTGGCCGGGCTTCCGCGTTGCGCCCTTTGCGGCCGATGCACTCATCGCGCAGGCGCGCCGCTATCGTGACCGCAGCGACCTCACGCGCGGCCTCCGCGCCATCGCCAAGGCCGATCTCGAGCTGCGTTCCAGTCCGCCGGACAAGCGCCTTGTGCTGGAGCGGCTGGTAATGCGGTTGGCGGGTAAAGCCACGGAGTCGGAACTCGAAGCCGTTTCGTGATCGCATCGTTCCGCTTAGTGCGGAGAGAGGACTCTGCGCTTGCCCATCACCGCCGGCGATGGCGCGGAGGGGACCGTGGTCGGGTCGCTTTCCCGCCCGGCATCCGGCAGCGGTAACGTCACACCCGCTGTCGTAATATAGTTCGCTGCGGAGGGGACGGTGACATCGATCGCATGTTTGCCTGGTGTGAAGTCGTCGGGCCGTGGAAACTCCAGGATGTAGCGTGCGCGCACCAGCGCAACGATGTTCTCCATGCTTCCCGCCAGCTGGTTCGCCGGCGTCGTCAGAATAATCCCACCGGTCCCTTCGCAGAGTGCAAGGTACACGTTTTCGCCCACGGAGCGGTTATTGAAATAGAAGCCTGCCTCCATCACTGCATGCCCCTGATAACCTGTGTCGCCGTAGAAGTGGATCAGGTCGCGCAGTCCGAAGATCGCCACGCTCTGGTTGGTCGCGTATTCCTTGAGGGCGTTCCAGGTGTTGGTGCTCTTGCGGTCTCTGCCGCTGCTGATGAGCAGCAGCACCTTGCGGCCGGGTTGGTTGGAGAGCGCTCGCACTACCTGCGCGGCAGCGTCCCACAGATGCACAGAGTGCTCGCACTTTGGTGTGTTCCCACCGCCGTGAAGCACAGACGACGAGAGCGCGGCGTGGACCATGAGCCTCATGTTGTCATCTGTAGCCGGTGCCCATTGGCCGACGCGGACCAGCGTGCAGTCCACTGCAAACATGGAGATGCGATCTCTTGCCGTGAGGGAAGCCTCGGCGGCCTTCGCAGCGTCTTCTGCCAGGCGCGCCAGCAGCCGTTTTTCACCTCCGCTTGCATCGACCAGCACGGCAAGCGAGATCGGTTCATCGCCTTCGATGTGCATCTTGGTCGGATGAAAGGCGGGCCCTGAATCGAGCCGGATAAAGATGTGGTCCTTTGCCAGCCCAGAAACCGGCCGGAGATCTCCGTTCAGGATCAGCGCCGGCACCTGCACCAGGTTGGCGTACACATGCAGCACGTAGGGCTTCGGAGGCGTCGCCGTAGCGGGTGCAGGCTGCTGCGACCAGCCCAGCGTGGCCAGCATCCCCCACGCGACAACGCCCGCCTTCAACCGGCCACTCCACATGGCAACGAGTATGCCAGAAACAGGGCGATACAATCTCTAAGTGATTCTCGGAGGGTAGGCATGAAGGTTTTTCGTCGCGTATGGGCGGCCTGTGTGATGGTGTGCGCTGGGGCAAGCATGGCTGCGGCACAGCAGGGTAGCCAGATGGCAGAGTTCCTGAAGGCGCACTACGAGAAGCACGAGTACCGCATCCCCATGCGCGACGGCGTCAAGCTCTACACGCAGGTCTACACGCCCATCGCCGGTGAGTTCGAAGACAAAGGGCCCTATCCCTTCCTGATGACTCGCACGCCCTACAGCTGCGGCAACTACGACAACGATGTTGTGCAGCCGCGCGTCACCGGCAACATGACCATGCTCAAGAGCGGTTACATCCTCGTCTGCCAGGACGTGCGCGGCCGTTGGGAGAGTGAAGGCAACTGGGTTGAGATGACGCCGCCCGTCTACGACGCCAAAACCGGCCACGGCATCGACGAGAGCACGGATATGTCCGACTCCGTCGACTGGCTGCTCAAGCACATCTCCGGCAACAACGGCAGCGTCGGCATTATGGGCATCAGCTACCCGGGCTTCTACACTGCGGCCAGCATCATCGACGGCAATCCCGCCATCAAAGCTGCCAGCCCGCAGGCGCCGATGATCAACCTCTTCGATGGGGATGACAGCTACCACGGCGGCGCATTCATGCTCGCGGCCAACCACTCGTTCTATGCGCCGTTCTATCGCCCGCAGAAGAACCCTCTCAAGGTCGAGCCTCCCAACGACTTCAAATTCTTCACCAAGGACGCCTACCAGTACTACCTGCAGATGGGCACGCTCGCGCACCTCGACTCACCCGCCGGCGGCACCAACCCGCTCTATCACGACCAGACGATCCACGATACCTACGATGCCTACTGGGTCGCGCGCAACATGGAGCTGCACATGACCGGGGTGAAGGCCGCGGTGATGTTCGTTGGCGGCTGGTTCGACGCCGAAGACCTCGCCGGCCCGGTGAAGGGCTTCCATGCTGTCGCGAAGCTCAGCCCGGACGCCGCGGCAGACACGCTCGTCGAAGGCCCGTGGGTGCATGGAGGCTGGGCTCGCGGCACCGGCGCCTCGCTCGGTGACATCCGCTTCGGCTCCGAGACCTCGGTCTTTTATCAGCAAAACATCGAAGCACCCTTCTTCGCGCACTACCTCAAGGACGCTGCGTGGACCCCGCTGCCCAAGGCCTACACCTTTGAAACAGGCACCGATGTCTGGAAGAAGTACGACGCCTGGCCGCCAAAGCAGGCTGCGACGAAGACGATCTACTTCCAGCCCAACGGCGGCCTTAGCTGGACCGCGCCGACCGAGAGTGCCAGCAAGGACTCCTACGTCAGCGATCCCGCGCACCCTGTGCCTTACGTCGGCTATGTCTCCGAGGCCGACCCGCCGCAGCGCTACATGGACGACGATCAGCGCTTTGCCGCCACGCGCCCCGATGTGCTCGTCTACGAGACCGCGCCGCTCACGGAAGATGTCACCATTGTTGGCCCCATCAAGCCGCGCCTCAAAATCGCTTCCACCGGCACCGATTCAGACTTCGATATCAAGCTTATTGATGTTTATCCGAACGACTTTGAGTATCCCAATGAGGGAGCCGATCAGGGCAAGCACGTGACCGCAGCGCCACCTGTGATGATGGGTGGCTACGAGATGCTGGTGCGCGGCGAGCCCTTCCGTGCCAAGTTCCGCAACTCGCTCGCGAAGCCCGAGCCGCTGGTGCCCGGCAAGATCACCGCGGTCGACTACTCGATGCAGGACATCAACCACACCTTCCGCAAGGGCCACCGCATCATGGTGCAGGTCGCCAGCTCGTGGTTCCCGCTTACCGATCGCAATCCGCAGGTCTTCATGGACATCGCAAAAGCGAAGCCTGAAGACTTCCACAAGGCTACCGAGACTGTCTTCCACCAGGCCGACGCTGCCAGCGGGATCGAGCTGATGGTGATGCCCGCGAAGTAGCGTTGCAGCGCAGTCAGGCGTTGCCGAACGGGTTGGTCAAACTCGGGCTCTGCGGCGTGAACAGCTTCGCGCCGTCCTCGGTGATGTGCATGTCATCTTCCAGCCGTATGCCGAAGGGTTCGGGATCATCTGCAAGGTAGATTCCGGGCTCGTCGGAGAAGCACATATTCGGCTCGAGCTTCCGCGTGTTGCCGCGCACAAGGTAGTACCACTCGTGCATGTCCATGCCTATGCCGTGGCCTACGCGATGCGTAAAGTGCTTGTACCCCGGCCCGAAACCGGCGTCGGTAATCACCTTGCGTGCAGCCGCGTCCACCGCCTGCATCTCCAGCCCGGGCCGTGCTGTTGCGACGGCCGCCGCCTGCGCGCGATGCACAACCTCAAACACCTTCAACTGCCGGTCTGTCGGTTTGCCGTAGACGAAGCTTCGCGACATATCCGACTGGTAGCCCTGCACAAAGCAGCCATCGTCGATTAGCACGACCTGCCCCTCACGGATGACCTGCGGTGTTGGCGACCCATGCGGCTGCGCAGAGAACGCCGCCACCTGGCACGATGCCTCGCCGCGCACACCGCAGCGCTTATACGCCTCGTCGATCAGCCCGGTGAACTGGCGGTTGGTCATGCCCGGCGCGCAACTCTCATACACCGCCTTGTATACGGAGAGTGTGATGTCATTCGCCAGCTGCATCAGCGCAAGCTCCGCAGGCGATTTGATGCTGCGGCACCCGGCGACCACCGGAATCCCCGACACAACCTCACGCGGGGCTACAGCTTTGGCAATCCTGTCCGCAAAGACAAACTGGACGCGCTCATCCATCGCCAGCGGCAGCGACGATGTCGTTGCTGTCTTCAGCGCCTTCGCCAGCAGCGCATACGGATTGTCATCCTCCTGCCACGTATAGATCTTCGTTGACGCACCCCCGGGGATCGTACCTAGCGCCTCCGTCATGCGACCCTCTTCAAACGCGGGACACACGATGAAGGGTGCACCGTTCGCTGGCAGCGTCCACGCAAACAGCCGCTCCGACTGTCCCGCCGGAATGCCGACAAAGTACTGCAGTGACGTGCCACCGGTGATCGTCAGCGCGGCGATCTTCTGCTCGCCCATCAGCGTCCTCGCACGCTCCAGCCTGTGCTCGCGTTCCGCAGCGGAGATCGGCACAGCCTCATGCACGCGGTTCTTCAACGCCATCACCGGCGGGGGCAGGGCAGGGGAGTCCGTGGTCTGGGCAGCAGCGCGCAGGGCAAGCGCAGGCGCGGCGGCAGAAGCGCTGAGAAGGAGTCGGCGTCGAGTGAGCATGTCGTCGATTGTAGGCGATGACGCGGTGCGGTATCCGCCACAAATCCGCAGCCGGGATGAAATACTATTTTGTGGAAGGTAGGGAACGATGGCAATCAGCACCACAGTCGAACAGTACGTCGCGCAGCACGCTAACTCCGAACTCGCCGCGGTCTTCGCGGCCATTGCTACCGCAGCGGTCTCGATCGAGCGCGCCATCCGCCTCGCTGGCCTCAGCGACATCTATGGGGCCTACGGCGCGGTGAACGTGCAGGGAGAGCAGCAGCAGAAGCTCGACGTCTTCGCCAACGACGAGCTGATCGCGGAGCTCGGCAAGGTGCCTTCGGTCGCCGCCATCGTCAGCGAAGAGGACGAGGCGCCGGTTGCCTTCGACCGCGTAGACGGGCGTTTTGCCGTCATCTTCGATCCCCTCGACGGCTCCTCCAACATCGACGTCAACGTCAACGTCGGCACCATCTTCTCCATCGCCGCCGTCAGCGGAGATGTCGTAACTTCGGTCCTCAAGCCCGGCACCGCGCAGGTCGCCGCTGGCTACGTCGTCTACGGGCCGTCGTGCGTCTTAGTGCTCACGCTTGGCAAGGGCGTGGCAGCCTTCACGCTCGATGATGAGGGTGAGTTCATCCTGACCAGCGACAACATGACCATGCCCGCGCAGGGTCCCTACTACTCTGCGAACGAGGCCAATGCTGCAAGCTGGCCGCAGGTTTACCGCGACTATCTGGGCACACTCGTCGACAAAAAACTCAACGGCCAAGCCTATAGCGCGCGCTACATCGGCTCGCTCGTTGCGGACTTCCATCGCACACTGCTCAAGGGCGGCGTCTTCCTCTACCCCGCGACCGAAAAGCAGCCGCAAGGCAAGCTGCGGTTGCTGTATGAGGCACGTCCGCTCGCGATGATCGCCGAGCAGGCTGGTGGTGGCGCGGTCAACGGGGCCACGCGCATCCTCGACCTCCCCGCCGAAGGCATCCACGACCGCACCGCACTCATCGTCGGCAGCAAGGCGGAGGTCGACGCATTGCAGAGCGCCGTGGCAGGAGCAAAGTAGTGCCTGCCGAACGCCTCTATTACGACACCTCCGCTCTCGACGCGCTCGAGTTCACCGCTACTGTCACCGACATCCGTCTCGATTCCAAAGACGCCAGCGGTCAGCTCTGGCAGCTCTCGCTCGATCGCACGGCGTTCTACCCCACCGGCGGCGGCCAACCGCACGATCTCGGTACACTCACCGCAGTCTCTCGATCAGGCGCAGTGCTTGAAGTCCCCGTCGAGCGCGTCGAAGAGGATGACGCCGGCGAGGTCTGGCACTACGTCCGCAAGCCCCTGCTTGAAGGCGCACAGATCACGAGCCGCGTCGACGCCGAACGCCGCCTCGACCTCGCGCAGCAGCACAGCGGGCAGCATCTGCTCTCCGCAGTCTTCCTCCGCGAACTCTCCGCGCCCACGGTCTCTTTTCATCTCGGCGCGGACAAGGTCACCATCGACCTAGCCATCACGTCCATCACCGACGACGACCTCCGCCGCATCGAACTCGCCGTCAACTGCGAGATCTATGCCGCTCGCGCGATCCGCCCGCGCTGGGTCTCCCGCGACGAGGCCGAAGCAATGCTCGCACGTGGCGACCTCCGCAAGCTGCCAGAGCGCGAAGGCCCCATGCGCATCGTCGAAATCGAAGGCATCGAGCACAACGCCTGCGGGGGCACCCACGTCGCTTCCACCGGCGCCATCGGCAGCATCCTGCTGCGCCGCACGGAGAAGGTGAAGCAGGGAACCCGCGTCGAGTTCTGCTGCGGTCAGCGTGCCATCGCCGCCGCGCGCCGCGACTTCGACCTCCTCCGTCAGACGGGCGCACTGTTGAGCGTTGGAGCGCCCGATGTCCCCAATCGTGTTGAAAAGCTATTGCAGGATGCGAAGGCTTCCGCCAAAGAGCTCAAGGCGCTCAAAAAGGCCGCCGAGGCCGCTCCGGGGATGCACAACCCCGAGCGATAGTCTGGAAGCGTGAGCCTGTACTGTGATGTCGCGCTGCCCGTGCCTCTTGACCGGGTCTTCACCTATGAGCTGGGTGGGCAGGAGGCTGGGGTCGGCGTGCGCGTGATGGTGCCCTTCGGAGGTCAGCGGCTCGTCGGCATCATCCTCGGCTTGCATGACACGCAGCCGCCCGACGACGTCGAGGTCAAGCGAGTCGACCGCGTGCTCGATGAAGCGCCGCTGTTGCCTGACGAGCTGATGGAGCTCGGCAAGTGGATCGCCGCCTACTACTGCGCGCCGCTCGGCGAGGTGCTGCGCGGCATGATGCCGCTCACCGCCGAGGTCCGCCGCCAGTGGACCTACCGCATCGCCGAGCAGGGCCGCAAGGTGCTCTACGAGGGCGCTGCGAAGGGCTCCTCGCGCCGCTCCAGGCTCTCCGTCGAAGACCAGAACCGCGAGTATGCCGTGTTGAACTATCTCGAATCCGGCGAGCCCGCCAAGACCGCCACGCTACGCAGCGCCACCGGCGCGAACAAGGCGCTGCTAGACGCGATGGCGAAGAAGCGCTGGCTCGTCCGCGAGCCGCTCGCGGAGGTCCGCGATGCCCGCCGGGTGGAGATAGTTGCCGTCCTTGCAGAGGACAACGCAGAGCCAACCGAGGGCAAGCGTCTTCCGAAACTCAACGACAACCAACTCGCCGTCATGGCGGAGCTCGCCGGCTGTGGCAGCAGGGAGCTCGTCCGTGAGCTGCGCAGCCGCCTCAGCGCGCGCGGTATCCCCGATTCGTCCCTCTCGACGCTCGTCAAACGCGGCCTGGTACGGCTCGAAGAGACCGCACAGGCCTTCCACGTCACCAGCCTCGGGAACCACGGCAAAAAGTTCGCGCACGAGCATGCACTGAACGAGGCGCAGACCGAAGCGCTCGCGACCATCGTCACTGCGATGAACGCGGGCGGCTTCAAGCCGCACCTGCTCTACGGCATCACCGGCTCGGGCAAGACGGCCGTCTACATCGCCGCGATGCAGCGAGCTTTATCCGCCAACAAAAGCGCGCTTTTGTTGGTGCCGGAGATCGGCCTCACCCCCGGCACCGCCGCGCAGATGGTCGCAGCCTTCGGCTCGGAGGTCGCGCTGCTGCACTCGCAGCTCACGCCCGACGAGCGTGCCGAGCAGTGGCATCGCATCCGCCGTGGAGAAGCGCGCGTGGTCATCGGCACGCGCTCGGCAGTCTTTGCGCCCATGCCTAACCTCGGCCTCATCCTCGTCGACGAAGAGCACGACAGCAGCTACAAGCAGGAGGAGACCCCACGCTACCATGGCCGCGACGTCGCCGTGATGCGCGCGAAGCTCCTCGGCTGCACCGTCGTCCTCGGCTCGGCCACGCCATCGCTCGAAAGCTGGAACAACGCCGAACGTGGCCGTTACGCTCTGGTGCAGATGCTCGAACGCGTGCAGCAGCGCCCGTTGCCCAAGGTCGAGATGATCGACATGCGCGAAGAGTTCCGCGAGACCGGCAAGGAGCAACTGTTTTCGCGCCGCCTCATCGAAGAAACCCAGGCTACGCTTGACCGCAACGAGCAGGTCATCATCCTGCTCAACCGCCGCGGCTACAGCTTCGTCGTCATGTGCCGCAGCTGCGGCGAAAAGCTTGAATGCGAAAACTGCGCCATCTCGCTCACGTACCACAAGGGCGGCGAAGAAAACTCTCTCAACGGCGAGGCCCGCGTCGGCCAGCGGCTGGAGTGCCACTACTGTGGTTACCGGCGCACTGTGCCCAAGGCCTGCCCCAAGTGCCAGTCCGAGCATCTGTACTACCTCGGCGCGGGCTCGCAGCAGGGCGAAGAGCGCCTGCAGGAGCTCTTTCCTGGCGCGCGCATCGGCCGCATGGACCGTGACACCGTCCGCACGCGCGGCGACATGGAGCGCCTGCTCGGGCGGCTGCACTCGGGCGAGATCAACCTCCTCGTCGGCACGCAGATGATCGCCAAGGGCCACGACATCCACGGCGTCACGCTGGTCGGCGTCGTCGGTGCGGACTTTGCTCTTGGCCTGCCGGACTTCCGCGCCGCCGAGCGCGTCTTCCAACTGCTCACGCAGGTCAGTGGCCGCGCCGGAAGAGGCGAGCTGCCGGGGAAGGTGCTTGTCCAGACCTACCAGCCCGACCACTACGTCAACCAGTTCGCCATCACGCACAACTACACCGGCTTCGCCGCGCGCGAGATGTACTTCCGGCGCGCCATGCGTTACCCGCCGCTCAGTGTGCTTGCCAACGTCATCCTGCAGGGTGAAGAGCTCGAAGAGGTTCTCGGCATCGCCACAAAATTGGGCCGCTGGCTGGCGAAGAACAAGCCGGAGGGCGTCCGCGTGCTCGGCCCGGCACCCGCGCCCAATGCGAGGCTCAAGCGCATCTACCGATACCACATGGTGCTCAAGGCCGACCGCCGCGAGCAGCTCGGCGCGGCCCTGCGGGCCTTGCTGGGCTTTGTCGACGCCGAACAGGTCCCCCGCCGCGCAGTCGTCGTCGATGTCGACCCCGTACATCTCATGTAGAAATCGTTATCGGCGCTATAGCTCAACCGCAGGCAAACATTTGCCTTAACGCAAGACGCCCGCTCCAGCGGCTGGAACGGGCCTTCGGTTGCGCAGATTGTCATGGTTCAGTGATCGGATCAGTCGATCAGGTGCAGGTCCTTGCCGGGTTTGAAGCGCACAGCCTTGCCCGGAGTGATGCTGACCTCCGCGCCGGTGCGCGGGTTGCGTCCCACCCCGGTCTTGCGGGGTTTGACTGTGAAGACGCCGAAGCCGCGCAGTTCGATGCGGTCGCTCTTGGTCAGAGCGCCCTTCATGGCCTCAAAGATAGCGTCTACCGCGGACTCGGCCTTGATGCGAGGGAGTCCCGTGCGTTCGACGACCCGTTGAATGAGATCCTGCTTAATCAAGGAGGGTGCCTTCCTTCAGACTGTCGGAGTTGTAATGGTTAGGACTTCGCTTACAGCGCGGCAGAAACCTTCGGCTGCCGCCCACTGCCGGTTCGATATCCTCTTGAGGATAGAAAGCACTCTGCCGCTTGTCAATCCATCTACGTGAACAGGCTGATGATATCACCGGAGTTACCCGGGATTCCCGCACCCACAGTCGTTTAGGATACGCTCGTAAGCAGAACTCCATAGGAAAGGGCCGAGGTTCAAACCAAGCACCGTCCACCGTGCGCCGCGGCACACTCACCAACGATGTCCATCAAGAACGACGCCTGGATCAGAAAACAGGCGCTGGAACACAAGATGATCGACCCCTTCAGCGAAAAGCAGGTGCGCGATGGTGTCATCTCCTACGGTCTCTCCTCCTACGGCTACGACCTTCGCGTGTCGAACGAGTTCAAGATATTCACCAACGTCAACAGCGCGATCATCGATCCCAAGGCCTTTGACGAACGCTCCTTTGTCTCGGTAGAGGCCGATACCATCATCGTGCCCCCCAACTCCTTCGCCCTGGCACGCTCGATTGAGTACTTCCGCATCCCGCGCGACGTGCTTACAATCTGTGTGGGCAAGAGTACCTATGCCCGTTGCGGGATTATTGTGAACGTAACGCCCTTCGAGCCGGAATGGGAGGGTTACGTCACACTAGAGATCTCCAACACCACGCCCTTGCCGGCCCGTATCTATGCCAACGAAGGCCTCTGCCAGATACTGTTCTTCCAAGGTGACGAACCCTGCGAGGTCAGCTACGCAGACCGCAAGGGCAAGTACCAGAACCAGCAGGGAATCGTTCTACCCAAGTTGTAGGATGAGCATCTCCTGAAGGCGCAGAGTAGCAAGACATACGCAGGCAGTTAGCAAGACTCGTATTCGAAACGAGGAGTGCGACGGTGACGCAAGGCTCGAGAGCGCGCGTGGGAGTGGTTGCGGCAGACCCACTGCGTTCCATTGGTCTGTTGGCGATACTGGAGGAGACCGTGGGTGTCGACGCGGTCGCCTTGGAGATGGCCTCGGGACACGAGGTCCCCGGCTTGGGAGAGCCCGTTCCCGACGCCCCTCCCATCTACGACGCTCTTCTGCTGGATATCCGCATGCCGCTCGATGTGCTCTCCGACATGGTCAGCCGCATCCGCCGCGAGCACACAGGCGTGAAGGTCGTCGTCATGGGCAAGCAGATAGACCCCGAGTACGTCCAGGCCGTCATCGGCGCGGGCGCCAAGGGCTACCTCGCCGAGACCGCCAGCGAAAGCGAGATCCGCATGGCGATGGATGTCGTCCTCGATGGCTCCATCTGGGCCCCTCGCAAGGTCCTCGCCCGGCTCATCGACGCGGGCGGTGTTGCCTTCGGGGGTTCCGTCTCCAACTCCGATTCGGTCGTCGGCGTCATGACACCCCGCGAGCTTGAGGTCCTGCAACTGCTCATGGATGGCCGCACCAACCGCGACATCGCTTCAGCCATGGGCATCGACGAGGTCACGGTCAAAGCCCACCTTGGCCGCATGCTGCGCAAGACCCGCTCCTCCAATCGGGTCGAGCTCACGCTCCGCGCCATTGAGGAGCGCGGGAGCCGACTGCAGCCCACGCGCGTCGGCTCCCGCGGTTAACTGGCCCCGCGTGCCCTCAACCACGGTCTGACTTAGGTATAGCTTCCAAGGTATACAACCCTCGGTACCCTTGTGAGAACCCGTCCTATGGCCGAGACTAGCTCCAGTACAGACCTGGGAGAAGCGGGGTTGTGAGCGGTAACTGGAGACAGTTGCCACTTCACAACCCCCATTTTTTTCCTTGTGCAACCTACCTCTCTCTATTTCCATCAGACAATGAGGCATGCGGCTTAAGGGCAATGTCTGCCCGCCGCTGACTAAAGAGTGTGAAAGGTTACACGATGAAAAATTTGATTGGACTTCTAGGCGTTCTGGCGGTTTCGGCCTCTTGCCTGTCCGTCCCCGCCCAGGCGCAGGACGCGAAGCTCACTGGCCGTCTCGATGCGGCAGCTGCGGTCATGGGCGAGATCATGCACACCCCCGACAAAGGCATTCCCCAGTCGATCCTGGCCAGCGCCCACTGCGTTGTCGTTGTCCCAAGCTACAAGAAAGCGGCCTTCGTCGTCGGCGGCCAGTACGGCCAGGGTGTGGCTACCTGCCGCACGCCCCGCGGCTGGAGCGCTCCGGTCTTCGTGCAGCTTGCCGGTGGCAGCTTCGGCTTCCAGATCGGCGGGCAGGCCACCGACCTCGTCCTGCTGGCCATGAACGATCATGGCCTCGAAGACATGCTGCACTCCAAGTTCAAGCTTGGTGGTGACGCCTCCGTCGCTGCCGGTCCGGTCGGCCGCAATGCCGCCGCCGACACCGACATCACCCTGCATGCCGAGTTCCTCACCTACTCCCGCGCCCGCGGCATCTTCGCTGGCATCGACCTCAGCGGCGTCGTCCTCTCCCAGAACACCGACGACACCCGCACCGAGTATGGCTCCAACGTCCCCTTTGAGTCGGTCCTGCACGGCCATGTCCCCGCGCCGGCCAACAGCCTGCACTTCGTCCACACTGTGGCCAAGTACTTCGTTGTCTCCAAGGACAACCAGTAGCCCACACGCAATCCAGGTTGGCAGAAGGGGCAGCTTCGGCTGCCTCTTGTGTCGTCTGCGCCCGAACCCTCATCCACAGTCTCCCCGTCTCACATTGCGTAGACTGAAAACTGTTGCAAGCCAGGAACGACAATTCGACGGCCGCCAGCCCGCCCCCCACAGTCCGCGAACGGGCTGAGTACTTCGCCCTCCGCGTCATGGTGGGTCTCCTCGGCTCCCTCCCGCGTCCGCTGGCCCGGTCCGTCGGCGCCGCCATAGGGGCCATAGCCTACCGCCTGCTCGGCCGCCTCCACGCCACCGGCCTCACCAACCTCACCCGCGCCTACCCTGAAAAAACGAAAGCCGAACTGGAGGCCATTCTCCGCGGCGTCTACCGCTCTCTCGGCTGGCAGTTGGCCGAGTTCTGCCAGATGCCGCGCTACACCTCCGCACAGGCCGCGCAGTTCATCCGTTACGAAGGCCTCGACAACTACCTCGCCGCCCGCGACCGCGGCAAAGGTGTCCTCGTCCTCACCGGCCATCTCGGCGCATGGGAGCTCTCCAGCTTCTACCACTCCCTCGTCGGCTACCCCATGTCGCTGGTCATCCGCCGTCTCGACAACCCGCTCGTCGACGCATTCGTCAACCGCATCCGCTGCCTCCACGGCAACCGCGTCATCCACAAGGACGACTTCGCCCGCGGCCTCCTCACCGCCATGCACAACAACGAGACCGTCGGCATCCTCATGGACACCAACATGACTCCGCCGCAGGGTACCTTCGTCCCCTTCTTCGGCACCGACGCCTGCACCGCCACTGCCATGGCCCGCGTCGCGCTCAAGACAGACGCTGCCGTACTCCCGGGCTTCCTCGTCTGGGAGCCGTCGGAGCGCAACGGCCGGGGCGGCTACGTCCTCCACTTCGGCCCACCGCTCGACCTCATCCGCTCCGCCGATCCAGCCGCCGACGTCATAGCCAACACCGCACTCTTCGCGGCCGTCACCGAATCCTGGATACGCCGCTTCCCCGGCCAGTGGCTCTGGGTCCACCGCCGCTGGAAGACCCGTCCCGAAGGCCAGCCGAAGTTTTACAGCTAGAATGGCATCGCAGACTACCGGAGGAATCATGCCGTTTCCCATCAAGTCCAGGACCATCAAGCAAGCTGGCTGCCTCTTCATCGCGATTGTCGCCGCTCTTCCGATGCCGGCTCAGAAGATACCGCCGCATCAGGCCCCGGTCATTCTCTTTAACGGCCATGACCTCTCTACCTTCGATACCTTCATCCGGGGCGAAGGGCTCAACTCCGACCCCAACCACATCTTCACGGTCGAAAAAGGCATCATCCACGTCTCCGGGAACGGCTTCGGCTACCTCATCACCCGTGATTCCTACAAGGACTTCTGCCTCACCGCAGACTTCAAGTGGGGCGAGGGGACCTTCCTCGATCGCCACGGCAAGGCACGCGACTCCGGCATCCTCTTCAACGTCCAGGGCGAGCAGAAGGTCTGGCCCCGCTCCATCGAGTTTCAGATCACGGAAGGCGGCACCGGCGACTTCTGGATGACCGATGGGGCGGCCCTCACAGGCATCGCGAAAGATGGTACGACCGGCCAGCGCGTTACCGGGCCTCCAGGCTCGGCGCTCAGCATCCCACGCTACAACAAGGGCGTGGCGCCCAACGTCACCGGAACTCGCGACCCGACCGGCGAGGTTGAGAAGCCTCACGGCCAGTGGAACCACCTTGTCCTCATCTCGCAGGGCGGCCACATCAGGCAGTACGTGAACGGCAAACTGGTCAACCAGGGCACGAATCCCTTCCCCGCGGAAGGCAAGATCCTCTTTCAGTCAGAGGGAGCGGAAGTCTACTTTCGCAACCTGAAACTGTATCCGCTCAAATAGAGACGCCGGACTTTTCCCCTTGAAATAATGGATCGACACAAGGGCGGTTATGAGGACCAATCTCGACCATGTCCGCCCGATTCATCTCCGGCCGCGTCAGGACCTGACTACCCAGCTTGGGCTGCGCCATATCTGGCCCCGCAAAAAAGCTGCATCCAATTCTACTAGTTGGTAGTCTGAGTATGCATGCAAGGTGAAACGGCAGAACGGATTCTCGACGCGGCTAACGCACTTCTTATCGATCGAGGGTATTCAGCTTTCAGCTACGCCGATATTGCGGAAACGGTAAATATCCGTAAGGCGAGTATTCACCATCATTTCCCGACTAAGGCCGGGCTCGTTGTCGCCGTTCTAAGGCGCCACCGCGCCAGGATTTCAGAGGGGATGAAAGCACTCGATGCTCAGATCGAGAACCCCCTGATACGCATCAGGAACTATTTCAAATACTGGGAGGGGTGTATCGAAGGCCGGACGCTCTCGTTCTGTATCGGCGCACTTTTGGGTGCCGAGATGCCCTCCCTGCCGGAAGAAGTTCAAGCCGAGGTTCGTTTGCATTTCTCAGCGCTCACGGAATGGTTTGAGCGAACCCTGAAGGCCGGAACGAAAGCACGGGCGATACGGCTCCAGGGTACCGTCGCAACCGAAGCGCAAATGTTGATTGCCGTGCTGCATGGCGCGATGCTTTCCGCACGTGCAACCAACAACTGTGATGTCTTCCGATCGCTTTCGCAGTCGGAACTGAACCGTATTTCCCCCGCAAAACAATAAGCCAACTTTGGAGGCTGTGATGCAGCAGACCTTCTACGATTCAGTTACCTACCAACTAGAAGATAGTGAGACAAAGACATGGAAGCTATATCACTCGACTCCACACGTTCTTTACGGAACCTCTACCTCGTCCGTACGGCCTTCCAGGTGGTCTGGGCGGCAACGGTCATTGCAACGGCCATCAAGCAGCCCCTGATCGCCGCAGTACTCTTTCTACTTTATCCGCTGTGGGATGTTGCCTGCACGGTGTACGACCTCAATACGTCGAGTAGATCCGGTAGCGCACGCACCTCGCAAATTATCAACGCGCTGCTGGGAGTGGGTGCCGCGGTCGGTATTGGACTCACGGTGTTTCATCAGCCAATCTACTCGGTCGCGGTCTTTGGTGTCTGGGCCTTCGGCGCCGGGCTGCTGCAACTTATCGTTGGCCTGATTAGGCGGAAACAGCTGGGCGGCGGCCAGTGGGCGATGATCCTCAGCGGTGCCCAGTCAATGATTGCGGGCGTTGCATACTTTTTAGGCGGTCTCTATGACAAACAACATATCAAGGATGTCGGAGGCTACGCCATATTCGGAGCGCTCTACTTCCTCATTGGTGGAGTTCTGCTCACGCGCAAGCTCTCGAAGCCTTCAACCCTGGAAGCGAACTGACCCCGGGCTTCGGTATGCGTCTCTGACTTGCTTCGCATGGAGTGCCCAGTGCGAGGCGGTCGCTCAACCAAAACCATTCATAACAACAAGGAGAATAACTATGTCTGTCGACGTGAAATATAAGACCTCAGCCACCGCCGTTGGAGGCAGGGATGGAAAAACCCGGACCGAGGACGGCAAGATCGACCTGCAGCTTGCCATTCCCAAGGAACTCGGTGGACCTGGCGGCGAAGGTACGAACCCTGAGCAGCTTTTCGCAGCAGGCTACGCGGCGTGTTTTCTGGGCGCGGTTAAGGTCGCTGGCCAGCAGCTAAAGGTCAGGATTCCGTCCGATGCTGCTGTCACGGCTACTGTCGGAATCGGAGCGCGCTCGGAAGGTGGATTCGGAATCACTGCTGAACTTGGGGTTCGCCTGCCAGGTATAGATCAAACGCAGGCGCAGCAGGTGGTCGAACTTGCACACCAGATCTGCCCTTATTCCAACGCGACACGCAACAACGTGGACGTTAGCGTAAACGTTCTTTGATCTGAACCGAAGGAGATTGCCGACGCACGCATTCGTGCGTCGGCAATGAAATGCGAGGATAGCAGTATGAGCTCTGAGATTACACGCGAACTGTTGCAAACAGCCGCCGTCGAAGGCATGCCCGGTTGGGAGACGCGCCTGTTTCTCATCACGTATCCGGCGGGTGCGGACGGCAGCGGTCATTCGCATCCTGTTCCGGGTTTAGGGTATGTCCTGGAAGGCACGATGGTGTCGGCATTCGACGAGGATGTCGAAGAGACCATCCTCGCTGGTCAAGGCTTCCAGGACAAGGCTAGCTTTCATCGCGTAAGCCGCAACGGCAGCGCGGCCGAGTCGATGCGGTTTGTGATCGCCTACATGGTCAAGAAGGGCGAGCCCAATACAACGTGGCCTTCGAAGTAACAGCAAGACACCGATTCGCACTGAGAGTTCGGATTGGAGGACATGAGACTCACATGTGACCTTCCGCGATGCCCGCCTCTACAATGGTTACAGCCCGCAGGGCGCAGGAGGAACTGTTGCAAACGCTGACCCTCGACCAGGTCGCTACACTCGCGGGCCTCGAACCCAAACCCGGCAAGGTCCTCGGCCGTCCGGCGGTCAGCCGCGTCTCCGGCCTCGACGACGCCACCCCCGACGCCCTCGTCTTCGCGCAGGACGAGCTCTCGCTCGCCGCGGCACTCGCCTCCAAGGCCAGCATCATCCTTGCGCCGCCAGCTCTCGTCCAGGGCCAGCCAGCCGAAAAGGACCCCCGCGTCCTCGCCGTCGAGGTCCCAAAGTACACCTTCGCTCTCGCCGCCCGTGAACTCCGCTCCGAGTCCGGCCTTGGCATCCACGCTACAGCCTTCGTCGACGAGATGGCCAAATGGGGTCGCCGTCTCCGCGTCGGTGCCTGCGCCGTCGTCGAAGCCGACGTCATCATGGGCGACGACGTCACCATCGGTCCTGGCGCCAAGGTCCTCCGCGGTGTCGAGATCGGCAGCCGCGTCATCATCCAGGCGGGCGCGGTGCTCGGCTCCACCGGCTTCGGCTACGTCCGCAACCGGGCAACAGGCGAGTACGTCCTCTTTCCGCAACAGGGCAGGCTCGTCATCGAAGACGACGTGGAGATCGGCGCTAACACCACCATTGACCGCGGCGCGCTCGGCGAGACCCGCATCGGGCAGGGGACAAAGATCGACAACCTCGTCCAGGTCGGCCACAACTGCCGCATCGGCAAAAATGTGGTCATCGCCTCGCAGGTCGGCATCTCCGGCTCGTGTGTCATCGAGGACGGGGCCATTCTGGCGGGTCAAGTCGGTCTCGGGGATCACGTCACCATCGGCAGGGGAGTCATCCTCGGCGGTCAGGGCGGCGTCTACCCCGGCAAAACGGTCAAGGGCGAAGGCGAGATGTTCGCCGGCACCCCCGCCGAACCCGTCCGCGACTTCCTCAAAACCATGGCGAAGGTTCGCCGCCTGAAGTAGCGTCCTTGTCTCTGCTCTTGCCTTCCATTTCGAGCGCAGCGAGGAACTTGCTTCTCGCGCGCGAAGCGCGTCCACTTGACATCCCGCATACAATAGAGACAGAGAATTTCCCGGTTAGCCCCAAACGGCAAAGGGTGGAACTGGGAATGGGTATCCACCGCTAAGTCCAATTGGCTGCGGATCATAGCCCCAAAACCGGGGGAGGGTGCATGGCTATCGTCGTCGTCGGCGGACACACCCGGAACATCGGCAAGACCAGCGTCGTCGCCGGCCTGATCTCGGCGCTGCCTGAACTGCGTTGGACAGCCATTAAGATCACGCAGTTCGGCCACGGCGTCTGCTCGGCCAACGGCGAGCCCTGCGACTGCGAGACCGCCGACCACACCATCGCAGTCTCCGAGGAGCGTGATCGTTCGAGCGGAACGGATTCTTCGCGGTATCTCGCTGCAGGCGCAAAGAAATCCTTCTGGGTCAGAACGCGTCAAGGCCAGCTAGCCGAGGCGATGCCTCGCATCCGGCAACTAATTGCCTCTGCAGAAGAGGGTGGTGGAACGGTGATTGTGGAGTCCAACAGCGTCCTGCGGTTCCTGCAGCCGGACCTCTCGTTGAGCGTCCTCGACCCATCGGTGACGGACTTCAAGGACTCCGCCAAACGCTACCTCGACCGCGTAGATGCGTTGGTGGTGCCGGAAGGCGCTGAATTCGTAGATGGTTGGGAAGGTGTATCAGGCAAGCTGCTGGCGTCCAAACGCCGCTTCGCCTTCCGCGCGCCCAAGTACTGCACACCGGAACTCGCAGCATACGTTGCGGAGGAATTGGCTAGATGCTCTGCACCGGCAGCTGCATCAGGTCGGTGACAGCCGAGACCTCGCGCTGCACGAACGGCTCGGCATAACGCACGCCGGCAAGCAGGCCGTAGTGCCGCGCGGTCGAGTACATCCGCTCCCGGATATCGGCCTCCGGCACGAACAGGCCAGCACCGGTCGTCTGCTCACCATACTGCGAGCGGTAGGCCAGCAGCGCTTGCTGGCGCGTCTCGATGTGCTCGGTGATGTCCACCACAAAGGTAGGCCGCACATCGGAGTACAGCGAGGCGTAGAGCACCTTGTACGGCCGGTGTGGAGCGCCATGCTCCGCGGGCAGATCCAGCTTGGTCAGCCCCGCCGCAAAGCACGCCTCGTAACCCAGCGTGGCCGTCGTGTAGTGATCCGGATGCCGCCCCTGCCAGTAGGGAAGAATCACCACCCGCGGACGCAACTTGCGCAGCACAGCAGCGATTTTCAGACGGTTTTCGAGAGTGTTCTGAACATTGCCATCCGGCAGGTCGAGAGCTTCGCGATAGCTCACCTTGAGGGTCTTCGCCGCCGCTTCAGCTTCTGCGGCGCGTTTCTCTGCCGAACCGCGCGTCCCCGCCTCGCCGCGCGTCAGGTCGAGGATGCCTGTTCGCCAACCGAGCGCCTGCTGCACCAGCAGCGTGCCTCCGCAGGTCTGTTCCACATCGTCGCGGTGTGCTGCGATGGCGAGAACGTCGACCTGACTGGAGGCGCCGGCTGGCATAGGCAGGATTCTAGTTGGCTTCGTTGGTCAGAGCGTCAATGTAGGCCACGTCATTGACCGTGCCCTGGACGGTGACATTGATGTTGTTCCGCTCCGAGCCGTCAATCGTATTGAAGACGTGGATCTGTCCGCCGTATGCGGTGTACATCTTGAACTGGCTCTGCACCCAGCAGATACCCGTAAGGCTGCCGTAGTAGTTCTGGTTCTGGTTGGTGTTGGGATATTGCACCGCAAGCAGGGTGCTGTTCGGTGTTATCGCAGGAATGATCTGTACCGGGCTTACCGCCCCGATATTCACCCATGTGACACCGCTGTCCTTTGTGGTCGCGTCGTTCGCGGCCTGCCACGAGGGAGCGCTGCCACCCGACGTCCCGGCTGTCTGAACAACCTCGATGTTCGTGCCGTCGGTGATCTGCTGACCCACGGTGTAGGCCGTATTGGCTGCCCACGACGGCAGAACAGCGTTGCTGCCGCTAGCTAAGGTTGAACCGATCGTAAAGCGAGTCAGGCAGTTTGTATTGGCAGCCTGCGTGGTTCCTCCGGCTGCTGCGAGGGCCGCTCGTACCCCATTAGCGCATTGGGAAGATCCGATCCACAGGGTGTTGTAGTCCCCAAAGATCATCCGCGTATGTGTGCCATCGGAGATGCTGTAGGTGTGATCGATTTTGTCCGTGGCCAGATTGAGCAGCGTAAGGTTGCCGGCAAATAAACCATTCCCCTGCAACTGTTGCCCGGCAAGATAGAGATAGTTACTGTCGGCGAGCGCTGTTGTTACTCCGCCTGGAATCGGGACCGGATTGGCTACAGGAAGCGTTTGCAGCGGAGACGGAGCACTGGCGCTGAGAGGGTTGACGGTTGGCACATTCGTGTACTGCAGCGCTGCGAGCGACAGGAACGAGACGCTCGCTGTGGTCCCTCCGCACTCCGGACCGCAGTTCATCACATACGCGGTGTTGCCGTCGAGCGAGAAGTATGCATTGCTGGGACGGTCATAGGTGCCAGCGACCGGAACCACGCAGTATGTCGGGAGCAACAGCGGCTCGCAGTCCACGTACCCGGGAGGCAGCACGGGCGTGGTGGTGGCAGGCAACTTGACGATCCGGTAGAGCGTGTTCGAGTTGTGGACCATAGCCAGAACGACCGTCGCGCCTGGATTAACGACGACTTTGTCGACGTTCGGCAGGCTGAATGCGTAGGTGGTGCCGCCCGTTGACATGATAAGCTGGCCGGCCTGTTCCGCGGCGCCGGCAAAGATAATGCCGGTGGGAGTGGCAGCCGCCGAAGGTGCGTTCGCTCCGAAGCTTGCCGCCGTGCCGGAACTGGTTTCCTTGCTGTAGCTGATCGTCGTCAACGCACCATCATTGAGCGAGTACGCGTAGCCGGTTAATTGCTCCGGATAGTTGATGATAGTGAGGGGGTCAGTCTCCGAGTAGCCGGAGATCGAATAGTGAGTGATGGTGTTCTGGATATTGCCGCGAAGGTCGTTTTGCCCGTCGAGGATTTCCAGACCACCGCCGAGACCGCCGGCGTTGTACGCGGCGAGTACCCGAAAAAGCAGCCCGCTGGGAGGAGTGGGACGCCCGGCGTAGTTGTACTGTGGATAGTAATAAAGAGGCTTCCGGCAGGCACCAAGCACCAGCGTAGACGCAGCCAAAATTAGGCCAGCAAAGAGCTGGGCTTTCACACTTCGAATCTTCAACGTAAACCACTCCAAACGGATGCGCTCGCCGCGCTGGGACTGCTTACTGCTTCTGACGAGTATATCAGGGAGAGGTAAGCCGAACCTGCTGGACACTTGGTTTGCAAAGTCTTCCCAAGGGCGCCGTTATAGGATGGAGCTTACGTCGGGAGCCTCCGGGCTTCGCGGGAAAGGCACGACAGGAGACGTATGGAGTCCGCAGTAGATAAGCTCTTCGCCGGGGAAACGGTGCTGTGCGATGGCGCGATGGGAACGATGCTTTACAGCTGCGGTGTGTTTATTAACCGCTGCTATGACGAACTGAACGTCACACAGCCGGAGATGGTGCGCAGTGTACATGAACTCTATCTGCAGGCTGGCGCTCAAGTCATTGAGACGAATACCTTCGGCGCCAATGCTTTCCGCCTCGAAGGGTTTGGGCTGCGTGACAGGGTGGCGGAGTTTAACCGCGCCGGAGCAGCGATTGCCCGGCAATGCGTTCAAGCTATTGCTGAAAAGCAAGGAAGTGTAGCGTTTGTCGCGGGCGCAATCGGGTCATTGGGGTTGCGACTCGCGCCGGCTGGCAAGACTACGTTGAGCGAGGCGCGAGCAGCATTTGCGGAGCAGATTCGCGCCCTTGCTGAGGGCGGTGTCGATCTGCTGATCGCCGAGACGATGATGTCGGTTGACGAGGCTGAGCAGGCGGTGCTGGCTGCACGTGATGTCGCTCCGCAACTGAAGATCGCCGTTTTGATGACAGTGGGTGAAGAAGGGAACTGCCTTGATGGCAGCAGCCCCGAAATTGCGGCACAGCGGCTGACTGCGGTAGGGGCCGATGCGATTGGCTGTAACTGCAGCGTCGGCCCGGCGACCGTGCTAAGTGTGATCGAGAAGATGCGGGCCGCAACCGGCCTGCCGTTGGTCGCGATGCCCAACGCCGGCATGCCGCGGCAGGTGGAAGGCCGGAACATTTACCTGACCTCGCCCGAGTATATGGCGAGCTTTGCGCGCAAATTTGTACGTGCAGGCGCTAGCTGGGTAGGCGGCTGCTGCGGGACGACTCCAGAGCACATCCGTGCGATGCGCGGAGCTTTGCGCGCCATGGATGCGCAAGAGAGCGGGGAGTCGTCTTTGAAGTTGCGTGCAGTGGTGGCCAGTGAAGCCGAGGCCGGTATTGAACCGCTGGCGTTGGCGGAGCGTTCAGGCATCGGTCGTCGCATCGCGAATGGCGAGTTCGTAACGATGGTTGAGATTGTTCCGCCGAAGGGGTTTGATTGCTCGAAGGAACTGGCGGGTGCCACGCTGTTGGCGAAGCATGGTGTGCATGCGATCAACGTTCCGGATTCTCCCAGGGCCAGCGCCCGGATGAGCGCACAGAGTCTTTGCGTGCAGATTCAGCAGCAGGTCGGTATAGAGACGATATTGCACTACACCTGCCGCGACCGGAATGTGCTGAGCATTCAGAGCGACTTGCTGGGAGCCGCGTCGATTGGAGTGAAGAACATTCTCTGCTTGACGGGCGATCCGCCGAAGATGGGGAGCTATCCGGATGCAACGGCGGTCTTTGATGTCGATGCGATTGGGCTGGTCAATATCGTGGGCGGCTTGAACCACGGCCTCGACATAGGGAGAAACTCGATTGGAGGTTCGACGGGGTTTACTATCTCGGTGGCGGCGAACCCTGGTGTCCCTGATATCGATCATGAGATCCGCCGGTTTGAGCACAAAGTTGCGGCCGGTGCGGAGTTCTGCATTACTCAGCCGGTCTTCGATCTGAGGCTTTTGGAGCAGTTTCTTCGGCGGATCGAGGGCTTCCGGATTCCTGTAGTCGCGGGGATCTGGCCGTTGACGAGCCTTCGCAACGCCGAAGTGCTGAAGAATGAGTTGCGTGTTTCGATGCCGGACGTGATTCTGCAGAGGATGGCGGACGCGCCAAACCGCGAAGCTGCTCTGGCTGAGGGGCTCACCATTGCACGGGAGATGTTGGCGAGCGTTCGCGGCGAAGTACAGGGCGTGCAGGTGAGCGCGCCGTTTGGGAAGTATACGGCTGCTGTTGAGGTACTCGGAGTCCTCGGAGAGGAGGCCTGATGGCCAGCTTTGAAGATCAGCTCGCGGAGTTGGAGAAGGTAGTCGAACGGCTGGAGCGCGGCGAACTGACGCTGGAAGAAAATGTCAGCCTATTCGAGCGTGGCATGCACCTTTCAAATGCCTGCAAGAAAGAGCTCGACCGAGCAGAGAGCCGCATTCAAGTGCTGCTGGACCCGAAGGACGAAGGTCCCGTCCGCGTAGCGTCGCTCGAAGTTGAAGATGGCGAGGACGAGGAGTATGACGCTGACTATGACGATGGGCGGCTATAGGGCTGCGAACGGTGTTAGCGGTCGCGGGTAGTAACGAAGGTCGGAACCCAGAGCAGCGCGCGTTTGTAGTCGTTCTCCGGTAGCTCGGCGATGGACTGCCGCGCGGCTTCTGCGTAAGCACAAGCCGTATCCATCGCGTAAGCAAGAGAGCCGTGGCGTTGCAGAATCTCCAGGATGTCCTGGTGGGCAACGCGGGCGAAGCTGCGGTCTGCCAGGACAGTGCGGATGGCTTCACGATCGGCACCGGTGCCGCGCTCTAAAGCATGAATGACGGCGAGAGTGGCCTTGCCTTCGCGAAGGTCGCTGGCTGCCGGCTTGCCGAGGACGTCGTCGGTGGCGGTCAGATCGAGAACGTCGTCGACGATCTGAAAGGCGAGGCCGAGATTGCGACCGTACTCGCCAAGAGTCTGCTCGAAGGGTGAATCCTCATCGCGCATGTGGCCGTTCGATGTGGGGTTCGCGATGACTGCGCCGAGCCGCATGGAGACCTGAAAGAGGCATGCGGTCTTGCGGTAGATGAGGTCGAAGTACTCTTCCTCGTTGATGAGATGGCCGAGCTTTTCCATCTGCAGCAACTCGCCTTCGACCATCTGCTGGGTGAGCGAGATGAGCAGGTCGAGGATGCGGAAGTTGCGCTCCTGCAAGGCCGTTTGAAAGGCCTGCATGTAGAGCCAATCGCCGGCGAGGACGCACTTGGCATTGCCCCAGGTGGTGTTTGAAGACGGGCGGCCACGGCGCGTGCTGGCTTCGTCGATGATGTCGTCATGGACGAGGGTTGCTGTGTGGAGCATCTCAACGACAGCGCCGAGACGGATGCGTGCTTCGCTATCGGATTCAAGCGCCCTGGTAGCGAGGAGCAGAAGCATGGGGCGGATGCGTTTGCCGCCGCCAGCCATGAGGTAGTTCGCAATGTCAGTGACTACGGCTACTGGCGAGTCTGCCTGCCTGCCGAACTCCCGCTCGATGGCGGCGAGGTCGTCCTTGAGCAGGTCAAAGACCTCAGCCGCCGACGCGATGGAGATTGTGCTCACTTAGTCTCCAGAGTAGCAGGGTTCGGCGTTTGAGCGCGAGAGCGAATCAGCGGCGAGGATGCGGCCGTTTTGCGCCGGATGCACGCTAGTTGGACCGGAAGTTCGTGAACTGGAGGTCGATTCCGAGGTCTTTGCCGCGGAGCATACCCATGATCTGCTGCAGCGTGTCGCGGTCTTTGCTGACGACGCGGACGGTATCACCCTGAATGCTGGCCTGGGCCTTGAGCTTGGAGTCCTTGATGAGTGCGACGATCTTCTTGGCGGGTTCGGAGGCGATGCCCTGCTTGAGCTTGATCTTCTGGCGGACGGAGGAGTTGGAGGCGGGCTCGATCTTCTCGTACTCGAGGTTCTTGAGCGAGACGCCGCGCTTGACGAGCTTCTGGCCGAGGATCTCGATGACGGCTTTGAGGGTGTACTCATCCTGGCTGGCGAGTTGGATGGCTTCTTCCTTCTCAAGGGCGATGGTGGACTTGGAGTTCTTGAGGTCGAAGCGTGCGTTGACCTCTTTGGTCGCCTGGTCGATGGCGTTCTTCACTTCCTGAATCTCTACCTTGCTGACGACGTCGAAGCTGCTATCTGCTGCCATGTTGGTTCCTCACTTAGCGTTGGATGTTCATTATGCCCGAAGAGCAACTGCAAAAGCGCTTATGCAGAGTTCGCGAAGTTTGCGCAGGGTTCGCAATGGTTCTATGCCGCTGTTTCGGGAAACAGGCGATGGAAGTTTTCCGTGGTCTGTGCGGCAAGGGCCGATGGGGTGAGGCCACGCAGGCCGGCGACGAACTGGGCGGTGAGGGCCGTGTTCGCGGGTTCGTTGCGTTGGCCGCGGAGGGGGACGGGGGCCAGGAAGGGGGCATCGGTTTCGACCAGGATGCGGTCGGCGGGGGCGGTGCGGGCGACTTGCTGGATGGTTACCGACTTCGGGTAGGTGACGTTGCCGGCGAAGGAGAGATAGAAGCCGAGGTCGAGTGAGTGCTGCGCCTGCTGCTCGTTGCCGGAGAAGCAGTGCATGATGCCGGGGATACCGTGTGGCTGCCAGTGCGCGCGCAGGAGGGCGAGGAGGTCGTCCCAGGCGTCGGCGGGTTCGTACTTTGCCTTGGCGGCGGGGATGGCCAGCTCCGAGGTGCGGCAGTGGATGGTGATGGGTTTGCGCGCGGCGGCGGCGATCTGGAGCTGGGCGATGAAAGCGGCCTGCTGCGTGGAGATGTCGGGGTTATCGAGGTGGTAGTAGTCGAGGCCGATCTCGCCGATGGCGATGCAGCGCGGGTCTTGAGCCAGCGTTTCGAGTTTTGACAGGGCTGCGGCGTCGGCGCGGTGGGCTTCCTGGGGGTGGATGCCGGCGGTGGCCCAGACTTGAACGCCGCCCTGGGTTCCGCTGGATGGACTCTGGTGGGCGATCTCGAGGGCGCGGTGCATGGTGTCGGGGCCGTCGCCGATGCCGATGGCGAGCAGGGTTGTGACGCCGGCAGAGGCGGCGTTGCTGAGGACCTTGGGGAGGTCTTCGTAGTCGTCGAGATGGCAATGGCTGTCGATGAGCATGAGCGTTTTGGGGTGGGGGCCCTCCCCCGGTTTTGGGGCTATGATCCGCAGCCGATTGGACTTAGCGGTGGATACCCCTGCGAGGCCGATGGGCGTCGAGATGCCTGGCGGGCCGGGTTTGTCCTGTCCTTTGGCTGTGGTTTCGCCTACTTCTATTCTACCGGAGTGTGGCGAGATTTCGTTTTGGGGCAAGTGGTTGATGCTGGGCGGATTAGGCGAGGACCGGGGTTGACAGGGGTTGCGGAGGCGGGCGGGCGTGTCGTGATTGCCATCGTTCAGGCTGGGTGAAAGGATCTTGATGCGGTGGAGGCGGTCGTCTCGCTAAGATGGCCGGGTTGTTGAGAGGAGCGGTGCGATGGACGGGATGAATCGGCGAGAGGTGCTGGGGGCGCTATCGGCTTTGGCTGCGCTGGGAGCCATCGGGGCAGAGGCGCAGACGGCAGGCGGCGCGGACCTTGCGAAGTCGCATGTGTTCCGGTTCAGCGAGATGGTGGAGAAGCCTTCCTCGAACGGTGGCTGGAGCCGCGCGGTGACGAAGGGGACGCTGCCGACGGGTGAGTTTGTGGAGGTGCACGAGACGATGCTGCCTCCGGGGAAGATGCCGCATCCGCCGCATAGGCACCCGAACTCGGAGTTCATTTTGATCCGTGAGGGCAAGCTGCAGCATCTGGGCGAGGACGTGACGGACACGCGGCCGATTGTGCCGGGGGACATTATCTTCAATGCGTCGAACCGGCTGCATGGGCTGAAGAACATTGGCGAGACGAATGCGCAGTACTTTGTGGTGAGCGTGAGCAAGCAGCTTGGTTGAGGCAGGGAATAGGGAGTAGGAAAGGCTGAGGGATGAATCGACGGGATTTGTTGGCGGGCGTGGGAGTGTTGGCGGCTGGGGCTATGGCTGGGCGGGCGCAGAGTGGTGTGGCGTGTCCGAGCGTGGGTGCGGGCGTTGAGACGGACAAAGCCGGTGGGGATTTTGCGGGTGGGTCCAAGGTGTTCAAGACAAGCTCGGGAGAGCGGACGAGGCTGCCGAATGGCAGTGAACGGCTGAGTGGATTTATGGGTACGCTCGCGACCGGCGAGGCGGCCGGGATGCATGAGAGCTGGGTGCCGGCAGGGACACCTGCTCCTGCACTGCACAGGATTACGCATTCGGAGATGGTGGCGGTGCTCGAAGGGGAACTGGAGTTCGAGCACGAGGGGAAGAAAGAACGCGCCGTCGCGGGCGATGTGATCTATGTGGCGTATGGGACGACGCACGCAATTCGCAATGCGGGCGAGGGGATGGCGCGGTATATGGTGTTCCAGGTGGGTAAGCCGTAAGTGCTGCGACGGGAAGGTTTAGTATCGCGAATTATTTTTTTACGGTGCAAACATTTCGCGCCTTCTCGCATCGAAGGTTGTACTGATCCAGTCAGGCATCTGGCGCAGCGAAGCTCCGATGGCTTACGTTCCGGTGGCCGTCCATCCGATTTGCTTGAAAGGCACGGCATGAAAATCAGAAGTCTCTTCGGTTACACAGTCGCTTCGCTTGCACTTCTTTTGACGCTCGGCGCCGCGAAGCCGGCGAAGGCCCAGTTCTCCATCAACATCGGCGTTCCGCCGAGTTGTGCCTACGGTTATTACGACTATGCACCCTATTCCTGCGCACCTGTAGGCTTCTATGGCCCAGGCTACTTTTATAACGGCATCTTTCTTGGTGTCGGTCCCTGGTACCGCTGGGGATATAGCCACGGATGGGGAGGCCACCGGTTCTCCGGCGGCGGCGGTGGACGCTATCGTGGCAACGGAGGCTACCGTGGTGGCGGAGTACGCGGCGGCGGCTACCGCGGTGGTGGATACCACGGTGGTGGCGCACACGGCGCAATAGCTCATGGCGGTGGCGGTCATGCTGGTGGCGGTGGTGGACATGCTGGCGGTGGTGGTGCTCATGGCGGCGGCGGTCATGGTGGCGGAGGCCACCACTAGACTTCACCACTCAGGAGTATGCGGCGGGAACAGTGATTACTGTTCCCGCCGCGCGCGCTTTTAACTGGAGATGAAACCTGAAAGCCGGATGCAACCCTGCTTTCAGGGGGCCGCAGAATGCGCCCGTGGGGACTACTTGAGCCGTGTGCCGACGGGGACGCCCTCGGGGACGGTGGCCAGGTAGGGCTTGCCTCCTTCTTCGCTGGCGGCTAGGAGCATGCCGTGGGATTCGAGGCCACGCATCTTGCGGGGGGCGAGGTTGGTGATGACGATGATGCGGCGGCCGATGAGCTCTTCGGGGGTGTAGAACTCTGCTATTCCCGACAGGATTTGACGCTGGCCGAGAGGGCCGAGGTCGACTTCGAGGCGGAGAAGCTTGTCGGCTTTGGGGATGCGCTCGCAGACTTTGACCTCGGCGATGCGGAGCTCGACCTTGGCGAAGTCGTCGATGGTGATCTCTTGAGATTCGAGAGGCGAGACGCGAGAGGCGAGAGGAGCCGGTGTGGGTTCCGGGCCGGTGGTGTGGGCTGTGCTGCCGGCGACGGGGAGCGTTCCGGCTGGCTCGGGTAGCGTGGTGGTGCGGGGAGGGGCTGCGGGCGAGGACGGGTCCTGCGAAGGGGTTTGCGTTTGAGCTGTGGGCTGTGAGCTTTGAGCTGCGAGCTTTTCTTCGTTGTCGATCATGGTTTGTGCGAGTCCTTTGTCGGCGCGGGGGAAGATGGGGCCGAGGGGGCCGAGTTTGGTGCCGGGTTGCAGGCCTCCCCATTGGAGGTTGGTGAGTTCGCCGTTGCGGGCGGCTTGTTCGATGTCGCCGAGACCGAGTTGCTGCCAGACGCGCGCGGTGGCGTGGGGGAGGATGGGGTAGAGGAGCGCGGTGATGATGCGGATGGATTCGGCGGAGTTATAGAGAACTTCATCCAGTTGTTTTCTAGCTTCAGGTGTTTCTATTTTGGCTAGTTTCCAAGGAGCGTTGTAGGAGAGATAACGATCGGTCAGAGCGATCAATGCCTGTATTCTTCCAACCGTGCCAGGAATTATGAGGCTACCCTGAATTTCAAGAAAGCTATGTAAAGCTCTCACTTCGTTAAGAATATGTGAGACCTCGGGCTTACCACTCTCTTCTTCAGGGATGTAGTTTCCGCCCGGATTGTCTTTACAGAAGTATTGAAGCCATTGCATTGAATGCCAGTTCTCACTACCGGTTGGCACTTCGTGATTCGGAACTTCTTGACGACGGTACAGTTGAATCATGTTCAAGGCGCGGCTGACGAGGTTGCCGTAGCCGTTGGCTAAGTCGGCGTTGTAGCGGGTGATGAGGGTGTCGAAGGAGAAGCTGCCGTCCTGGCCGAAGGGGATCTCGCGGAGGAGGTAGTAGCGGAGGACGTCGGCGGCGAAGAGGTCGCGGTCGTGAGGGGTGGGTTCGGAGAGGCCCGGGGCTAAAGCCTCTTCGTTTGGAGAGCCGGATTCAGTGGCCTGAAGGCCACTGCTCCCTCCGGACGGGCTGATGCCCGTTGTGCTCGACGACAGTGGTGGGGGGCAGAGGGTGCCGAAGGCATCGAGGATGGTTTCGGCGCGGACTACGTTGCCCTTGGACTTCGACATCTTGGAGTTGTCGAAGAGGAGCCAGCCGTTGGCGGTGACCTGTTTGGGGACGAGCTTGTTGTGATCGGGTTCAAGGATCAATTCGCCCTTGTGTGGGTCGCCGCCCGGATCAGGCTTCCAATGCGAATTGAGGCCGATGAGGAAAGCGGGCCAGTAGACGCAGTGGAAGCGCGTGATCTCCTTACCGACGAGGTGGAGGTCGGCGGGCCAGAACTTTTGCCAGAGGGCGTCGTCGGCGCTGCCGTAGCCGAGGGCAGTCATGTAGTTGGCGAGGGCGTCGAGCCAGACGTAGACGACGTGGTTTTGTTTGGTGCCTGCGGCGCGCTGGATGTCGTCGGGGACGGGGATGCCCCAGGTGAAGCTGCTGCGGGAGATGCTCAGGTCTTTGAGGGCTCCGGGGACGTAGGTGGTGCCCCTGGCGGAAGTGGCGAGTCCAGAAGCAGGTCTCTCCACTGCGTCTCCGCTGCGCTCCGCCTGCGGTCGAGATGACACATCCGTGAGGGTAGCTGTCGTGGTCGCGGCATTTGTGTTGCCGCGGATGAAGCTGAGGACTTCGTTGCGGGCGGCGTCGGGGGTGATGACGAGCTGGTTGGACTCGATGAGGTCGAGGAGTGGCTGCTGGAAGGCGGAGAGGCGGAAGAAGAAGTTTTCTTCGGTGACCTCTTCGAGGAGCTTGCCGCAGTCGGGGCAGGGTGTGCCGATAGGGGCGTCGACGAAGGCCTCGTCGGAGACGCAGTAGGCGCCGGTGTAGCTGTCGAGATAGATGTGGCCGTTGTTGTAGAGGGTGCGGAAGAGCTGCTGGACGCCGATTTTGTGTCGGGGCTCGGTGGTGCGGATGTAGTCGTTGTAGGTGATGCCCATGCGGTTCCAGAGCGCGCGGAAGGTGGCGGAGACCTGGTCGGCGAACTGCTGGGGCGGGATGCCGGCGGCGGCGGCGCTGCGCTCGATCTTCTGGCCGTGCTCGTCGGTGCCGGTGAGGAAGTATGTCTCGTCGCCGAGGAGGCGATGGCGGCGGGCTAAAACATCCGCAACGATCGTTGAATAAGCATGCCCGATGTGCGGGCGCGCGTTGACGTAGTAGATCGGGGTGGTGAGGTAGAAGGTTTTTGGCTGGTCTGGCATTTTTGGCTCAGCTAGCAGTTTACAGTCTGTTGGCGAGTGCATACTCCAGGGCTAAAGCCCCACGCGCCAGAAGTGGTCGTGAGACCCGACCCTGAAGGGTCGGGGTACCTAGAAGAAAAGGCAAGGCCCGAAGCTGCGTCCGGGCCTTGCCTTTTGGGGTGGTGGTGTGAGGCGTTAGGCGGTGAGGGTGTCTTCGGAGCGGGAGTAGCCGAGGCGTGGGACCAGGAGCTGGAAGATGAGCAGCGCCAGAACGTAGGCGAAGGCGGCCATGATGAAGATGATGAGCGGGTGCGGAGAGAAGTAATGGGAGACGATGGCGGTGAAGATGGCGCCGCCGGCTGCTCCGGCCGCTCCGCCGATGCCGACGACGGTGGAGATGGCGGTGGAAGGGAACATGTCCGCTGGAGTGGCGAAGATGTTGGCCGACCAGCCCTGATGCGCGGCGGTGGCGAGCGAGAAGAGAGCGATCGCGGGCCAGGGATTGGTGTGGAAGATGTGGCCCATCTGGGGAACGAAGAGGATGGGCACGACGCAGAGAGCGCAGATGAGCATGGCGGTCTTGCGGCCGAAGTTGATGGTGTGGCCGCGGTTCATGAGGTAGCCGGAGAGCCAGCCGCCGCCGATGGAGCCGACTGAGGAGACCGAGTAGATGATGATGAGCGGCCACTTGGCTTCGTTGAGGTTGAGGCCGTAGTTGTCGTGGAGGAACATGGGGAGATAGAAGAGGTAGAACCACCAGACGGGGTCGGTGAGTGCTTTGCCGAGAGCGAAGGCGTAGAAGCCGCGGTTGGTGAGGAGAGCGGACCAGGTGGGGCCATTGGCGAGGGCGGGGGCGAGCTCGCGCTGGGTGGTGGTGGAGGTGCGGCGGAGGCGGTTGTAGGGGAAGATGATCCAAATGACGCACCAGAGGATGCCCATGGAGCCGGTGGCGAGGAAGGCGGCGTGCCAGCCGAACTTCGAGGTGACGGCGGCGATCATGATGGGGGCGATGAAGAAGCTGGCGTTGGAGCCGGAGTTGAAGAGGCCGACGGCCTTGGCGCGCTCCTCGGTGGGGAACCACTCGGAGACGGCCTTGATGGCGGCGGGGAAGTTGCCGGACTCGCCGAGGCCGAGGAAGATGCGGGCGACGATGAAGCCGGCGACGCTGATGACGAGGGAGTGGCTGAGAGAGGCGCATCCCCAGATGAGGATGGCGAGGGCGTAGCCGCGCTTGGTGCCGAGCTTGTCGATGACGCGGCCGGCGAAGAGGAAGCCGATGCCGTAGGCGATCTGGAAGGCCTCGATCACATGGCCGTAGTTGAGGTGATAGGCGACCTGGTCGACGGTGGCGAGGCCGGGAACCCAGCCCATGAAGGGCAGATGGAGCTGCGGCTCGATGAGCGAGAAGACCGAGCGGTCCATGTAGTTGATGGTGGTGGCCAGGAAGAGGAGGAAGCAGACGAACCAGCGGACGGAGGATACGTTATCAGGGGCGTTGGTGGTGAAATCGGTCGAGCTTGTGGCGGAGGCAGACATGCGGTGAGAGCTCCATTCGGGTTCGCTGGAATGTGATCGAAGCGTGCAGGATCACTTGAAAGCGAACCGCGCCCCGCTGAGTCTACGGCTGTCAGACAGAATGCCGGAGATGCCAGTTGAGGATAGCCTGCCGATGGAGAGGACTGTCAAGAGATGCGGCGGAGTAACAACAAAAACAGGGAATTGGGAGTAGGGAATAGGGAGTAGCCAGGATGGCTATTGGGTGGAGCTGAACCAGATGAAGTAGGGGTAGAGCAGGAGGAACGCGACCAGTGTGAGGGCCATAAGGTCCATGTAGATGCAGAGCAGGACGCCGCCGTGGTAGAAACTCCAGCGGGGCTGGATGCAGCGGATGGTGTCGGCGGTGCCGATGAGGGTTCCGAGAAGCGGAAGGATGAGCCAGAGCGTGGGGCGGATGCGCGGGGCGTGGGAGATGAGGGCCGCGAGGCCGACACTCACGAAGACGATCATGTTGGCGCGGGCGAGCGACTTGATACGCGGATTGAACGGGGCAAAGTACAAGTGACCGAAGACCTGTGGGTAGGCGTTCACCAGCCCGTAACAGTTTAGTCTCATGGGTTCGAGGCTATCGAATGGGTTTGACGAGGGCTGTGACGAGTGGCACAGGAGTTTGGTGAGACGGCTGTCAGTGGGTTGCGGCGGGGGGATGCGATGGCCCGGGGTGCTCGGCGATGGGGGGAAGATGGCTGACGGCGGAGACGGGGATTTCAACAACGCCGATGCGTCCGCTATCGGTGTCACGCAAGGAGAGACGGAGGTAGCTCTGCTGGCGGAGGGGGACGGAGATCTCGACGTGGAGGCTCAGGACGGAGTTGCGAAAGCGAGCGTACTGGGCGGGTGTGAGGGTAATGGAGATGGTCTTGCCATCGGTGTTGAGGATGCGGCCGTCGATGTCGTAGACGTAGGCTAGGGCCTCGATTTTGCCGGTGTGCTGGCCGTTGGGAGCAGTGGCGAGGGAGAAGTCGGCGGCGAGGGCTGCGAAGTCGATCTCGTAGCGCTGCCAGGGGCCAGGGATTTTGTAGGAGGGGTCCTGCTGGTTGCCGGGGGCGATGGTGGGCTCCGGCGCGGTGGATGCGGGCAGGACACGGACCTTGAAGGGGATTTCCTGCGGTGCAGGTGCGCCTCGGGCCATGGCGGCGCGCAGGCCGTCGAGCTGGTCCGTTTTCACGGGTGCACCATGGGGGTAGATGAGCATGGCGTTGGCGGCTGCGGGGCCGGTGAGTGTGACCTGGATGGCCGGCGAGGCGGTGGTAGCAGCGAGGGGGCAGGTGAGGGTGTAGTAGGCCGCGCCGAGCTGGGTGGCCTGGGTGACGGCGTCGAGGAGACTGGTTGCGTTGAGGATGGCACTGCCGCCGGTACTGGAGGCGAGTTGCTGCATGGCTGTGTGTTCGGCGTCGGCGGAGTCCTGGAACTTGATGGCGTGGCTGGCGGGCTGGGGTGTGAGGAGGCTGCGGGCGTCGATGGGATAGAGTGTGGCGCCGGCGGCGTTAAGCAGCGCGTCGGTCTGGGTGAGCTCGGGGTTGGCCGTGGGTTGCGGGGCGAGGGTGACGGGGAAGCTGGTGGCGAGCCATAGGACGTTCTTGCGTCCGGGCAGGCTGGCGAGATAGACCGCGAGAGAGTGCAGGGCGTCGAGCGTGTACTGCTGGCGGAACTGCGGGTTGTCACTCTTCATGCCGGATTCGAACTCGTGGAGGTTGGCGGCGATCTGCATGAGCTGGAGGTCGTGCTCGGCGGTTGCGGCGCTGGCTAAGTCGTGGGTGGTGTCGAGGAGCGCTTCGCCGCGTGGGATGAGCTGGTGCTCGACGGCGTCTTTGAGGACGGTGGGGCCCGTGGTGAAGTCCTGCAGCAGGATGAGATGGGTGGTGAGGCCGAAGATGGCGAGATGGCCGGTGGGCGCGGCGCGTTCGGCGAAGTGCTGGAGCTGGGTGCGGAGGGTCGCCTGCGCTTCGGGCGGGGTGTTGAGGGAGTCGAGGACGAGGATGTTCAGGGTGCTGGAGGGCGGGATAGCGGTGAAGTCGGCGAAGGTGCCGGGTGTCAGATTGACCGGCCTGATGGGTTCAGGAGGTGTGGCTGCGGTGTGCTCTTCAACGCGCGTGATGGTGAGCGGCTGGCCGTTGAGCGTGAGATGGAAGTCCGCAGTGGTGAGGCCGGTAATCGCGTGGCCTTCATGGCCGTGCACGACGACGTTGAGCTGGGCTTCCGGGGGTGATGGCTGGGCAGTTTGCGCGAGTGCGGGCAGTGAACAGAGGAGCGCGAGCAGAGAAACCACTTTGCACGGAATGAGAGCCAACACGTCCTCCTGTGAGTTGGATGCGGGATGGCGGTGTACGGCTTGAAAGTTGTGGCGGTTCGAGATGCAGGTCTTTCCACTACGCATCGCGATAAAGCCGCGCTGCTTCGGTCAAGATGACACATCTTTCTGACCGAAGCAGCAGTTGAAGGGTTATTGTTTCGCCATCGCCGCGATGGAGTCGGTGTAAGGTGCGCGGAGTACGCCGTGTTCGGTGATGATGGCGGTGATGTACTTTGCGGGCGTGACGTCGAAGGCGGGGTTGGCGATGCCGACGCCGTCGGGTGTGACCTGCACGCCCTTGACGTGGGTGACTTCGCGGGCGCTGCGCTCTTCGATGGGGATGGCCGCGCCGTTGGGGGTGGCGAGGTCGATGGTGTTGAAGGGAGCGGCGACGTAGAAGGGGATGCCGTGCTCCTTGCAGAGGATGGCGACGGAGTAGGTGCCGATCTTGTTGGCCGTGTCGCCGTTGGCGGCGATGCGGTCCGCACCGACGATGGCGGCCTTGATGCGGCCCTGGCCCATGAAGTAGCCGGCCATATTGTCGCAGATGAGGGTGGTGGGGATGTTGTCTTTGACGAGCTCCCAGGCGGTGAGGCGGGCACCCTGGTTGAAGGGGCGGGTCTCGTCGGCGAAGACGTCGATATTCTTGCCGGCCTCAATGGCGGCGCGGATGACGCCGAGGGCAGAGCCGTAGCCGCAGGCGGCGAGCGCGCCGGCGTTGCAGTGGGTGAGGACCGTGCCCTCCTGCGGGAGAAGCTCGGCACCGAAGGCACCAAGCTTGTGGAGGTTGGCGATGTCCTCGTCGTAGAGGCGATTGGCGAGGACGACGACCTGCTGTTTGATCTCGGGGATGGGGGTGTTGGCGGCGGCGAGCTGGGTGTAGAGGTCGCGGACCTGGGCGATGCCCCAGAAGAGATTGACGGCTGTGGGGCGGGTGCCGGCGAGTGTCGCGCAGATGACGTCGACTTCTGCGGAGAGCGTGGGGAGATCTGTGGCGGTGGAGCTCTGGATGCCGAGGGCGACGCCCATGGCGGCGGAGACGCCGATAGCCATCGCGCCACGGACGATCATGTCGCGGATAACGGTGGCCACCTGCTGGTAGTCGGTGGCTAGAACGTAGGTTTCTTCGAGAGGGAGTTTGGTCTGGTCAAGGAAGCTGACGCCCGCAGGCGTCCATTCAAGGGTAGGAATCATGTCCTATCCAGTGTAGAGGATACGGGTGCCCACTTCCCAGCGGGGGGTAGCGGCTAATTGGATTGTTGACGCCCGGTACTTTCGCGGCTGAGTTTTGGAAGGTGCAAAACTGTAAACCGATGATTACAAAAGCCACATCGGTAGGGACGTAGAACCAGCAGAAGACGCTCAACAAGCCGGCGATGGGCCCGCACTGTCTCAAGAGAGTCGCAGTGCGGGCACTTCGGATGATGATCCTGCATCATGGCACCCCTTGTATTACTTTAGGATGTCGTTCCGTTACATCTTTTGTATATCAGCGCCCAATCTTGTCAAGGTGGCGGAAGCCACTGGACGAGATGAAGAGCAGGACGAAGATGAAGCCGTTGTATGTGGCGTGCATCAGGGTCGAACAGGCCAAGGATTGTGTGCGAATGCGAACCAGGCTCAGAGCCAAACTCACGCCATATAGGATGCAAACTACGCCCCAAGCGTAGCCTATCTGCGCGGCGTGAAGTAAAGCGAAGGGAACACTGGAGATAATCGCGGAAAAGATGAGCGCGGGGGTGGAATGGGCTGTGGAACGCTGCCAGCGGTCGAGTCCGGCGGGGGTACGCTCAAGGGCCAGCCAGTCGTAGGCGGTGGCGAGCGCAGGGAGCAGAAAGCCGCGGAAGGCGAGCTCTTCCATAAATGGGCCGATGAGGACGGCGAAGAGAGCCATGTACCAGATAATGTGCGCGTTGCCCATTATTTGATCGATGGGGGCCTTCTCCGGCGAGGAGACGAAGTTGATGGCCAGCTGCGCGGCGATGCTGACAAGGATGCCGGTGACGACGATCTTGAGCCAATGGCGTTTGGCGACAGAGGCGTTCCAGTGAACTCCGGCGAAGAAGCCCCGGTGCCAGATGAGAGGAAATACCCAGAAGGAGATAGCGAAGGCGGCGGCGTAGCCCGCTCCCTGGGCCATGAGGGCGAACCCTGGATGCGCCAGGACCGCTGCCTGCGTATGCACATGGGCGAAGGCGTAGATGAATACCGCGGCGAAGAGCAGGGCAAAGGCGGTGATGGCGAAGAAGAGAAGCGCGTGGCCGAGGTGGGGGATACGGTGCGCGATGCCGTGGTCGTGCTCGGGGTCGGTATCATGCTGGATATCGAGCGCGTGGGTCTCGGTGGGGTCGGGGAGGGGGAGATCGCTCATAAGGGCAGGGACCAGGGAGTAGGGAATAGGGAGTAGTTGGAGGAGACTACTTTAGTTTCTTTGTGGACTTTTTGGCGGCGGATTTTTCGTTGCTGGTTTCGGGTTTGAGCTTGGAGGCTGTGGGAACGCCTTTTTTCTTTTCGGGCTTGATGAACTTGGGTTTAGGGGCCTTTTTCTCAAGGTCGGGGAGCTCTATGGGCGGGAGGTGTTTTGCGGCTGCGAGAGTGCCTGCGCCTTCGTAGTATCGCGCGAGGAAATGGCCGGTGTGTGAATTGGTGGCGTGGGCGACGAGCTCGGGCGGGCCCTGCGCAACGATGGTGCCGCCGCCTTCGCCGCCCTCGGGACCCATGTCGATGAGGTAGTCGGCGTTGCGGATGATGTCGAGGTTGTGCTCGATGATGATGACGGTGTTGCCGAGGTCAGTGAGATGGTGCAGGACTTCGAGGAGCTTGCGGACGTCGTCGAAGTGCAGACCGGTGGTGGGCTCGTCGAGGAGATAGAGGGTGCGGCCTGTCTGGCGTTTGGAGAGCTCGCGGGCCAGTTTCATGCGCTGGGCTTCGCCGCCGGAGAGCGTGGTGGCGGACTGGCCGAGGTGGATGTAGCCGAGGCCGACGTCGACGAGGGTCTGGAGTTTTTGATGGACGGCGGGGATGTCCTTGAGGACATGGACGGCTTCTTCGATGGGGAGATCGAGGATGTCGGCGATGGAGTAGCCGTTGAACTTCACGGCGAGCGTTTCGGTGTTGTAGCGGCGGCCGTTGCAGACCTCGCAGAGCACGTAGACGTCGGGGAGGAAGTTCATCTCGATGCGACGCTGGCCGTCGCCCTGACAGGCCTCGCAGCGGCCGCCCTGGACGTTGAAGGAGAAGCGGCCGGGCTTGTAGCCGCGCTCGCGGGAGTCGGGCAGCATGGCGAAGAGGTCGCGGATCTGCGTGAAGACGCCGGTGTACGTGGCGGGATTGGAGCGCGGGGTGCGGCCAATGGGCGACTGATCGATCTGGATGACCTTGTCTAATTGATCAGCGCCGTGGATGGCTTTATGTGCGCCGGGGTCTTCGCGGCTGCCGTAGAGTTCTTTGGCGAGCGAGCGGTAGAGGATGTCGTTGACGAGGGTGGATTTGCCGGAGCCGCTGACGCCGCTGACGACCGTCATAACGCCGAGGGGGAAGTGCGCGGTGACGTTCTTGAGGTTGTGCTCGGTGGCGTCCTGCACTGAGAGCCAGTTGCCGGTGAGGGCGCGTGGAGCCTTGCCTGGTGTGGGGCGGGTGACGATGTCTATTTTCCCAGACAGGTACTGGCCGGTGACGCTCGCGGGGTTTGCCATGACCTCGGCGGGTGTGCCGGAGGCCATGACGATGCCGCCGTTCTTGCCGGCGCCGGGGCCGAGGTCGATGAGGTAGTCGGCGGCGCGCATGGTGTCTTCATCGTGCTCGACGACGAGAACGGTGTTGCCGAGGTCGCGGAGGTCGGAGAGCGAGGCGATCAGGCGTTGGTTGTCGCGCTGATGGAGGCCAATGGAGGGCTCGTCGAGGACGTAGAGGACGCCGCGTAATCTGCTTCCAATTTGGGTGGCTAGCCGGATGCGCTGGCCTTCGCCGCCGGAGAGCGTGGCGGCGGAGCGGTCGAGCGAGAGGTAGCCGAGGCCGACGGCGTTGAGGAACTCGAGCCGCTCGACGATCTCGCGCTGCAGGCGGTCGGCGATGAGGCGGTCGCGGCCGGTGAAGTGCATGGAACGCGCGCCGGTGAGGGCGCGTTCGAGGGAGAGCGCGGTGAAGTCGGCGATGGAGGAGTCGGCGCGGGAAGTTGTGGCGGTCCCAGATGCAGGTCTCTCCGCTACGTCCGCAAAATGCGCGGACTCCGGTCGAGATGACACATCTTTTTTCGGGGCTATGGTGAGGGGGATGGTGACGGCGAGAGATTCGGGGCGGAGGCGTTTGCCGTGGCAGATGGGGCAGACGGTCGCGGACATGTACTGCATCATGTACTCGCGGTAGCCTTCGGACTTGGTGTCTTCGAGGGTGTCGCGGAGCCAGTTGAGAATGCCGTGGAAGCCGGTGCGGCCGACCTCATTGCGCGGGGGGCCGTAGAGCAACAAGTCCTGCTGCTGCTTGGTGAGCGCGCTGAAGGGCTGCTTGAGGTTGATGCTGTACTTGTCCGCGGCGAGCTTGATGAGCTTGAGCAGGTACTGCGAGGAGGAGCCGGGGCCCATAGCGCCGTCGAGGAGCGGCTTGGACCAGTCGGTGATGGTCTTGGCGGGGTCGAAGTCGTAGATGCTGCCGAGACCGTGGCACTCGGGGCAGGCGCCGTAGGTGGAGTTGAAGCTGAAGCTGCGGGGCTCGAGCTTGGGCACATTGATGCCGCAGTCGGGGCAGGCCATCGAGGAACTGTAGAGGGTCTCCGCGTAGGCGCCGCCGGGGGGCTGCTGGCCGATGAGGACGAGGCCGTTGGCGAGCTGGAGGGCGGTGGTGACGGCTGTGGTGAGGCGGCGGGTGTCGAAGTCCGGCGTGGAGAAGGACGGTTCCTTGCTGTCGGTGGGAAGCGGCTTGAGGATGATGCGGTCGACGATGGCTTCGAGGGTGTGGTTCTTGCGCTTTTCGAGGCGCATGCCCTCTTCGACTTCGGTGATCTCGCCGTCGATGCGGAGGCGGTAGCCTTTTTTGTCGAGGGCTTCGATCTCGTCGCGGAACTCGCCTTTGCGGCCGCGGACGACTGGGGCGAGGACGGTGATGCGCTCTTGCTGCAGGCCGGCGTTCTGGCGTTCGACTGCCTGGGCGACGATCTGCGTGACGATCTGGTCGGCGGTCTGGCGGGCGATGGGGCGGTGGCAGTTGGGGCAGTGCGGCTGGCCTACGGAGGCGTAGAGCAGGCGGAGGTAGTCGTAGATCTCGGTGATGGTGCCGACGGTGGAACGCGGGGAGCGTGAGGTGGTCTTCTGCTCGATGGAGATGGCGGGCGAGAGGCCGTCGATGGAGTCAACGTCGGGGCGCTCCATCTGGTCAAGGAACTGGCGGGCGTAGGCGGAGAGGGTTTCGACGTAGCGGCGCTGACCTTCGGCGTAGATGGTGTCAAAGGCGAGGGACGACTTGCCGGAGCCGGAGAGGCCGGTGACGACGGTGAGCGTGTTGCGCGGGATGGAGACGGAGACATCGCGCAGATTGTGCTGGCGGGCACCGCGCACGTTGATGTGCGTGAGGGTACGACGGGCGGGCCGGGGCTCGGTTACAGACGGTGTTGGGGTCAAAGCGGACAAGCTACTAGGATACTCGGTTGGTGGAGTGGAGATAAAGTGGGCAGCCGGATGGTTTTGAGGCGGCAGAAGACAGAACATCGTCGCGAGTGCGGGCGGCAATCAGGAGAAAGACGTTACGAACGTTTTGCGGTTTTCCGTGTGCTGGGCGAGTTTGTCGTGTGGGGACGCCGATTCTGTAACGCGTAGGGCACGCTGGTGTAGTACAAGGGAACCGGTTTCGTCACTAGGTTCCACAAGATTTTGATGTTGTGCAGGCGTACAGATGAGTGAAACTAGCATCCGAAGAGACCAGAGCCAGATTGCAAGGCAAGGGCGTGAAGGAGTGTTGGCGGGCGATGGAGACTGTAATGCTTGTTGCAGCTGTTGGTGTGGCACTGGCCTTTGGAGTGCTGGTGGCCTATGGAATGTGCTACGGGATGTTTCAGGTGTTTCGCATCCACAGCCGTGCGGTGCAGGCGGCGCGTGAGCGCGCGACGGTGCGTCCGGGAGTGCTCGCAGAACGGTAGATGCGGTTGATTTACTGTGGGGTTCCGGCGCCGGGGGCGGTGCTGGATGAAGGTGGGTTGTTGGTAGAGGCTCCGGCGTGGGCCCTCTGCATGGAGAGAATCTTCTGATAAACCTGATCGGGCGTGAGAGCGCCGGTGCTGGCTGCTGATTGGCTGGAGGCGTTGGCTTTGTTTTGTGCGGGCTGTTCCGTGGTGGAGCTGGATGGCAGAGGTGTGGACTGGCCGGGGGCTAGCCCGTGGACGTTTGACGGGGGCACGGGCTGGTTCCTGCCGATCTCGGCGTCTTGCGGGGTGATGGGGGGGGCGGCTGCGCCGGAGCGTGGGGTGAGGACTAGCTCGGTGGGCTGATGGGCGTCGCCTTCGCGGATGAGCATGTTGACGCCGGTGCCGTCGAGAAGTGTGGCGAGGATGGTGGAGGCGTCACCGGGACCGTAGCTGCCGAAGACGCGCTGGTCCTCGACGCCGCCGGTGATCTTCATGCCGGTGAGCTGGGAGATGCTGCCGAGGATCTGGTGGAGGCTGGAGTTGTCGGCGCGAACGGTGAGCTGGCCGTTGGCGAAGGCGACGTCAGCGTGGTGTGGCGGCGGCGGTGGGGCTGGCGCGGTGATGGCGGGTGCGGCGGTCGCTGGCGTGGGTGGCAGGGTGGATGCTGCAGGGTGGACAGGTGCGGGGTTCGTCTGCGCGGAGGCAGGCAGGCAGGCGCCGGCGAGGAGTGCTGCCATGGCCAGGAGGCTGCACGGACGTCCGAAGATGGAGGCGAGATGCATCGTACGGATGGGACGTTGCCGGGCGGTGGAGGATAGCCACATAGCTGTAAGGATAGAACGGAATTGGATGGATGGCTTGCCGAGCGGCGGCGGCGTCCGTATGCTGAGGCACGAGCGTGCAGTGCGGCGCAGGAGACAGGACAGCGAGATGAGGCTGGTGGCGAGACAATGTTCGGGCAGGCGATGGATGAGCGGCGGCTGGGCCGGGTGCAGTGTGGCGGTGCTGATGGCTCTGGCGCCGTCGCTGGCTGTGGCGCAGAGCTGCACGACGCAGGCGAAGCTGAATGGGCTGCTGCGGTCGAGCCTGGCGGAGGCGGCGCTGTCGCTGGCGAACGACGTGAAGAGCGGCAATGTGGCGAAGCTGAAGTCGGAGGCGATTGAGGAGTATGCCGCGAACTTTTCAGCCGCGAGCACGTTGATTCAGAACACGGCGGGGAAGATCAGCGGCGATACGCTGCAGGTGGCGCAGATCTATGTGCTGGATGCGCGCAATCGCAAGAGCGCGGACCAGGGCGATGCGGACTTCAGCTGCCCGCTTACGGGTTCGACTTCGGAGACGGATTTTTCGATCGCCGGGCTGCCGCCGGGGATGTATGCGTTTGTGATGGTGGAAGCGAACGGCCCAAGGCCGTGGCTGGTTTCGATGCTGCTGCGGCAGGAGACGGGACATTGGAAGCTGGCGGGACTGTATCCGCATGCGCGGACGGCCGCCGGTGAAGATGGGCTGTGGTATTGGAAGAAGGCGCGCTATGCGGCGAAGGCCAACCAGTTGTGGTATGCGTGGCTGCTGTATGACGAAGCCGAAGCGTTGTTGAAGCCCTCGAACTTTACGACCAGCACGAACCTGGACAAGCTGCAGTCGGAGCGGCGGTCGGCGACGCCTTCGGAGCTGGCTGACGGAATCGGGAGTGACCATCCGCTGGTGATCAAGGGGGCGGATGGGACGCCGTATCGGTTGACGGGGATCAGCAGTGAGGGTTCGGAGGATGGCAGGCTGGTGAACGTGGTGGTGCATTACGCGGGCGATGCTTCGGTTGCCGACGCACCGCAGGAGATGGCGAAGAACGCGGCTGTCGCGGCGGCGTTGATCGATGCTCACAAGGACCTGCGAGAGGGCTTCGACGGCGTGATTGTGATTGCCGACGTGCAGGGGCGTGCACCGTTCGTAACAGAACAGAAGATCAGTGAGATCCACTAAGACGAGGAAGAGGATTTACGCCGCCGAAACGGAATGCGTTGCACAATCGTTGAGTCACGCGGATTCCTGCATACAATGATGGCAGGTTTGTAAGGCAGACAGATATCCGGCTGCGGAGTGGCTGGGGCTGCCGAAAAAGAGTCTCCCGACAGTACAAAGATCGTCCGGGCCAAGAAGTTTGGAGAGATAGTCGATGGCAAGTGAGAAGAAGTCCTTATCCCAAGTGATCCGCGAGCGCCGAGCGACGCCGAGTTTTGACGGCGAGCCGATCCCGGCGCACGACATACGCAAGATCCTTGAGGCGGGACTGGCCGCGCCGAGCGGGTACAACATCCAGCCGTGGCGGTTTGTGGTGGTGCAGGACCCGGAACAGCGGAAGAAGCTGCGTGCGGCGAGCTACAACCAGGCGAAGGTGGAAGAGGCGTCCGCGGTGATTGTGGCCTGCGGGGACCGCGACGGCTGGCGCAAGGACCTGGATGAAGTGATCCGGATGGGGCGCGAGCGCGGCATGAGCGAGAGCTATGCGGCGCAGGCAGCGCAGAGTGTACCGGGATACTTATCGGGCTTCAGCAACGACCAGATGACGGCGTGGCTGAACAAACACGTGATGATCGCGTTGACGCACATGATGCTGATGGCCGAGGCGCTGGGGTATGACACGGCTCCGATGGAAGGGTTTGAGCAGGACAAGGTCTGCGAGACGCTGCGGCTGCCGATGAGCTACTGGGTAGTGGCGTTGCTGGCGGTGGGGCATCTGAAGGGGCCGGATAAGTTCGATGGTGGACGTTTTGAACTGTCGCACACGGTGTTTGGCGAAGAGTATGGAAAGCCGCTGAAGTAAGCGGGCCGACGATGGCGCGTGATCGAGAGACAATAGAAGCACGGGAGTATCCAGTGCGCCCGATTCCGGGTGTGGGTGCGGTAGTGCTGCGCGAGCATGACGGGCGGAGCGAGGTGCTGCTGGTGCGGCGGGCTCGGGCTCCGCTGGCGGGGACGTGGTCGCTGCCGGGTGGGGCGATTGAGTTGGGTGAGACGGTGGCCGAGGCCTGCGTGCGCGAGGTTTGCGAGGAGACCGGGCTCGAGGTGGCTGTGGTGGAGCCGATTGAGACGTTCGACATTATTCTGCGGGACGCGGGCGGCGCGGTGCAGTACCACTACCTGATCGTCGATATGCTTTGCGCGGCTCAGGGTGGCGAATTACGCGCGGGAGAGGATGCGAGCGAGGCTGTGTGGGCTTCGACCGAAGGCGTGCTGGAGCGAGGCGAGTTTGCGTTGACCGAGCGCGCCTGTACAGTGATTCGTAGAGCAATGCAGAGGAGCGTGGGGCTGGGATGAAGACGGTGCGTCGGTTTTTGTTACTGGTTGTGGTGCTGGCGGTCGCTGGTGGTGCGGTGTTTTATGCACGGCCGGTATGGGTGCAGCTGCAGATGACGCACCTGACGTTCTTCCTGGAACGCATCCAGAGCAACTATGTGGCGACGCCGGAGGGGCGCATCCACTATTACGAGGCGGAGCCGCGCATACCGGGCGGCGGGACTCCGCTGGTGCTGGTGCATGGGCTGGGCGATCGCGGCGAGGCGTGGGCGGCGGTGATGCCGAAGCTGCGCAAGCAAGGGTATCACGTGTATGCGCTGGACCTGTTGGGCTATGGGCGGTCGCCGAAGCCGGCGGATGGCGACTACTCGATCGCGACGCAGGAGAAGCTGGTGTATGACTTCATCCAGGCGCTGGGCCTGCAGCAGCCGGAGGTTGCGGGTTGGTCGATGGGCGGGTGGATCACGCTGAAGCTGGCGCTGGACCATCCGGAGGTGATGGACCGGCTGGTGGTGTTTGATGCCGCGGGTATCGACTATCCGCGGACGTATCCGGACTCGGTGTTTCATCCGACGAATGCGGCGGAGCTGGCGCGGCTGGCGCACTTGCTGGAGCCGGAAGGAAAGCCGCTGCCGGGGTTCGTGGTGAAGGACGCGTTGCGGAAGTTTGCGACGCAGCAATGGGTGATCGACCGGGGGATTGCGGCGATGCTCACGAAGAAGGACATTGTGGACAGTCAGCTGGCGCAGATGAAGGTGCCGCTGCTGATTATCTGGGGCGATCAGGACCTGCTGCTGCCGTTGAAGACTGTGGGCGAGAAGATGCACGAACTCGATCCACGGTCGGAGCTGGATGTGATGCAGGGATGCGGTCACCTGGTGCCGGCGGTATGTCCGAACCAGGCTGTGAGTGCAATGGTGGATTTTCTGAAGGCGCAGCCGGCTCCGCAGGGTGGGCTGCGGACGTGGGGTCCGACGCCGAAGAAGTAGGCGCCGGACCCGACTGGTTATTTTGCAGCGGTGGCGATGGTGTCGAGTTTGGTGATGACCTCGGCGGGCAGATCGAGCGTGGCGGCCTGCAGGTTTTCGCGCAGGTGTGTGCGCTGCGAGGTACCGGGGATGAGGAGCATGTTAGGCGAGCGCTGGAGGAGCCAGGCCTGCGCGATCTGCATTGGCGTGGCGTTGAGTTCGGCGGCGACCTCGTTAAGCTCGGAGGATTGCAGCGGGGTGAAGCCGCCGAGAGGGAAGTAGGGGACGTAGGCGATGCCTTGTTGCGCGAGTGAGTCGATGAAGGCGTCGTCGGCGCGGTTGGCGACGTTGTAGAAGTTCTGGATGCAGACGATGGGGGTCATGGTCTGGGCTTCGGCGAGCTGGTCGGCGTTGACGGTGGAGAGGCCGATGTGGTGGATGAGGCCCTGCTGCTTGAGCTCGACGAGGACGCTGATCTGCTCGGCGATGGAACCGGGCTCCGGCGCGGAGAAGCCGCCCATGCGCAGGTTGACGATGTCGAGCGCTTCGAGACCGAGGTTGCGGAGGTTGTCGTGGACGCTCTGGATGAGGTTTTCGCGGGAACGGTCGAGAAGCCAGGAGCCGTCGTCGCCACGCCGAGCGCCGACCTTGGTGACGATGGTGAGGCCCTTCGGGTAGGGGTGCAGGGCTTCCTTGATGATCTGGTTGGTGATGTGCGGGCCGTAGAAGTCGCTGGTGTCGATGTGGTTGACGCCGGAGTCGATGGCTTCGCGGAGAACGGCGATGCACTCGTTGCGGTCGCGCGGCGGGCCGAAGACGTGCGGGCCGGCGAGCTGCATGGCTCCGTAACCCATGCGGTGTACGGTGAGCGAGGTGCCGGGGAAGGTAAAGGTGCCGGCGAGATTTGGCGTGGAGGACATTGTGAATCTCCTTGATGTTGCGGCATGTCTATTCAATCGACAGGTGTTTAGATGAAGAAAGCTTCAGGTTAGGAGTTCGCATTTGGCGCAGGTGTCGGCAACCCTCTCGGAACCAAGGAAATCGCCGGTGCAGGCGCGTTCGACGGCGAGCGTGGACGCCATTTTGAAGGCGACTGTTCAGGTTTTGGTGCGCGTGGGCAAGGAGAAACTGACGACCACGAAGGTGGCGCAGCGCGCCGGGGTTTCGGTGGGGACGCTGTATCAGTACTTCCCAAACAAAGCGGCGCTGTTGCGGGCGGCGCTAGTGCTGCATGTGGAGGCCATTATCTTTGAGGTGGAGCAGGTGTGTGTTGCGCAGCGCGGACAGCCAGTGGAGCAGATGGCTGAGGCTTTGGCAAAGGCTTTCCTGGCGGTGAAAATGCGCGATCCTAAGACGAGCCGCGCGCTGTATGCGGTGGGGTCGGACCTGGAGGGCGCGAAGATCGTGAGTAAAGGTTTCGCGCGGGTGAACGGTGCGATTGTGGCGATGCTCGAAACCGCACCTGAGCCGCTGGCGCAGGAGTTGGGGTTGATGGCTACGGTGCTGCAGAGCACCATCTCCGGGGTGAAGCGGCAGCTGCTGGAGTCGCAAATTCCGGAAGCGGAGTTTCCGTCGCTACAACGCGAGCTGGTGCGTGCGGTACGAGGTTATGTGCGGGCGTGCGTGGCTCAGGACGCGGTGTTGGCGCCCCAGGCGTAGGCGCCGGGCTGGGGCAGGCCGATGTGCTGCAGGACGCGGTGAACGTAGTTGCGGGCGATGTCGGCGATGGTCTGCGGGTGGTTGTAGAAGGTGGGGATGGCGGGGTAGACGGTTGCGCCGGCCTCGGTGACGGCTGCCATGTTGCGCAGGTGGATGAGATTGAAGGGCGTCTCGCGGACGCAGAGGACGAGGCGGCGGCGTTCCTTGAGGCAGACGTCGGCGGCGCGCTCGATGAGGTTGCCGGCGATGCCGTGGGCGATGCCGGCGAGCGTGCCCATGGAGCAGGGGAGCACGATCATGGCATCGACCGGGCTGGAGCCGGAGGCGATGCAGGCACCGATGTTTTCGTGGCTGAGTTGGACGATTTTGGTGGAAGGCGCGCCGAGTATGTGCTCGACGAGCTGGTTGCGGCCAGGGAGGCCGGTTTCCTCCGCCATGACGCGGAGGGCGCTGGGTGACACGACCAGATGGACATGGGCCACGCGGGCATCCTGCTCAAGGCAGCGGAGCATCTCAATAGCGAACAGCGACCCGCTGGCGCCGGTGACGGCCAGTGTGATCGTGAGAGCCTTCTGCGCCGTTGTTCCCGCCATCTGAGTTGCCATCACAACTCATTATGACTCAGTGCCTTCGCAGGCACATGTCTTCGTGTCTTTTCCACATGCGGTGCAGGCGACTTTTTGCGCAGAGGGCGGTTGAATAGAAGCATGGGCTGCCTTTGATTGAAGCGGCGAAGGTTATGCCCTCGGATGCCTTCGGTTTTGCAGAGCGAAGGCGTTGTTCCACTCCGCATCTCGCTACGGAGCGTGAAACGATGACGAAGCTTAGATATCGCAGACTAGCAGCCAAGATAGCAGGAGCCTTCGCGTTGGCGGTGGCGATGCCGGTGATCGCGCATGCGTCCATGACGCTGCTGGTGGAGCAACCGTATGGGAAGCTCGGGATCTTCGATCCGGGCGGGCACTCAGCTGTGTACCTGGACCGGGTGTGTGCGGAGACGCCGACGAAGCTGCGGCCCTGCGGTGCCGGGGAGTTGGGTGTGGTGCTGAGCCGGTACGACGGCATCGGCGACCATGACTGGCTGGCGGTGCCGCTGGTGCCGTATCTATATGCTGTCGATTCGACAATGGACATTCCGCTGACGATGACGCGGGCGGGCGAGGCGCAGCTGCGCGATGCGTACCGGAAGCGGTACCTGGAGAGCCTTGCACCCGATGCGCCGAATGGGGCACCGCCGCCGGGGAACTGGTATGAGCTGATCGGCTCGTCCTATGACCGGACGATCTACGGGTTTCGGGTGCGGACGACGGCGGACCAGGACGCGATGCTGATCGCGGAGTTCAACGACAGCAGGAACAAGGAGAGCTACAACGGGTTTTATCGCAACTGTGCGGATTTTGTGCGGGTGACGATCAACCGGGTGTACCCCCATGCGATCCGGAGGAACTATATCGCGGACCTGGGGATCAGCTCGCCGAAGCTGGCGGCGCGGGGGCTGGCGCACTATGCGAAGAAGCATCCGGAGACGGGGTTGAGCGTGTTTGTGATCCCGCAGGTGCCGGGGGACTTGCCGCGGTCGCGTAGCAACACTGGAGTGACCGAGGGCGTGGTGCGCCGGTATGGGCTGCCACTGGTGTTGCTCTCTCCAGAGGCGGCGGGCGTGGTGCTGGTGGCTTATGTCGCACGCGGGCGGTTCGAGATGCCGAAGGGCGCACCTGAGCTAGATCTGGACCAGTTGCAGGCGCAGTTGGCGATCAGTCAGCCGTTTCCGATTGCGCTGCCAGCGATGCCGGAGCCGCAGGTGCCAACGGTGGTAGAAGGCGATGTGGCTACGGTACGGACAGTGCCGGCGCTGCAACCAGCCTCCATGCTTCACTAGAGATATCTTTAGGAACTATCTGATGGCAAAGGCGATGAGCGTTGGGCTGGCGATGCTGGTGCGGGCTTCCGCGGCGGAGATGAGGGTGTCTTCGAGGGGGCGCCAGCCCTGGTCCATCTCGGCGGCGGCTACCTCCTCGGGTGGGGCATCGATGAAGCAGAGCTCGCAGACGGTGAGGTGGTCTTCGTCGTCGCGGATAGGTGGGCCGAAGGTGCGGCACTGGACGGGGCGCGCGGCGTAGAGGTCGCAGGTGCCGGTTTCGGGGGCGAGGATGGGGCAGGGCTCGTCGTTGGCGAAGTCTTCGAAGTCGTCTTCGTGGTGGGGCTGGGTGAAGAGCTCTCCGGTGGTGGGGTTGCCGGGGAAGCTGGGAGTTAGGCGGTCGCGGGAGGCTGCAGCTCGGTTGCGGATGCGGTCGGCGATGGCCGGGTCGGCGGCGTCGAGGGCGGTGTTGAGGGCCTCGGCGTCGAGGGCGGAGATAGGGAAGACGCCGATGCAGCACTGATGGCAGCCGGGGCGGCAGGCGAGCCAGTCTCCGGAGCGGGCGGCGGCGGAGGTGAGTGTGGCGTCGAGGATGGGGAAGAGCTCGGACATCGGTTGAAGAGCCTCCATCGTGAGGGCGCCAGTGTGGCTGGGAGGCGGTGACCCTCCCCCCTCGTTTTGGGGCTAAGATCCGCAGCGGATTGGGGTTAGGGGTGGAACCCGGCTTCCTCGGCCCCAAGCAGACGCGGGTGAGTGTTCTGTGGCCCCTAGCTCTATTGTACGGGAATCGAGGGGATGAAAGATTGCGAATAACACATTGAAAGAGAGTGCGTTACAGGGGGCTGGGGTTGACAGGATTCTTGTATCGGAGCTGGAAGGGAAGCTGGGATGAATCCACATTCCCCGGTGGGGCGATTTGGTGAGCAAAAGTGAACAGCCAGGGGGTTTGTGGACGTACGATGATGAGAGAGATATGTTAGCCAGCTAACTTATGCAGGTTGAATGAGTCGGTTCGCCGGGGCAAGGAGCCCCGCTCTATGGCAAGTCTGAAGAACCGCAAAGCTGTATTCGACCCGGAGGCGTTTCTCGCCAGCTCCGGGATTGGCCGGAAGGTCGTGCATCTGAAGCCGAAGGAAACGTTCTTCGCGCAGGGCAGCAAGGCCGACTGCGTGTTTTATCTGCAGAGCGGGCGGGCGAAGCTGACGGTGGTGTCCGCGAACGGCAAAGAGGCGACGATTACGCTGCTGCGCGCCGGGGACTTTGTGGGGGAAGAGGCGATTGCGGGGGTAGCCGGGCTGCGGCTGGCGACGTCAACGGCGATTACAGCCTGCCTGGCACTGAAGATCGAGCGGGCCGAGATGATCCGCGTGCTGCACGAGGAACACGCCTTCTCGGGTCTGTTTCTCCATTTTCTGCTGGCGCGGAGCATGCGGACGCAGGCCGATCTAGTGGACCAACTGTTCAACTCCAGCGAGCGCAGATTGGCACGGATTCTGCTGCTGATGGCGGAGTTCGACAGAGCGGGTGAGCCGCAGATGCTGATCCCTCCGATTACACAGGAGACGCTTGCGGAGATGATCGGGACGACGCGGTCGCGGGTGAGCTTCTTCATGAACCGGTTTCGGAAGCTGGGCTTCATCGAGTACAACGGGCGTATTCGGGTGCACAAGTCGCTACTGAATGTGGTTCTGCACGACAGGTTGCCGCCGGGGAATGCAACGCCGCCTATTACGGTGGATACGCCCGAGAAGAAGAAGCGCAAAGTTCCACGGAAACCAGCGCCAGAGACGTTAGCTGCGGATTAGGCGTAAGATGAGCAATTTTGAGCAGACCAGGCGTTTGTCCAGATGGGAGACTTTAGCTGTTGCATCAGCCGTCCACAGACGGTAGATGCGAGGAGAAGGTCAAGAGATGTCTGTGACAACCACGAAACTTCTGATTGTGGATGATGAGCCTCTGGTGCGAGCGCTGCTGGGGGAGATATTCCGGCAACGAGGCCATGAGGTGCAGACGGCGGTGGATGGGTTCTCTGCGTTGCGGACGATGCGGAGCTGGATGCCGGATGTTCTGGTGTCGGACCTGAACATGCCGGGGATGTCGGGGTTTGAGCTGCTGTCGATCGTGCGGAGACGGCTTGCGGCGATCTATGTGGTGGCGACGAGTGGAGCGTATACGGGCAGCGAGCTGCCTGAGGGGATCGCCGCAGACGTGTTTCATGAAAAGGGCACTGGGGTGAAGACTCTGGTGGAGCAGATTGAGGTGTTGTCACAGGCGCTGCCGGCTGCGCCGCGCGGGTCCAATTCGACGGCACCGATATGGACCTCGCGGAGCAAGGTGACCGCGAGTGGAGAACGCCCTGCGGGTGCGATCTATGCGATGATCAGCTGCCCGGAGTGTCTGCGGGCGCTGCCGCAGGTGCTGAGCGATGAGGTCATGAGAATCCACGAGACCGAATGTATGTACTGCCAGACGCCGGTACACTATGCGGTCGTGCAGGAGCTGGACCCGGAGACCTCGCAGCCGTTTGGGGTTGCGAGGCAAACGATCGAAGCAGGAGTTTAGCCTTCGGCGAGGACGCGGTCGAAGATGGCGTCGATGTTCTGGAGCTGGCGGTTGACTTCGAAGGCCTGGGCGATCTTTTTCTTGCCGAGGAACTCGAGGACGAGGGGGTCGTTTTCGATGAGCTCGCGGAAGTTGAGGTCGTTTTGCCAGGCGTTCATGGCGTGGGTTTGGACGACCTTGTAGGCGTCTTCGCGGGTCATGCCGGCGGCGGCGAGGTCGACGAGGAGCTGGCCGGAGAAGACGAGGCCGTGGGTGGACTCGAGGTTCTTGAGCATCCGGTGCGGGTAGACGAGGAGCTTTTCGATGAGGGTGGCGGTCTTGTCGAGGAGGTAGTCGGCGAGGATGGTGGTGTCGGGGAAGATGACGCGCTCGGCAGAGGAGTGGGAGATGTCGCGCTCGTGCCAGAGGGCGACATTTTCAAGTGCTACTTGAGCATTGCCGCGTATCACGCGGGCAAGGCCGCAGATGTTCTCGCAGGTGATGGGGTTGCGCTTGTGCGGCATGGCGCTGGAGCCCTTCTGGCCGGGGGAGAAGAACTCTTCGGCTTCGCGGACCTCGGTGCGCTGGAGGTGGCGGACCTCCAGGCCGATCTTGTCGAGGGTGGAGGCCATGACGGCGAGGGTGGTGATGTAGGCGGCATGGCGGTCGCGTTGCAGGACCTGGGTGGAGACAAGGGCCGGGGTGAGGCCGAGATCGGCGAGGATGGCGGCTTCGTGCTCGGGCTTGAGCTTGCCGAAGGCACCGACGGCGCCGGAGAGTTTTCCTACGCGAAGATCTTCGGCTGCGGCATTGAAACGCTTGAGGTTGCGGCCCATCTCGGAGTACCAGAGGAGGAGCTTGGCGCCGAAGGTGGTAGGCTCGGCGTGGACGCCGTGGGTGCGGCCGATGGTGGGGGTGTGCTGGAACTCGATCGCACGCTTGCGTAATATGTCGCGAAGCCTCACAATACCCGCACGGATCAATTCAGAGGCTTGTGTGATGGCCAGAGCCTGTGCCGTGTCGACGACATCGGTGGAGGTGAGGCCATAGTGCAGCCACCGCGCTTCGGGCCCGACGGCCTCGGCGACGGCAGTTGTGAAGGCGAGCACATCGTGCCGGGTTTCGGCTTCGATCTGGTGGATGCGCTCGATGGTGAAGGATGCCTTCTGTTGCAGCACCTCAGCGGCCGAGGTGGGGACGACACCGGCGCGAGCCAGGGCAGCGGTAGCGGCGAGCTCAACGCGGAGCCAGTTGTTGAACTTCTGCTGGTCAGACCAGATGGCGGCCATGGCGGGCCGAGTATAGCGGGCGATCATTTGAAACTCCAGGGTTGATGGAAGGGTATGACGATAAAAACGGGTGCGATTGTGATATTGGTCACATCCGGTGAAGTGGGGCCAACAGTAGTGTAGCTATTCCTTGAGTGCGCAAGGGTGCATCCAAGGATATGCCCGCCAGAATCGCGGCGCGATATAATGCAAAGGAAGTGAAGATGATGACGACTGTAAGCAGTTTGTCTGCGAACGATCAACGGTTGAAGAGCCTGGCTGAGTTTCGCTACGAGATGCGGCGGTTTATGAGCTTCAGCGAAGCAGCGGCGGAGCGCTATGGCATCGCCACCCAACAGTATCAGCTGATGCAGGTGATCGCGGCGATGCCGGAGGGCCAGGACGCCTCGATCAGCTACCTGGCGGAACGGATGGTGCTGAAGCACAACAGCATGGTCGAGCTGGTAGACCGTGCGGAGCGGTCCGGGCTGGTGAAGCGCGAGCACGATGAGCGCGACCTGCGGCGGTCACTGGTACGGCTGACGCCGGAGGGCGAAAGCGTGCTGACGAAGCTGGTGGAAGAGCATGTGGCGGAGTTGGCACCCAAGTGCGATCCGCTGATTGAGGCACTGAAGAACCTGCAGCAGTTGGCGCTTACGACTGCAGGCAGCAACGGATAAGCAAGCGGCCCGCAAGACGCGGCCAGCACGGAAGACGGAAAGAGGCAGATGGAAGCGGGGAGTAAACTACGGGACTATTCGGCAGATAGCCGAATCCTTTATACGAGTGCCCTGGCAGCAGGGCTGGGTGCAGTAAGCGCAGTGGCAGCATGGGCCCTACTGGAGCTGATCGCACTCTTTACGAACCTTTTTTACTTCCAGAAGTGGAGCTTCGTTGACCGCGATCCGTGGCAGGCGTTTCCTGCGTCGGAGCGCTGGTGGCAGACGGCGACGCAGCACTGGTGGCTGGCGCTGATGCCGGTGGCCGGCGGGCTGATCGTTGGCGTGATTGCGCGCTATCTGTCGCCGCGCGTGCGCGGGCATGGTATGCCTGAGGCCGTGGAGACGATCGTCTTCGGCAAGGGCCGCGTGCAGCCGCGCGTGGCGGTGCTGAAGCCGCTGGCGACGGCGGTGTCGATCGGCTCCGGTGGCCCGTTCGGGGCTGAAGGCCCGGTGATCATTACCGGCGGTGCAATTGGGAGCGTGGTGGGGCAGTTGCTGCCTCTTACGGACTCCGAACGCACGGTGCTGATGGTGGCGGGTGCGTCCGCAGGCATGGCGGCGACGTTCAACTGCCCGATGAGCGCGACGCTGCTGGCGGTGGAGATCCTGCTGTTCGAGTGGCGTCCACGGTCGCTGGTGCCGGTGGCGATTGCGTGCGTGACAGCGGGCGCGGTGCGGCGTTTGCTGCTGGGGCCGGGCTCGATCTTCCACATGGCGGAGACGGGCGCGCCGATCTACCACTCGGCGATGCTGGGCGCGCTGGTGCTGGGGCTGGTGGCGGCGTTTGTGGCCGCGGGCCTGAGCAAGGCGATCCACTGGATTGAAGAGAAGTTCGAGCACCTGCCATTCCATTGGATGTGGTACCCGGCGATTGGCGGGCTGGGCGTGGGGATCGGCGGGCTGATCTTCCCGAAGTCGCTGGGCGTGGGCTACAGCGTGATCCAGCAGCTGATTGACGGCAATGCGATGTGGCAGCTGCTGGTGGGGATCCTGATTGTGAAGTCGGCGATCTGGGTGTTCTCGCTGGGGTCGAATACGGCGGGCGGTATCCTGGCGCCGTTGTTGATGATTGGTGGAGCGCTGGGTGCGGCGCTGGGGCACTTTATGCCCTATGGGATGCCGACGGGCGCTTGGGCGCTGATCGGGATGACGAGCGTGCTGTCGGCTGCGATTGGGGCTCCGCTGACGAGTGCGATGCTGGCGCTGGAGATGACGCACAACGGCGGATTGATGCTGCCGGTGCTGCTGAGCTGCGTGGGCGCGTATGCGGTGAGTGTGCTGGTTCAACCGCGGTCGATGCTGACGGAGAACCTGAGCAGGCGCGGGTTCCACCTGAGCCGCGAGTACGGTGTGGACCCGCTGGAGACGATGCTGGTGGCGCAGGCGATGCACACGAGCGTGTTCGCGCTGCCGGTGACGGCGACGCGCAAGGACGCGCTGCACTGGCTGGAGGCGATGGAAGAGCGCGGCGCGGCGGGCTGGTCGCACTGGCAGCGGGTGTTTCCTCTGGTGGATGGCGAGGGCAAGCTGCGCGGGATGCTGACCCGAGGAAAGATGATCCAGGTGGCGGGTGCGGCGCGCGAGGATGGGAAGCTGCTGACGTTGCCGCTGATCGAGGACGCGGCGCTGGAGCCGAAGACGGTGTCGCCGGTGGACACGCTGCGGAGCTGCGCGGAGGCGATGGCGGAGAGCAAGCTGACGGCGTATCCGGTGGTGTCCGGCGAAGGGAAGCTGGTGGGCGTGATGACGATCGAGGATGTGCTGAAGGGTCGGAGCGAGGCGGCACACAAGGATATCGACCGCGAACGGGTGATCCGGCTGCGGTGGCCGTTTACGAAACAGCATGAGCCTGCGGTGGATGTGCCGGCGTCTCCGGATGAGACGGGGGCGGAGGCGTAAGAGCAGGCCAAGTTACGAGCAGCCGGGGCTGAAGCCCCGGCTTTCTTTCTTGTGGCACCTGTGAGACCCGGCCCTGAAGGGCCGGGCTACCTGATCTGTGACGGAGCTATGAGAACCTTACTGGGTGACGCCGAGGAGTTCGGACATCTCGTCGTAGAGGAAGCCCTGGCCGGGCTTGTAGGGCTGGACCCATTTGCCGTTGAGGACGAACTGGGGGATGGCGCGCTTGCCGGTGTGGGCGATGACCTCCTGCGCGGCGCCGGGGGTGGTCTCGATGTTGACCTCGGTGAAGGGGATGGAGTGGGTGGTGAGGAAGCGCTTGGCCTCGCGGCAGTCGCGGCACCAATCGGCGGTGTAGAGCTTCAGGTCCATCGTTCTATTGTCGTCGAAGTGTGGGGGCTAAGGGAAGTCGGACCGTGCCTGGGGGGTGAAGTAGCGGCGGCGGAACCAGAAGGCGAGGTTGACCAGCGCGATGAGCGCGGGGACCTCGATGAGCGGGCCGACGACGCCGACGAAGGCCTCGCCTGAGTTGAGACCGAAGACCGCGACTGCGACGGCGATGGCGAGCTCGAAGTTGTTGCCCGCAGCGGTGAAGGAGAGTGTCGCGGATTGGGCGTAGTCCGCGCCCAGGCGCTTGCCCATCCAGAAGCTGACCGTGAACATGATGACGAAGTAGATGACCAGCGGGACGGCGATGAGGAGCACGTCGAGCGGGAGACGCACGATGAGGTCGCCTTTGAGCGAGAACATCACGAGGATGGTGAAGAGGAGCGCGATGAGCGTGAGCGGGCTGATACGCGGGATGAAGCGGGTGCGATACCACTCTTCTCCTTTGAGGCGGAGGAGCGTGAAGCGCGTGAGGATGCCAGCGGCGAAGGGGATGCCGAGGTAGATGCCGACGGACTTCGCGATGGGGGCGATGCCGATGTGGACTTCGCTGGCTTGCAGGCCGAGCCAGCCTGGAACGACGGTGAGGAATAGCCATGCGTAGAGGCTGTAGAAGAGGACCTGGAAGAGGCTGTTGATAGCGACGAGGCCGGCGACGTAGTCGGTGTCGCCTTCGGCGAGCTCGTTCCAGACGAGGACCATGGCGATGCAGCGGGCGATACCGATGAGGATGAGTCCGCGCATGTAGGCGGGGTGGTGGCGCAGGAAGAGCACGGCGAGCGCGAACATGAGGGCCGGGCCGATGATCCAGTTCTGCACAAGCGAAAGGGTGAGGACGCGCTTGTTGCGGAAGACCTCGGCGAGTTTTTCGTAGCGAACTTTTGCCAGTGGCGGATACATCATGATGATGAGGCCGATGGCGATGGGAATGTTCGTGGTGCCGCGCTGGAAGCTGTTGACGAGGCCCGCGATGGCTGGGATGAAGTGACCGAGGGCGACGCCGATGGCCATCGCGAGAAAGATCCAGAGGGTGAGGAAGCGGTCGATGAAGGAGAGCTTTTTACGCTGCAAGGGAGCGCAGAGCTGGCCCTGCGTGAGGGATTGAGCCGGCATGGTTAGGACTGTCCGATCTTGTTGAGTTCGTGCTTGAGGGCGATCTGGTCGAGCGAGGCGTGGGGTAGCGCGAGGAAGAGGGCGATGCGGCGATCAAGCAGCATGAAGGCTTCGCGATAGGCGGCGGCGATCTGGTCAGGGGTTCCGGTGGCGGCGGCAGGGTCGGCGATGCCCCAGTGCGCGGTCATGGGTTGGCCGGGCCAGAAGGGGCAGGGCTCGTTGGCGGCGTTGTCGCAGACGGTGAAGACGAAGTCCATTTTGGGTGCGTTGGGGGTGGCAAACTCGTCCCAGGATTTGCTGCGGAGGCCGTTGGTGGGGATACCAGCGGAGGTGAGTTGCGCGAGGGCTTCGGGCCGCACGGTGCCGGAGGGATGACTGCCCGCGCTGTAGGCGATGAAGTTGGGTGCGCCCTTGAAGTTGAGGATGGCTTCGGCGAGGATGGAGCGCGCCGAGTTGCCGGTGCAGAGGAAGAGCACGTTGTAGGGCATAACGGTCGCTTTCTGGAGATGGCAGGCGGGGAGAGATTTGCATCCCGCTCATGCCGCGATAGAGCTGCGTTATGAATGGGGCACCCAGCGGCGCAGGTAGTTAGCTGCAGGGTCGCAGCAGACCTGCATGCTAGCGGAGGCGACGCTGCGGGCGACAGAGCCGTATTTTTCCTGAACGATGGACTGGTTCGACATGAGGTGAGGCCTTCAGATATATCTGCTTTAGCGAATGTATGTTCTGGAGACATATCTGTCAAGGCGTATATTAGGGAGATGGCGAAGAGGGTGAAGGAATTCGACATGGTGCAGCTATATGCGGCGCTGGCTGACGCGACCCGGCTGCGGCTGCTGAACCTGATGCAGGGGCGGGAGGTGTGCGTCTGCTACTTTGTGGAGATTCTGGGGCAGAGCCAGCCGAAGATTTCGCGGCATCTGGCGTATTTGCGGCGTGCCGGGATTGTGTCGGCGCGGCGCGAGGGGAAGTGGATGCACTACAAGATGGAGTGGCCGGCGGATGCGCGCGCCGCGGCAGTGCTGGCGGCGGCGCTGGCGGGCTTCAGAGGCGACCGCGCGATGCAAGCGGACGTGAAGCGGCTGGGCGAGGCGTGCTGCGCGCCGGAGAAGTTTGTGACGCTGGCGGGGGCTCCGGTGCCGACGGTGGCGTGAAGGTTCTGAGACAATCGCAGCATCGTGATGAGTGAACGAAAGAGCTTTGTGCGGCTGTGGGCCCCGTGTGTGAGTATGCTGCTGTTGTCGCTGCTGAGTTATGCAGACCGCAGTGTGCTGGCGATTTTGAGCCCGACGATCCTTGCGAACCTGCATATGACGGCGACGCAGTATGGGTATGCGGTGGCGGCGTTCAGCTACTGCTATATGATTGCGAACCCGGTGTGGGGGTACTGGATCGACCGCAAGGGCGTGTGGGTGACGATCTTTGTGGCCGTGGCGGTGTGGTCGGTGGCATCTGGGCTACATGCGTTCATGATGGGGCTGGTGGGAATGTGCCTGGCGCGCGGGGTGCTGGGTTTCGGCGAGGGAGCGACGTTTCCGGCGGGGCTGGCTACGGTGGCCGAGACGATGCCTGAAGAGAAGCGGTCGTTTGGGCTGGGGCTGGCGTATAGCGGCGGGTCGCTGGGCGCGGCGTTGGCACCGCTGCTGATTACTCCGATTGCACTGCACTATGGTTGGCGGGCGACGTTTGTGCTGACGGCCGCGATGGGTGGCGTGTGGCTGGTGCTGTGGGTGGCGCTGCGGGTCTCGGGGTTTTATAAGGCGAGGACGCAGGAGCGGGTGGTGCTGGCTGCTGCACAGAGGCCGAAGGGGACGTGGAACCGGAACCTGTTTGCTACGGCGGCGGTATATGGGCTGGGCGCGGCCCCGCTGGCGTTTGGGCTGTATGCGGCGCCGCTGTACCTGTCACGGGTGCTGCATGTGGGGCAGGCGTCGCTGGGGCACCTGCTGTGGGTGCCTCCGGCCGGGTGGGAGACGGGGTATCTGTTCTGGGGATGGATCAGCGACCGACGGCAGATGCGCGGAGCGGGGCAGCCGACGAGGTTGTTTGCGGCGTTCGCGGTGGCGGGGTTTCTGATTGTGCTGGAGCCGCTGGCGGTGGCGAGCGGGCATCCGGTGCTGTTCACGATGCTGCTGTTCTATGCGGAGATGTTTATCGCGGGCGGGTTCGTGGTGCTGACGCTGGCGGACGGGATGAACGCGCAGCGCAAGGAGCACTCGGGGTTTTTGGCGGGGTTTGCGATCTCGTGCTGGGCGGGGGTGACGGGGCTGCTGACGCCGGTGCTGGGACGGCTATTCGACCAGAAGGCCTATGACGCGGGGCTTTGGATTGTGGCGTGGCTGCCGGTGGTGGGCGTGGTGCTGTGGCGGGTGCTGCGGAGCGGGGAGGATGTCGTGAGGGAAGTTTAGCGGTGGCGCGGGAGTGGGCAGCTACTCCATGAACGCGTGGCCATGGCCTTGAAGGGACGGGCGATCTGGAGTCCGAGCCAGTCGAAGAGGAAGAAGCTCGGGGCCAGGATTAGAACTAGAACGGACGAAGACTTCAACCGGCGCCTCTCCTAGATGCGTCTTGCGCGCCTGACAGTTTGTACTCAAAGGCGTGCCCGTGCGCTCAGGTTATCGAGAGTGCAGACTTTGGGCAAGGGAATCTGCATGGCGCCTTTTGGTATGGAAAGATATTGCGCCAGTGGTTGAAGTTTGGGCAGTAACTGACGGTTACTGCTCGTGATAGTTGCGGATAAGTCCGCCGTCGATGAAGTAAGTGCTGCCCGTGACGTAGGCCCCGTCCTCGGAGGCGAGGAAGGCGGCGACGCCAGCTACCTCCTCGGGTTTGCCGAGGCGGCCGAGTGGGATGTTGGCGAGCAGGGCGTCGAGTTTGGGCTTGTTTTCGAGCAGCGAGGTGTTGATGGGAGTGTTGATGGCTCCCGGGGCGATGTTGTTGACCGTGATGCCGAGGGGGCCGAGCTCGACGGCGAGGTCGCGCATAAGCATGCGGATGCCGCCCTTGCTGGCGCAGTAGGTGGAGAAGTGCGGGAAGACCATGTCCTCGTGCACGGAGGAGATGTTGATGATGCGGCCGGGCTTTTTAGCGGCGACGAGTTTGCGAACGAAGGCCTGCGTGAGGAAGAAGGCGCCCTTGAGGTTGACGTCGAGGACGGTGTCGTAGTCGGCCTCGGTGACGTCGATGAAGTCGGCGGCCTTTTCGACGCCGGCGTTGTTGACAAGGATGTCGCAGGAGCCGAGCTGCTGCCACGCCTGCTCGATGAGGTTCTGGCCGTCGGCGATGACGGAGACGTCGGCCTGGACGAGGATGGACTTGCCACCGGCTGCGGCGATCTTCTGCTGCGTGCCCTGGGCCTGCTCGACGTGGTTGCGGTAGTCGATGACGAGGTTGGCGCCCTCAGCGGCGAGGCGCTCTGCGATGGCCTGGCCGATGCCAGAGCCGGAACCGGTGACGACGGCAACTTTTCCTTCGAGACGACCTGGCATTTACTTGCTCGCTTTCTTCGTTGGTTTTTTCTTGGCTGACTTCTTTGCCGGTGACTTGCCTTCGTCGGCGCGGATAATGTCTTTGGCGTGCTCCAGAGTTTGTTTGCGTTCGGCGGAGAGGTTTTTGCCGCCGCGGTTCTCGTAGAAGCTCAGCATCTGCATGGCCTGGCCGGGACCTTTGGGTGAGACGCTTTTCTTTTCAAGATCTTTGGCGATAGTCTTCGCGCTCTTCTTGAAGAGGCCTGGTCCCGGTTTGGTGGAGTCTGTGGTGACTTTGGAGGACCAGCGTTTGGATGGTGGCGTGGTGGAGCGCTTGCCGGACTTGGTGGGATAGGTCTTCTTCGCAGCGGCTTTGGTGGTGGTCTTTTGGGTTGCCATGATGCCTCCCGTCAGCTGAGTACGATGCAGGGGCTACGGGATTGTTTGTGTGGCGGCGGTGCGGCGGGCGCGAAAGAAGCTGGTGAGGAGTGTGCTGCACTCGTCGGCGAGGACGGCGGCGGTGACCTCGACGCGATGGTTGAGCGCGGGATGATTCATCACCGAAAGAACCGAGCCGCAGGCCCCGGCCTTGGGGTCTGCAGCGGCGTAGACGAGCCGGGCGATGCGCGCGTGGAGAATGGCTCCGGCGCACATGGCGCAGGGTTCGAGTGTGACGTAGAGAGTGCAGCCTTCTCCGGTGGGGGTGAGCAGGCGGTAGTTGGCAAGCGCGAGGCCGGCGGCGCGGAGGGCTACGATCTCGGCGTGGGCCGTGGGGTCGTTGTCGCGGAGGACACGGTTGTTGCCGGTGGCGAGGACCTCTCCAGTGGGAGCGACGATGACGGCGCCAACGGGGACCTCGCCGGCGGCCTCGGCCGCGCGGGCCTCGGCGAGCGCGAGGCGCATGTAGTGCTCGTCGGTTGCCGGGGCATCCATACAGCCAGTGTAGCCGGTGGTGTTGGGTCAGTCCTGAGGAGCGGGGTTGGGGATGAGCTTGCCGCGGTGATAGATGGCGGTGATCCTGCGGGTGTTGCGGATGTCGGCGAGAGGGTTGGCGGTGAGGACGATGAGGTCGGCGGAGTAGCCGGGAGATATGAGGCCAACGTTCAGGGTGGGATCGAGGATGTGGATGAGCTTGCCGGTGTCCCCGGTGGCAATGGTGAGGGCCTGCAGCGGAGTGAGGCCTGCGGTGACGAGGTCCTCGAGCTCGCGGTGCTCGGAGAAACCCGGGATGCGGCCGGGCACGGCGCCGGAGTCGGTTCCGAAGGCGACGCTGACGCCTGCGTCGTAGAAAACTTTGAGGTTGTGGCGGGCCATTGCCTCGTCCTTCTGGTGCTGGGCGGTGTCGGCGGCGGCGAGAGTGTTGCTGCGGTAGCCGGGAGCCTCCAGTTTGGCGAGGAGCTGCGGGCCTGCCGCCTGGCGGAAGAACTCGGAGCGCATGATGGCGGGATCGGTGGCGTAGATGTAGAAGGCCTCGTCGAGCGCGAGCGTGGGGATGTACCAGGTGTGGTGCTGCAGCATGGAACGGATAAAGGCGTCGTCGACGGGCTGGTCGCGGACGGAGTGGGCGAGGACGTCGACACCGTCGGAGACGAGCTGGCGGGCGTCTTCGAGGGCGTACTCGTGCGCGGCGACGTGGAGGTGGTCGGCGTGGGCTTCGTCGATGACGGAGGCGTAGATGTCACTGGACATCTCGGGCATCTTGCCGTGCAGGGGATCGACCCAGACCTTGACGATGTCGGTGTGGAGCTGGGCAAAGCGGTCGACGTCGGCGCGAGCTTCGGCGGCGGTCCTGGGGCGGTCGACCTGATCGGGTGGGAGGTCAAAGGGTGGAGCGCCGCCGGGAGTACCGATGCCGCGACCGGCGGTGAGGATGGTCGCGCCGCCGAGCTGGCCCTGGCGCTGCTGCGAGCGAAGGGTGTAGACGAGGTCCTTGTTGAGGCCCAGCGAGACGATGGTGGTGACGCCATAGCGCTCGAACTGGTTGAGCGACGCGGTGACGTTGGGTAGCGTGTAGGCGTCGGGCGAGGCTGCGGCGTTGTCCTGCAGGAGACCGAGGTGCGAGTGCGCGCTGATGAGGCCGGGAATGACGGCTTTGCCGGTGCAGTCGACGACCGTGACACCGGAGGCAGGGTGGCTGGCGGCGGAGGTGACGGCGACGATGAGGCCGTCACGGACGAGGATGTCAGTGTGCGGACGCGGGGGCGCACCGGTGCCGTCGATCAGCGTGGCGTTGTGGAACAGGATGGGCTGCTGCGCCGTTGCTGCGAGAGGGATAGCTGCGAGGAGGGCGAGGAGAAGCCGGTTGCGCGTCGACATACTGCTTGAGATGGTCGCCGGATAAAGCCGGTTTCATGCTGCGGGCGATGTTCGTGTGGGAGTTGCTAGCGGACCTGGGGTTTGGCTTCGGGGCCGAAGAAGCGTTCGATCTGTGCGGCGAGAGCGGCGATGCTTGTGGAGCGGGTTGCGATGCCAGAATCATTTAGATTGAAGCTCTTGCGCCAGATTTCTTCGATGATCGGTTGAAGGCTGGAAGCGGTGAGTTGAGCGGTGGGCCATGTAGAGATGGCGGCGTAGAGATCCTCTTCTTCGGGCTCATACTCGTCGGCTGGGGCACCTTCGGCGAGGTGACCTTCGATGTCGGCTTCGCGGACGAGCTGCTGGATGGATTCGAGGTCGGGGGGCGGGGGCCAGGGTGCGGACATGGTTTCAGGTTACTTGGTGGCAGGGTCTTTGAGGTACTCGTGCGAGAGGGTGTGCTTCTGCTCGGCGATGGGGAGCAGGGTTGGGTAGAACTGGACGAAGGTGGTGGCGACGGCGCCGTGGGATTCGTGACAGGTGTAGCAGGTGGCGGGGGGCGGGATGAGCTTTGCTTCGGTGGCGCCGGCGGGGAGGTCGTAGAAGCGCCACTGACCGTGGTCCTTGACGTGGATCTCGTGGCCCATGACGGCGGTGGACTGGGTGTGGCCGCGCTTGTTGATGGAGATGGGGCTGTCGGCGCCGCGGATTTCGAGGATGAAGGTGGTCTGGTCGGGCCAGGTGCCGGTGGCGAGGAAGGCGCGGTAACTGGCCGGGTTGACGAAGACGTTGTCGAACATGTGGTGGCCAGGGTCGGCGGTGGAGGCGTAGCTCATGTCGACGCCGGAGGTGAGGAAGATCCACTCGCGATAGTTGGTGGGTGCGATGAGGTTGCCGGTAGTGGTGTAGGCGGGTGCTTCGGACGGCGTGGTGGCGGGTTGTGGAGAGGGGACGGCGGCGAGTAGAAAGAGACTGGCAAGCGCTGCGGCGATTTTGAGCATGGGGCGTCCTCGGTCCTGGGTGAAGGCTGATAGAGACACTACGCAGCGCCGAGGCTGGTGGTTCAGGGTCTCAAGCGGGTTGCTGTTGTGTACAGCAGTGTAGCGCGCCGAGGCCCCAGATGAAGTCGGTGCAGTGGATGCCGGCGATGGTGCGGTTGGGAAAGCAGTCAGCGAGGGTGTTGAGCGCGATGCGGTCGTTGGGGTCGTTGAAGGTGGGGACCAGGACCAGGTTATTGGCGATGTAGAAGTTCGCGTAGCTGGCCGGGAGGCGCTGGCTCTCGAAGACGACTGGCGCGGGCATGGGGAGCGTCTTGATGGTGAACGGTCGCTTCTTCAGGTTGCGGAAGGACCGGAGACGGTCGAGGTTTTCGGCAAGCGGAAGGTGGTTCTCGTCTGCGGTGTTGGGTTCGATGGTGGTGACGATAGTGTTTTCGTCCACGAAGCGGGCGATGTCGTCGACGTGGCCGTGGGTGTCGTCGCCGGCGCAGCCGTGGTTGAGCCAGAGGACCTGCTCGATGCCGAGGTAGTTGTGGAAGGCCTGTTCCAGCTGCTCACGGGAGACGCCGGGGTTGCGCTGTTGGATGTCGGAGAGCAGGCACTCCTCGGTGGTGAGCAGGACGCCGGCGCCGTTGGTGTCGATGGAGCCGCCTTCGAGGACGAGGCGGTGAGGCTTGCCGTTGGCGAGCGTGATGGTCGGCTCGAAGCTGGGCATCTTTTGGAGTTTGGCGACGTGCGCGGGAATCTTGTCGTCGTTCTTCCAGTTGGAGTATTTGGCCCAGGCGTTGAAGCGCCAGTTGGTGATGGCGGTTTCGCCCTTGGGGTTCTTGATGAAGATAGGGCCGGAGTCGCGGAGCCAGACGCGGTCGGTGGGCCAGCGGTGGAAGTGGATGCGGGCGAGGTCGGTGGCCTGGCGGCGGAGCATGGAGGTGGCGCGGCGCTCGGCGGCCTCGTCGTTGACGAGGATGTGGACGTCTTCGACCTGCGAGAGATGGCGGACGAGCTCGGCGTAGGCCCAGGGGATGGGTTGGAACTTGCCGGGCCAGTCGTCGGGGTTGTGGGGCCAGGCGATCCAGGTGGCGGCGTGCGGAGCCCACTCGGCGGGCATGCGGTAGTGCTGTTGGGCGGGTGTCTGTGTCACGTACTTATTTTAGTGGGTGGATGTTAGCGGGCGGCGAACAGGCGGAGTGGAGAGGTGATAGATTGCTTGTACTCCCTAACTGAGATTGGTTTCGCAGGAGATGTGCCGATGAAGTTCAGCAGTCTGCCTTCTTGCCGTGTTGTCGCCCTGTTCGTGGCTGTGGCGTGTTGTGCGCTCCCGACGCGGGCGCAGAAGCCCTACCATCCGCAGAAGGGCACGGAGATTTTGTGGGACAAGTGGGGCGTGCCGCACATCTTCGCGAGATCCAATGCGGATCTGTTTTATAGCTATGGCTGGGCGATGACGGAGGCGCATGGCGACCTGATGCTGCATGCCTATGGTGCCGGAAGGGCGCGGGCGGCGGAGTACTTTGGGCCGGGAGAACAGGGGCGGAATGTGCGCAGCGACCGGTGGGCTCTGCTGAATGAGGTGCCGCAGCGGTCGGCCGAGTGGCTGAAGGCGCAGACGCCGGAGTACCGCGGGTATCTGGATGCGTTTGCTGCGGGGATCAATGACTATGCGGCGAAGCATCCGGAGGCGATCAGCGCGGAGGTGAAGCCGGTGCTGCCGATTACGGCGCTGGACCTGATCGAGCGCGAGCAGCTTTTTTATAACTTTGAGTTTGAGGCGTCGTCGCGACTGATGGTGTCGCCGAAGACGGAGCGGGCGGAGGTGGAGTCACCGTTCGATCCGAGCAATCAGGACATGCAGGATGGGTCGAATGGGTGGGCCATTTCGCCGACGCACTCGGAGAACGGGAAGGCCATGCTGCTGATGAATCCGCATCTGGCGATGGCGGGGGAGCAGAGCTACTTCGAGGTGCAGTTGAGTGCTCCGGGGGTGGATTTGTATGGGGCTGGGCAGGTGGCGGTGCCGGCGCTGCGATTCATGTTTACTCCGCAGTTTGCGATGACGAATACGGTGAATACGAACCGGAGCACGCTGCTGTACCGGGTTACGGAGAAGGACGGCGGGTATGTGTTCGATGGCAAGGTGCTGCCGTACAAGACGGCCACGTACACGTTCAAGGTGAAGCAGGCGGATGGGAGCTTCACGACCGAGACGGTCGACGTGAAGAAGACGGTGCATGGGCCGGTGATTCGGTATGACGATGGCGTTCCGATCGCTCTGTATGTGGCGGGGCTGGACAAGCCGTTCATGCTGGAGCAGCTTTGGAAGATGGCGAATGCGAAGAGCCTGCAGGAGTGGCAGACGCAGGTCGCGCGGCTGAATATACCGATGTACAACATCATGTACGCGGACAAGGACGGGCACATCGAGTACCTATTCAATGCGAATGTGCCGCGCCGGAGCGAGGGCGACTGGGAGTTCTGGGGCAAGCCTGCGCCGGGAGACAGCTCGAAGTATTTGCCGACGGGGTCGCTGACGTATGAAGAGCTGCCGAAGCTGGTGGACCCGGCGAGTGGGTATGTGCAGAACTCGAATGAGCCGCCTTGGGATGCGGGCTGGCCGACGATGCTGAAGGCGAGCGATTTTCCGGCGTATCTGTCGCCGACGTTTGCGGCGCTACGGCCGGACCGCGGGCTAAGGATGCTGTCGACCGGTCTGTTGCCGGACGGGAAGATGTCGTACGAGATGCTGCTGGAGAAGAAGCTGTCGACGCGGATGGAACTGGCGGACCGGATGCTGCCGGAGCTGGAGGCGGCTGCGCAGACATATGGGACTCCGCTGGCGAAGCAGGCTGCGGATGTGCTGAAGGGGTGGGACCGGCAGGCTGAGGCGTCAAGCACCGGCGCGCTGCTGTTTTATACGTGGGCGCAGAAGTTTGTGAATCCTGCGGTGAGTGTGCAGACGGCGGCGGGACAGAAGAACTTCGCAGTGAAGTATGACGTGAATGAGCCGCTGACGACGCCGCGAGGGATCAAGGACCCGAAGCTCGCGGCGCAGCTGCTGGATGAGGCCGCGCAGGAGACGATCAAGACGTATGGGCGGCTGGACCGGCCGTGGGGCGAGGTGATGCGGCTGGAGATCAATGGGCAGAGCGATGGCGATGTGTCGGCTCCGCGCGGGACTGCGTTGAATGGGGTGGACCTGCCGGGGAATGGCGGGTATGGCAATCTCGGGATCATTCGCGTGATTACGTTTGGGCCGCTGATCGATGGGATCAAGACGCCGATCCATGGCGATGGCTTTACGCTGGCGGTGGAGTTTACGTCACCGATCAAGGCGAAGTCACTGGTGACGTATGGAGATTGCTCGCAGCCGGGGTGCGCGCACCATACGGACCAGCTGCCGTTGTTCGAGAAGAAAGAGTGGCGCGATGTGTGGCGGACGAAGGCCGAGGTGGAACAGCATCTGGAGAAGAGAGAGACGTTCTAACGCGTTAGTGCGCGGGCTCGTAGAAGGTGTAGGTGGCCTGATAAGGAACCTTGATGGTGACATCGACGTTCTGCGCGTCGCAGCCGGTGGCGGGGGCGGCTCCGCCTTGTGTGTTGGAGCGGCGCACCATGGTGACACCGGTGAGCGCGCCTATGGTCGAACCGGAGGGCGTAGCGTCAAGCAGCAGCCAAGCGACGCTGCCGGCTGACGGCTGCGACTGAACGACCTTGCCGGTGATGGCGCTGCCGTCGTTCCACGTCCAGGTGGGGCCGGCGGAGTGGGTGCCGACGGGCTGGTGCGTGGTGCGGTCGAAGAGCGTGGCCTGCGGCTCCTGGAACTTCCACTGGAACTTGCCGTCCTGCTGAACGCAGCTGTAGATCTGCACGCCGATGCCTTCGGCGGTGAGCTTCACCTGCACGGTGGAGGGCGGGGTGGTGGTGTCGGCTGCCTGCGGGGCGAGCGTGAGAGCGAGCAGGGCGAAGGGGAGGATCATGTGTGGCGGCTCCAGAGTTGCGCTGGAGAGATTGTAGCTTTGCCATCGGCGGAAAGCGGTCGGGCTCCGCCCGATACCCCACCCTTTCATCAAAGAACGACGAAAGGATGGGCCACCCGGTTGTTCGGTCTACTGCACGGCGTGGACGGGTGTTGGTTTGCCGGGGTTGAACTCTTCGCCGAGTGCTGGGGTGGATTTGATTTCGTCGGCGGGCGGGTTGTCGGCCTTGTTCACTTCGACGCCGAAGACGTAGCTGGGGCCAAACATGTTGCTGGTGAAGATGACCATCGAGGCATCGGGGGAGAAGCGCACGTTGGGCTCGAGGCGGTAGTTGTGGTGGGCCATGTTGACGAGGTGCTCGGAGACGAAGTAGCCGGGCTGGAAGAAGTCGGGGTCATTGAGCGCGCCGGTGGTGTCGACGAGGTGTGGGTGGAAGAGCTCGATCCACTCGCCGTCCTTGGCGCGGGCGACCTGGCCGGGATCGCCGCCATCGCCGGTGAAGATGTTGAGGTCCTTGGTGAGGTTGAAGTGGATGGACCAGTCGTTGCGCTCCATGTGGTAGGCGGTGCGCTTGCCGTTCTGGAGGTCGTAGCCGGCGAGGTAGAAGTCCTGGCCCTTGATGGGCTGCCAGTCGTACCAGATGGTCTCGCCGTCGATGCCCCAGAACTCGTGGCCGGCGATCTCCATGGCGATGCGGCGCTTGTGGATGAGGGTGTTGTGCGTGCCGTCGGTGTGGATCATCCAGATGCGGTTGACCTTCTGCCATGGGCCTTCATGGCAGTACATCAGCAAGTGCGGGTCCTTGGGGCTGAAGAGCAGGTGGTTGACCCAGTCGGTGGAATGCAGCAGTGGAGTGAGATGGCCGGTCTTGAGGTTGATGGTGTAGAGCGTGAGTGGGATGCGGGCAGCGAGGCGTTGTTCCATCATCTCGCCCTTGTTGGCGGGCTGCACGAGCGGGCCGTTCTGGACGCCCTTGGGAGCGACGCGCTGCTGGCCGTAGTCGCGGGAGTTGTCGCGGTTGTCGTTGATGGTGCCCGCGCCGAGTGTCTCGTCGGCGTTGATGGTGGCGACGTTCATGCCCTTGGGCAGAGCGGTGAGTTTGGTGATCTTTTTGGTGTAGACATCGGCCTTGTAGAGCGTGACAACGTGCGTGACGGGGTCGGCCTGCGAGTAGAAGACGGAGTTGGTGACGCGGCCGGCGATGATGGCATGGACTCCGCCGAAGCGGAACTGGTTCTCGTCAGCACCTGCGGGGCGCGGCGGGTTGGGGACGATGAGCCAGGACTTTTTGGTGGCGAGGTCCATGCCGTGGATGCCGTCGGGCGCGGAGTAGACCATCGTCTTGAGATCGGGGGTGTAGGCGTTGATGTTGAAGTAGAAGCCGGAGGAGCCGGGCTCGTCGGTGAGACGGAAGACGCGGTGGCCGGTGTCCTTGTCGACCCAGGTTTTGGGTGGGACGGCGCCGGTGCCGGAGGGCTTGAGGGGTTCGCGCTGGGCGGTAAGGGCAAGCGGCAGAAGGACGACGGCGGCGAAGGCCGCGAGAGTTCTGGTGTGGCGGTGCATGGAAAGCTCCTTGCAGGGTTCGGCGGACAGGTGCGGCGTGACGAGTTTGAACGTGCTGACACGTTTCAATGCGTCGGTCGAGCAGGCTGGCCGGCGAGATGTTTATACATGGAGACGATAGCGTTTGGGAAATTATTTCTGGATAGGAATTGTCGTGCTGCGGAATAGGTTGAATCCGGCAACCTGCTCGCCGAGGCTGGGAGCGGTTGCGAGGGTATCAATTACAGTTATTTCTTCTGTGGGGCTACGCTTCCAGGCGCATAGGCCTGCAATGAAGAAGCCCGGAATGACGGTGAATCCGACGATTGACTGATGACGCGCCGATATCACACTGTTTGGACGGGAATTTCTTTCAGAATGCTCGCGTTGTAAGGATTGTGTTAGTCGAGGAAGCGGCTGGTGATGCCGCCGTAGGCGTCGATGCGGCGGTCGCGGAGGAAGGGCCAGTGCTGGCGGGTGATCTCGACTTCCTTGCTGTCGAGATCGGCGTAGAGAATCTCTTCCTTGTCGTGCGAGGCCTTGGCGAGGATGCGGCCGAAGGGGTCTGCGATGAAGCTGCCGCCCCAGAACTCGATGCCGGATTGCGGAGTGTGGTCGCCGGGGCCGGGCATCTCGACGCCTTCGTGGATGACGTCTCCGTGCTCGTGGCCGACGCGGTTGACTGCGCAGACGAAGACTCCGTTGGCGATGGCGTGGGCACGCTGGATGGTCTGCCAGGCGTCGTACTGGCGGACGCCGTACTCGACCTTTTCGCTGGGGTGCCAGCCGATGGCGGTGGGAAAGAAGAGCGTCTCGGCGCCTTTGAGCGCGGTGACGCGGGCGCCTTCGGGGTACCACTGGTCCCAGCAGACGAGCGTGCCGATGGGGCCGGCGGAGGTGTGCTGGGCGAGGAAGCCGAGATCGCCGGGCGTGAAGTAGAACTTCTCGTAGTAGAGCGGGTCGTCGGGGATGTGCATCTTGCGGTAGATGCTGGCGATGTTATCTTTGGTCTCGCTGGCATGATCGAGGATGGCAGCGGTGTTGTGGTACAGACCCGCGGCCCGGCGCTCGAAGAGGCTGGCAATGACGACGATGTTGTGCTCGCGGACGACCTCGGCGAGTGCGGCGGTCGAGGGGCCGGGGATGGACTCGGCGGTGGAGAAGAGGGCGTGGTCCTCGCGCTGGCAGAAGTACTGCGCGCGGAAGAGCTCCGGCAGGCAGATGAGGCGGGCGCCGTTCTCGGCGGCCTCGCGCACGCGGGCGACGGCCTTGGCGAGGTTGGCCTCGGTGGAAGGCTCGCAGGACATCTGGATGAGGGCGACGCGGGTGGTGGTGTTCTTCATAGTGGACATTCGTTTCGTCTATACCAAGTGTATTTGAGCACCCTGTGGGCGCTGAAGATGCAGAAGCGCCGCTGGATATATGGAATTTTTACGTGAGCATCTGCTACTTTTGATAGTGACCCCGAAAAGGTTGTCTGGCGATCACCGCCTGCGGTTCGAACCGGGTTCCAAGCGCACTCGCAGCAAGCTGGTACATATCACCCATGCGGCAGAGATCCTGCCCATTCATGAAGGAGCACCATGTCGAGCGAATTTCGCAATTTTCTTGAGTTGTCGTACGAGGAGCTGGAAGAGCTCAACCTGAAGGCCAAAGAGCAGCGCAAGAAGCGCGTTTCGATCGATGTGATCCGCGAAGAGCGGTTGGCGTACCTGAACGACACGCCAGGCATCAAGGCTGTGACGGTGTTGTTCTCGGACCTCGAAGGCCGGCTGCACATGCTGGACTACGACAAGAAGTTCCTGGTGAAGAGCTACGACAACCTGACGTTCGATGGCAGCTCGATCCGCGGCTTTACGGCGCAGAAGGAGAGCGACCTTCGTCTGGGCCTCGACTGGAGCGCGTTCTACTGGGTGCCGGCGGACATCTTCGGCGCGGGCAAGGTGCTGATCTTCGGCGAGGTGATCGACAAGAACGGCGACCACTACTCAGGCGACCTGCGCGGTGTGCTGAAGGATTACGCGGACGCACAGTACAAGAAGAATGGCTACACGCTGAACGCTGCCAACGAAATCGAAGGCTTCCTATTCGAGGGCCTCGATGCGGAGCGCAACTACCCGCTGATCGGCAAGTTTGAATACACCAACCAGGGCGGCTACTACCATTCGCTGCCGGGCGACCCGCTGCGTGAGTTCATCGACATGACGGCCGAAGTGCAGCGCGCGATGGGCTTTGAGAACGAGAAGGACCATCCCGAGGTCGCGCCAAGCCAGTTCGAGATCAACTACAGCTACGGCGATGTGGTTGCGGCTGCTGACCAGATCCAGTTGTACAAGCTGATCTGCCGTCAGGTGGCAACGCAGATGGGCATGACGGCGAGCTTCCTGCCTAAGCCTGTGACGGGCGTGAACGGCTCGGGCATGCACACCAACGTGTCGATCACCAAGGGCGGCAAGAATCTGTTCTGGGACCCCAAGGGCGAAGAGAAGATCTCGAAGCTGGCTTGGACGTTCGTGGACAAGATCCTGACGCATGGCAACGACATCTGTCTGCTGTTCAATGCGAGCGTGAACTCGTACCGCCGTCTCGACCCGCACTTTGAGGCACCGAACCAGATCAAGGCATCGGCGACGGACCGCGGCTCGATGGTGCGCATCCCGATCGGCAACGAGAAGTCGGCGCGCGTTGAGGTGCGTTCGGTAGGCCCGGATGCGAACCCGTACCTGGTGCTGTACACGGTGTTCAAGACTGGCCTCGACGGCAACCTGTCGAAGGCGAAGAACCTGCGCCAGGCAGAGCGCTATCTGCCGGACAACATCTACACGGCGCTCGAGGACTTCCGCGCGGCGGAGTGGTGCTCGACGATGCTGGGTGCCGATGTGAAGGAGCGCTATGCGGAGCTGAAACAGGGCTCGGCGGACCGTTGCCCGCGCCTGCTGGGCTCGCAGATCAAGCCGTGCGAGATCCAGTTCCACCACGAGGTCTACAACCAGCTCCTGTGGGGCCAGTTCTAAGGTTCACGGCGCAATAGAAAAAGAGGGACTCGGCTGTAGCCGGGTCCCTTGCTTTTTGGTGAATAGCTATTGCTTCGGTGCAGGCAGCAAGGCCGTGATGCTTGCAGCTGCCTGCGCTGCCTGCACCTCATAGCCTTCGGGTTTGTAGTGGACAGTTCCGTTATGCAGGCCCTGGTGCTGCAACATCAGCGCGTGCTGGTCGTCGACCGTGATTTTGTTTTGCTGCATCAGAGAAAGTGCCAGTGCATTCCGTTGATCGATGCGCGGGTTCGTAGCTCCCACGCCTTTGGAGTCCTCCGTCACAGGTGTCGTGCTTGCCCATAACAGCCTGGCGGCAGGTGCGTGGTGCCGAATGGCCGCGAGCATCGTCTTCAGTCCGCCAGCGTACTGGGTTTCTGTGTATCCCCAGCCGTGCATGCCGTTGTTGAAGTGGATGACGGAGAACGGCACTTTATATAGGGCAAACAGATCGTTCAGTTGGCCGGGTAACCGGGGGTCTCCGGCGGCGGCGGATGTGGCGTAGAGATAGCAGTTGGCTTTGCCTTGAAGATCCTTCACTACATCCGGATAGTAGCCGCGGGTGATGGAGTCGCCGATCAGTAGAACGTTGGGCAGGGCGGGGTCGGGATGCTCAGGGCGGACAGCCCACGTCCACTCGATGGGCTCGTCGATGATGGACGCGGAAGCAGTCTGTGAATGAAGTGGAGTCACGCCGCAGAACATGGTTGTCAGGGTGACGGCGATCAGTGCTTTGCTGGCCGATGATAGTTTCATGCGCGAAATCATACGTTCATGAATGCGAGATCGTCACGTCGTTGAGTTTCCGGACGGTGTGGCCGGTTTTCGCGCAGTCTGTGATGCCGGTTGAGACAGTGGCGCTGGGGAAACGTATCATGAAGAAGGCGTAGGTGGTGAGTGCAACGCCAGGACATGATGGATGACAGGAGAGAGACGCGAATGCGGAAGAAGGTAACGATTGTTGGAGCCGGCAATGTCGGCGCGACTGCGGCGCATTGGATTGCGGCGAAGGAGCTTGCGGATGTGGTGCTGATCGACGTGGTCGAGGGTGTGCCTCAGGGCAAGGCGCTGGACCTGGCCGAGGCGATGCCGATCGAGAAGCGCGACGTGTCGCTGGTGGGCACCAATGACTATGCCGATACGGCGAACTCCGACATCGTGGTGATCACGGCAGGCATTGCGCGGAAGCCGGGCATGAGCCGCGATGACCTGCTGAACACCAACTTCAAGATCATGAGCGATGTGGTGGAGAAGGCAGTCGCCGCTTCGCCGAATGCGATCTTGATCATCGTTTCGAACCCGCTGGATGCAATGGCACAGACGGCGTTCAAGAAGGCCGGGCTGCCGCGTGAGCGCGTGATCGGCATGGCCGGCGTGCTGGACTCGGCGCGTTTCCGGACGTTTATTGCGGAGGAGCTGAACGTGTCGGTGGAGAACGTGACGGCGTTTGTGCTGGGCGGCCACGGCGACACGATGGTGCCGCTGTCGCGCTACTCGACGGTAGCGGGGATTCCGATTACGGAGCTGATTGAGCCGACGAAGCTGAAGGCCCTGGAAGATCGCACGGCCAATGGCGGCGCGGAGATTGTGAAGTATCTGAAGACGGGTTCGGCGTACTACGCTCCGTCGGCTGCGGCTGTGGAGATGGTCGAGGCGATCCTGAAGGACAAGAAGAAGATCCTGCCGTGCGCTGCGTATCTGCAGGGCGAGTATGGCATCTCGGGCCTGTATGTTGGCGTGCCTTGCAAGCTGGGCGCGAAGGGGCTGGAGCAGATCATCGAGATCAAGCTTACGGACGACGAGCAGGCTGCACTGAACAAGAGCGCCGCTGCGGTGAAAGAGCTGTGCACGGTGATCGGCGTCGCGTAACTGCTCGGCTCGAATGAGTGAAGAGGCAGCCTGCCGTGGCTGCCTCTTTGCTTTTGTTGTGATGCCATTGCGGGCTAGACGTCGAGGCGATTCGACGCGGCCACGCGCCCGTACCAATGGCCTGAGTCCTTGATGGTGCGCTTCTGATTGCGGAAGTCGGTGTAGATGAGGCCATAGCGCTCGGTGTATCCTTCGGCCCACTGGAAGTTATCGAGCAGCGTCCAAGCGTGATAGGCACGGACGCGCGCGCCCTCCGCGATGGCGCGGGAGAGTTCGGCGAGCACCTCGCGATACCAGAGGATGCGGCGCCCGTCGGGGATGCGCCCCTGCAGTTCCGCGTCGGGGCCGTCGAGGTAGCCACAACCACTCTCGGTGATCTCGATGGCGGGATGGTTATAGTCGTGGCTGATGCGTGTGACGAGGTCGTAGATGCCTCGCGGCCAAACTTCAAGGCCGGATTCGGTGAGCGGGCCTTCGGTCGGCATCGCAGCGCGGAACCGCGTGTACGGATCGCGGCCACCGGGTGAGTTGCTCTCGATCTCGGTGCCGCTGAAGTTGCCGCCGCTCTCGAACTTCTCTTTGCTGGCGTCCGATACCACGCGGCGCGTATAGAAGTGGAAGCCCACCCAGTCCAGCGGTGCGTAGAGAATCTTTTCATCGCCGGGTTTGAAGCCCATGATGTCGAGCGGTGGCTCGCCTACGAACGCCTTTGGGTAATGTCCGTGCATCGCGGCTTCGAGGAAGAAGACGTTGTTCATCGCGTGATAACGCTCGGTGGCGGCACGGTCGTCAGCGGAGTCTGTCTTCGGATAGGCAGGTGCCATCTCGTAGGCGCTGCCCACAGTGGCTTTGGGAGAGGCGGCTTTAACAGCGCGATGCGCTTCACCCTGCGCAAGCGCGAGCGTGTGTGCGGCCTTCAAGAAGTCGCTGAAGCTGGTGCGGCAGGGCGGAAAGGTCCCTGCGGCATAACCCATGAAGGCGATGGCCCACGGCATGTTGAAGGGGGCCCAGACGGTGATGCGGTCGCCGAGATGCTTCGCGAGGATGCCGGCGTAGTCGGCGAAGTAGTTGGCGAGTTCGCGGTTGGGCCATCCACCGCGGTCTTCCAGCGCCTGCGGCAAGTCCCAGTGGTACATCGTGCACCACGGACGGATGCCGGCCTCCAGCAGCATGTCGACGAAGCGGCTGTAGTGGTCGATCCCTTTCATATTGGGTGCGCCGACCCCGGTGGGCTGAATACGCGGCCACGAGATGGAGAAACGATAGCTCTTGATGTTGAGCTGCTTGGCGAGAGCGATGTCCTGCGGATAAAGGTGATACTGGTCGCACGCCACATCGCCGGTGACGTTGCCGCGTACCTTGCCGGGCGTATGGGTAAAGCGGTCCCATATGGATTCGCCTTTGCCATCCTCGTTCCACGCGCCCTCATTCTGGTAGGAGGCCGTGGCGACGCCCCAGAGAAAACCTTCAGGGAAGTGGGCTTGCCGGATGACGGAGCCGGGGATGGAGCCTGGAAACGGACCGGCTGAGCCGGCAGTCGAAATGGCTGTGCTTTGCGCTGTAGCGGAGTCGATCGTAGGGGAAAGGGTGGCCCCCGCAAAGGCTGCAAGAGAGCGGGCAGCAAACTGACGACGATTCATAGGAAAACCTTTGTCTACAGGGGGAAATTGACTTTCGTCGAGCACCCACCATAGTACATGGGTACTTCCGCAGCGAGGTTCCATTCGCTTCGTGCCAAGAAAAAAGGGCCTGAGATCAGGCCCTTCTCTCTTGTATACGTGCAGGGACTAGCTGCGGTTGATGGTGACGCTCTCGAGCACGACCGGAGTCTTGGGGCGGTCCATGCCATCGCGGGGGACCTTGCTGATCTTCTCGACGATGTCGTAGCCTTCGATGACTTCGCCGAAGATGGTGTGCTTGCCAGTGAGCCAGCTAGTGTCGGTAACGGTGATGAAGAACTGGCTGCCGTTGGTGTTGGGGCCGGCGTTAGCCATGGCGAGTTTGCCGGGCGTCTTGAAGTGGTGGGGGCTGCCCTTGGTCTCGTCCGCAAACTTGTAGCCGGGGCCACCCATACCGGAGCCTTGGGGATCCCCACCCTGGATCATGAACTCGGGGATGACACGGTGGAAGATGGTGCCGTCGTAGAGCTTATCGCCCCTCTTGCCGGGCGCGTCCCACTTCTTGGTGCCTTCGGCGAGGCCGATGAAGTTGGCGACGGTCTCGGGGGCTTCTGCCTCAAAGAGCTTACAGACGATGGTGCCTTCGCTGGTCTTGAAGGTGGCGGTGGTGGACATGGGTTCTCCTGTCTTTCGTTTGGATGAGCGCGCGACGTTCGCGGGCCCATGGTGTGGAGTTGTGTTGCGGGAAAAGAGTTATTGCGGCGCCGCGGGCGGATGCGTCTGTGGCGTGGCGCCATCGGGTACGACGTTCTGCGGGCCAGGTGGGACGACTCCCGGTGCTGGTGGAATGGGTTGGCCCTCCGGCACGACGGTGACCTTTTTGATGATGACCGGGGTCGTGGGCTTGTCGTTGGCGTCGCGGTCCACACGTGCGATGGTGGCGACGATGAGCACGGAGTGCGGATCGCACTGGCCGAAGATGTTGTACTTGCCGTTCAGCGTAGGCTGCGGCGCTTCTGTGATGAAGAACTGGCTGCCATTGGTGTTGGGGCCGGAGTTCGCCATGGCGAGCATGCCGGGAACGTCGAAGCGCAGCGAGGGTGATAGCTCGTCGTTGAAGTAGTAACCTGCGTCGCCGGTGCCGTCACCGGCGGGGTCGCCGCCCTGGATCATGAAGCCGGGGATGACGCGGTGAAATGTGAGGCCGTCGTAGAACGGCTTGCCGGTGACCTGCTGCTTGGTCACGATGTCTGTGTAGGGCTTGGTGCCGGTGGCGAGGCCGACGAAGTTGGCGACGGTGTTTGGCGCTTCTACGCTGAAGAGCTTGCAGGTGATGCGGCCCATGGTGGTGTCAAAGAGCACCGTGGGGCCGGTGGGCACGGCCGGCGGCTCTTCATGCGCCGTGGTCGAAGGCGCGTCCGGCAGTGCAGCCGGCGACTGCGCTGCTGGAGCTTGAGTTGCCGGTGCCTGTGTTTCCGGCGTCTGTGCGACAGCTCCGAAGGTGGCGAGCGCGAGGGTGCAGAGCAGGGTGCGAACGGGGAGGGTTGCTGTCATCATCAAGGTTTGTTCCAGAGACTGCCGTGCGATTTTTCGTGCAGAGTTAAGGCTACTCCATTCGCGGCTACGGTGAAAGCCGGGCTACGTTCGTGATGGGAGCCGTCGCGACGCCGACAAAGGAGTCCTCGGTGCCGTAGTAGAGGAACCATCGGCCATTGAAGGGCACGAGGCCTTCGGCGAATGTGGTTCCGGCGGCGTACTGGCCGGTGCGCTCGAAGCCGAAGGCGCGTACACTGACTTTTGCAGCAAAGTTCCGCAGGAGGTTACAAGATGGCAACAAAGGCAATCTGGGTGATGTTGAAGGCGAAGCCGGGCAAAGAGAGTGCGGTGGAGGCATTCCTGAAGCAGGGCGCGGTGATGAGCCACGACGAGCCGCAGACGGTGAGTTGGTATGGAGTGAAGATTGCGGACGGCATGTACGGCGTCTTCGATACCTTTGATGATGAAGCGGGCCGCGATGCGCATATGAACGGCGAGATCGCGAAGGCGCTGATGGCTAATGCGGCTGAGCTCTTCTCTAATGAGCTAAAGATCGAGAAGATGGATATTCTCGCCGACAAGTAAGGTTGCGTTCAGGATGTCGCTGCGTTTTGCACGGCAGTGAATACGCGCAGCAGGTTACCACCGAGCAGCTTCTCGAGCTGCTCAGTGGTGTAACCGCGTTGAACCAGTGCATCGGCGATCTTTGGCAGATCGGCCGCGCTGTTCAGGCCCTCAGGCAGAAACTGGACGCCGTCGAAATCAGAACCAAGGCCGACGTGGTCGATGCCCGCAACGCGGGCCACATGGTCGATGTGGTCGATGAGCGTGCCAAGCGGCGGGAGTGGCAACGTGGCGCTCAGATGCTCTGCATAGAAGGCACGGTCAGCCGCGGTGATAACGGTGTAGGGCACAGGCTCGCCGCGCTCACGATAAGGCGCTGCTGCAGCCTGGCGAAAGGCATCACGCTCGGGGATTTTTTTCAACCACTCCTTTGTCCATGCCTCGTCGATGAACGGTGGATAGAAGTTCACCATCACGATGCCGTCGTTGGCGGCGATGGCGCGCAGTTGATCGTCGGTGAGATTGCGTGCCGTGTCAGTGAGCGCGCGTGCGGATGAGTGCGAAGCGATGATAGGTGCGCTGGTCGTCTCCAGCACTTGCGCCAGCGTTGCGTCGGAGACGTGCGAAACATCGACCATCATGCCGAGGCGGTTCATCTCGCGCACCACTTCGCGGCCAAACGTCGTGAGGCCATTGTGGTGCATGACGTTCGCGTCATCCAGGTCGCCGGAGCTGTCTGCCCATTCGTTGCTGTTGGACCACGTCAGCGTCATGTAGCGCACGCCCAGCCGATAGAAAAGCCGCAGGTTATCGAGATTGTTCTCGATAGAGTGCCCTCCCTCGATGCCCAACAGAGCGCAGAAGATGCCATCGGCATGCGCTTGCACGATGTCGGCCGCGCTGAGGCCAAGCCGCATCGTGGTTGGATGCAGGCGCAGCTGGTTGTAGACGCCGTCGAGGAGTTGCAGAGTGCGCTGCGCGTAGCGGCCATGCCATTCTTTGGGTTCGACCCATATGGCGAAGAACTCCGCCGCAAGGTTGCCTGCGCGCGCGGAGTCAAGGTTGATCATGCCGCCGTTGAGTGGGTCACTGAAGTTCCAGCCCTCATCTACAAATCGTTGCGGCGTGTCGGCGTGTCCGTCGATGATCATCATCTTCATGTGGTTGATTTGATTCTAGACAAAAGGCGATGACTCGTTCCGTTAGCAGTGATATTTGCTGTGGCGCGAAGGCATTTGTCTGCGCCGGACAACGTCGCCCGTGGCGATGCCATCTCTCTTACTTAGTGAGGTGAATTATGGCTGTTGAAGTGAGCCCCAACACGAATACAACCCGTCACACGAACGTCTCCGTCGAAAACCCGGACAGTGCATCCATTCAAGTGGGTGGCACTGAGCAGGAGAAGATGGACCATGCAGCAAATCAGGGTGCAGAACGTGCTGCCGATCGCATCAATGACGACAAGACAAAGGTGCCTGGCACTTCGATCTTCACGAAGTAGTACAGATGCTCATTGTTGTTAGATAGAAAGGCGGGATCTGGAGAGCCCGCCTTCACTACCTGAGATGTAGAAGCTTTCTTAGAGAGCAGCCGCGCCGGCTTCGGCCACCGCGTGATCCTGATCCCCAGAGCCACCGCTGACACCGACTGCGCCGACAACAATACCATCCTGCTTTACTGGAATGCCGCCAGCGAAGATCATGATCTTGCCGTCGTTTGAGGCGTGAATCCCGAAGAACTGATTGCCCGATTGCGAGTGTGTGCCCAGGTCTTTGGTGGTGATATCGAACGCGCGGGAGGTGAATGCTTTCTTCTGCGCGATATCGATAGAGCCGAGCCATGCGTTTTCCATGCGCTCGAATGCAAGCAGGTTTCCGCCGGCGTCAACAACGGCAATGTTCATGGGCTGGCCGATCTCTTCTGCTTTCTTGGTTGCGGCTGCGATGATACGGCGTGCATCCGTAAGCTGGATCGTCTTGATGCTGGTGCTCATAAGATCTTTCTCCTCGGCTACAGACTTACATACACCACTGTTGAAGTGGCATTAACGTGTGAAGAAGTCCTTCACCTGCTGCACAAAGACATCGCGCCCCATATCGCTAATGGCTTCGGTAAGCGGAAGCTCCTTGGGGCAGGCTACAACGCAGTTCTGCGCAAAGCCGCATTCCTGGATGCCGCCATCGCCGGCCAGCGCGCGGAGGCGATCCTCTTTGAGCACGGAGCCTGCGGGGTCCATGTTGAACAGCTTGGCCTGTGCGATGGTCGCCGCACCGACAAAGCCCGTCTCCACATTGAACTGCGGGCAGACTTCCATGCAGCAGCAGCAGGAGATGCAGTTCGACAGCGGGTAGCGCTGCTCCTGGATCTGCGGCTGCTGGCGCGGGCCGGAGCCGAGGTCGTAGGTGCCGTCGATCGGTACCCATGCCTTCACGGCCTTCAGGTTTTCAAAGAGTACGCTGCGGTCCACGGCAAGGTCGCGAACGACGGGGAACTTGGAGAGCGGTGCGAGGGTGATGGTATTGCTCTCTGCAAGAAGTTTGTCGACAAGTGCAGAGCAGGCCATGCGCGCTTTGCCGTTGATCAGCATCGCGCAGCTGCCGCAGATCTCTTCAAGGCAGTTGGAGTCGTAGGTGACCGGCGTTGTTGCCTTGCCGCTCACGTCGACGGGGTTCAGCGCAATCTCGCCGAGCAGCGAAGTGATGTTCATGTTCGGTCGATAGGGGATCTCGAACGTCTCGGTGACGGCCTTGGCGTCCGGCGAGGACTGGCGCTTGATCTCGACTTTGATGGTGCGGGCTGCAGTGGCCATTTCTACGTGCTCCCTAATAAGACTTCAATTCCTGTGTCCGGCAGGTAAGGCACTCCCTTTGGCCTGCCGTGTGCTGGTGGCGGGGCAAAGGGTATCCGTGCCGAGATACGCGCTGTGCAAACTACGAGAGCGTACCGGGGCGACCTTGCTTCTCCTTCTCGTCCGTTGCAATGGCGATGCCTTCTTCCCGAACGATGGGAGGGCGGCCGTACTTGTCCTCCGCAGCCTTTTTCCCTTTGAGTCTTGCGCTGTAAAGAAAGGCATAGGCGAGAATCGCGATAAAGACGATGGAGCAGATGATGTACGACGCGAGATTGGCGAGATGTCCCATGCAAAGTTAGATGACATGATGGCTTGCATGGGAGACCTCCTCTCGTGCAGAAATCCGTGTGTGAATCAGGCTGTGGCGGCGTAGTTGCGGGGCCGCGGTTTGATGTACTGAATATCAACTTCTTCAAACTCGAGCTTGGGCGCATTGTCGACGAAGCTGGCCTTGGTGGTCTTCAGGAATTTCTCGTCGTTGCGCTCGGGGAAATCTGGCTTGTAGTGCGCTCCGCGGCTCTCGTCCCGAACACGCGCGCCCTGCACGATCACGCGGCCAAGTTGCAGCATGTTGTAGAGCTGTCGTGTGAAGGCGAAGCTGGTGTTCGCCCACTGGCTTTTGTCTGAGAGGTTGACGTTTTTGTAGCGTTCCAGCAGTTCTACGATCTTCGCATCCGCCTCGTCGAGGCCCGCGTTGTAGCGAATGATCGTGGCGTGCTTGGTCATTGTCTCGCCCAGTTCGCGCCAGATCTTGAACGGGTTTTCCGTGCCCTTGTTATTGAGCAATGCGGCGTTCTTCTGGTTCTGCCGCGCAAGCTCCGCAGCGTGGCCGCCGTCGCCTGTTGCGGCAGGCAGGGCCTTCGCGTAAGCCATTGCCTGCGGCCCAGCGACGAAGCCGCCGTAGATGCAGCTCAACAGCGAGTTTGCGCCCAGGCGGTTCGCGCCGTGGATGGAGTAGTCGGCCTCGCCCGCGGCAAAGACGCCGGGGATGTTGGTCTGCTGATTGAAGTCCACCCACAATCCGCCCATGGTGTAGTGCATGCCGGGGAAGATCTTCATTGGCACCTTGCGCGGATCGTCGCCGATGAACTTCTCGTAAATTTCGAGGATGCCTTCGAGTTTGTGCTGGCTTTCGGGCGGAAGGTGAGAGACGTCGAGGTACACCATCGGCTGCCCGTCGATGCCCATGCCGAGCTCATAGACGACCTTGAAGATCGCGCGCGTGGCGATATCGCGCGGCACCAGGTTGCCGTACTTCGGATACCACTCCTCCAGAAAGTAGAAGCGCTCCGTTTCTGGGATGCTATTGGCGGCGCGCTTGTCCAGTTTGTCGCGCGGCACCCACACGCGGCCACCTTCGCCGCGCGCGCTCTCGCTCATCAGACGCAGCTTGTCTTCGCCGGGAATCGCCGTCGGATGCACCTGGATGAACTCGCCATTCGCATAGTAGGCGCCCTGCTGATACAGCGCACTCTGCGCGCTGCCAGTGCAGACCACAGAATTCGTGCTCTTGCCAAAGATCGCGCCGTTGCCGCCCGTGCAGACGATGATCGCGTCGGCAGGGAAGGTGCGCACCTCCATCGACCGCAGGTCCATCGCGCAGATACCGCGGCACACGCCGTTGGAGTCGAGCACGGCCGAGAGAAACTCCCAGCCCTCGTACTTCGTCACCTTGCCTTCGCTCTCGAAGCGGCGCACCTGTTCATCGAGCGCATACAAAAGCTGCTGGCCTGTCGTGGCGCCTGCAAAAGCGGTCCGATGGTATAAAGTCCCGCCAAAGCGACGGAAGTCGAGCAGGCCTTCGGGCGTACGGTTGAACGGGACGCCCATGCGGTCCAGCAGGTCGATGATCGCCGGGCCCTGAGCGGTCATGTTCTTCACCGGCGTCTGGTTGGCGAGGAAGTCGCCGCCATACACCGTGTCGTCGAAGTGCTTGTAGACGTCGTCGCCTTCGCCCTTCAGGTTCTTCGCCGCATTGATGCCGCCCTGCGCGCACACCGAGTGCGAGCGCTTCACCGGCACGATGGAGAAGAGGTCGACCGTGCCGCCGGCTTCAGCAATCTTGATGACCGCCGAGAGACCCGCAAGGCCTCCTCCGATAACGATGATGCGTGGTGCAGCCATGCTCGTCCCTCTAACTTGAATGTGTGCTGATAAGCGCGCTGCCGGGCAGCGAATGAACGATGCTGTGCTCTGGCATCACATCCGCCGGAGCGTTCGGGTACTTATAAACCACCGCGTAGATGCTCATTAGGCCCATCACGCAGAGCACCGTGCCCACGGCGGCGCACACGTAGCCAAACTTCTTGCGCGCGTTGTCGCCGGGCGTGATGCCCCACTTCGCGGCGAAGAGCCAGATGCCATACGCGAAGTGCCAGCAGGTCGCGATCATCGCGATCACATAGATCGCCAGCATCCACGGGTTGTGCAGCTCATGCTGCACCTTGGCAAACGCCATTCCGGGATGATGTGGCAGATCAGCGCCGCTGAACCGTTGCCGCCACACATGCTGGATGATGTACGCAAAGGCGATGATGCCCGTAACGCGCTGCATCAGATAACCCCAGTTGCCGGCCCACGGATAGACATTGACCGTCGCGCGTCCCCGAAAGGCGATGTACACGCCATAGAGCGCGTGAAACGCCAGCGGGATAAAGATGAAGACCCACTCCAGCAGCCGCACCATTGGCAGGCTGTTGAGGAAGAGCACCTGCTTTGCGTAGGCGGCAGGGCCGTTCCACGTCTCGAAGTTCGAAATGATGTGCTCGATCAGGAACGCGCCGATGGGCACGATGCCGGAGAGTGAGTGCAGCCTGCGCCAGAGGTAGCTGTGCCCTTCGCCGGCGCGCAGCGGCTGAACGCCGGGTCGTTTGGTGGGAGCGGGAGGTGCGGCTGCGGCCATGGGCTGGCTCCTGGGGTCGAAAGATGCCGCTGCGCGGTTGCGACGCAGCGGGCGGCATTGTGATGATTCCATCCGGAAAAAGGTCGGGTCAAGCAGAATGGCCATTTGGCGCACGGTAATCGGACGAGTGTGCGATAAAGAAAACAAGTGAGAGCTTTTGCGGGGAAGTGGGAAGATTGCAGGGAGCGGTTCGCGTTAGAAACTTCCGGCCTTGATCTGCGCCAGCAGGCTGCGAAAGGCGTTGCCACGGTGCGAAAGCTCCCACTTCTGCGCGGGCGGCAGCTCGGCGGTGGTCAGGCCGAGCGCGGGTAGCAGAAACAGTGGGTCATAGCCGAAGCCGTTTTCGCCTCGCGGTGCGTGCAGCACCTCGCCTGCGACGACGCCTTCGGAGCGCAGCAGTACCACGCCATCGCGGGCCAGCGCGAGTGCGCAGACGAACCGCGCGCTGCGGTCAATGGCCACCTGCAACAGTTCGAGCAGCAGCGCATTGTTCCGCGTGTCGGTGCTCTCACCGGCGCCCATGCGATAGCCAGCGTCGTCAGCGAATCGCGCACTGCGCACGCCGGGAGCCTCGCCGAGCGCGGTCACCACCAGCCCGGAGTCGTCCGCAAACACAAATAGTCCCGGTGCGAGCAGTGAGTAGGAGATGGCTTTCTTCTCCGCGTTGCCCATAAAGCTGTCGGCGTCTTCCACCGGCTCGGGCATCGACTTTATGCCGGGCAGCGCAAGCACCTCAATGCCCGCACCACTGGCGCTGGTGCCGAACTCGGCGAGTTTGCCTGGGTTGGAGGTGGCTGCGTAGAGGATCATCCGCTACCCTTCTTGTTTCTCATTCGTATTCTTAGCTTGTCATTCCCGGAGGGAATCTGCGTTTTGCTCGCACCGGCGATAGGTGCTTACGCTTACTGAGTCTTGGCCTTCAGCGCGTCAGGCTCCAGCAGGCCGATGCGCCCATGCGGCCCAACAACAAACGGTAGCGAGAGAGCGTTCCAATGCTGGTCGGCATCAGGAGCATCGCCGGGGCCGGGCTTCAGCGCACGCCAGTTCTTGCCGTTGTCGGTGGAGATGTCTGTGCCGTTCGGGCCGACAGTGATCCAGGTGTTGGACGCATCGTCGAAAGCCACGGCACTACGGTAGCCGTGAGGTGGGTGCGTCGAGGCCGTCCATGTTTCCCCTTGATCAAGAGTAAAAGCTGCTGTCCGCGCTGAAGAATCGGGATGCTTATAGTCTCCGCCTACCGCAACGAGGATCTTCACTGCACGCCAATTCTCAGGATTGCATCGAAAGTCGAGAGAGAAAACGCCCGATTCTTCGCTGGCATTGCCGACTGGTATTCTCGTGCGTTCCCAAACATTCTTTTTCCCATCCCGATTGCTGTCCTCCTCAGAACAGGCATCGCCGCAAGCTTGCATGAGGATGGGGTGATAGAAAAAACTTCCTCCCGCACCTCCCGTTGCGAACCCAATACCTCCGACCAACAGCGCTACCGAAGAGTTGCTGGCCGCGAAGGCTCCCTGTGCATCAGCTTCGGCATACAACCCGGGGTTCTGTTGTGTTGTCCAGGTTTCCCCTTTGTCCTCTGTACGCGCTAGATAGAAAGAACCTCCAACGGGATCGCCTAATAAAAAGCCATTCCATTGATTGTGAAGCGCGAGCGCATCCCAGAATCCATCCTTGTCCGGATTCGTAAACACCAGCTTCCACGTCTGGCACCCGTCGTTGGTCTTGTACAACCGCGACAGATCACCCTTCCCGCTCGACATCACAATCGCGGTGTTCTCATCGAAGGCCTGGATGCCGCGGAAGTCGAGCTTCTCTGCGCCGGGTGGGACGGTGCACCTCTGCCAGAGGTAGCCGCCGTCTTCAGTGCGTAGTACGGTGCCGTTCGTCCCCGAGGCCCACGCGATGCCTTTGCCCACCGAGTCGATGCCGCGAAGATCTGCCGTCGTCGCGGCGGCCTGGATCGTCCACTGGGCCTGGGCCGAGAGCGTGAGAGTAAAGAGGATGGACAGCAGTCTCATGAAAGGAGTGTAATGCTTATTCCAACTGTGAGGGTCGCCACAAATCAGGTACCCCGAAGCTTTAGCTTCGGGTCTCATAAGCCTCGCAAAATGCGAGGGGCTTTAGCCCTGAGGTTTGCTTTCACTACAAGAGCCTCGATGGACATGGGTCAACGCAAGCGGCCGACTCTGGATGCGTATGAACATAGAGATAGTCCATGGGAAGGCGAGCCGCAGGTGGATTGTTCGCGATGTATCGCAACTGGTGGTCATAATCCGTGATGTCACGGACACGGTGCTCGTGATAACCGGAGTGCCATATCTCTTTTTGCGTTAACGTCCTTGCCGCGAATGAGTAACCGCCTTTAATCAGTTGTATGCACTTCGGCAGGGTCTGCTCAGCCGCAGGCGTAATGAGCAGATGCACGTGATCGGGCATAATCGCGAAACCATGCAGTTGAAACCTGCCTTGTTCGCGATAGCGAAGAAGTGTTTTCAGAAAAAGGTCTGCGTGAGTTTCCTTCTGAAAGTGGCGATGTTGAAGAAATGTAGAGATGGAGATTGCATAGGTTTGGCCTTGTTGCTCTGTTGGCTGCATGGACGAAAGCATACCTCAGGGCTAAAGCCCATTTCCTCACCACTCCTTATGAGACCCGACCCTGAAGGGTCGGGGTACCAGAGTTGTGGCAAGAATCAGGTACCCCGAAGCTTTAGCTTCGGGTCTCTTGGGTGAGGCAAAATGGGACGGGCTTTTAGCCCGAAGGTTTGCTTTCGGCTCCACTAAACTATCCCCATGAAGGCCCACACCGAATACCTCACATTCAACACATACGACCGCTACGAGATGGTCCACATCACGCCGCAGGTAGAGGCCATTGTGCGCCGCAGCGGCATCGACGACGGGCTGTGTTTCGTCTCGCCCATGCACATCACCGCCGCCATCTACGTCAACGACAACGAAGATGGCCTGATCGAAGACATCGGCATCTGGCTCGAAAAACTGGCGCCCCGCTGGCCGCACTACAAGCACCACCAGACCGGCGAGGACAACGCCGATGCCCACCTGAAGGCCCTGCTGCTACACCATGAGACGACCCTGCCGGTGACGCACGGCAGGCTCGACCTCGGCACCTGGCAGAGGGTATTTTATGCGGAGTTAGATGGGCAGCGCTCGAAACGCGTCATCGTGAAGGTGTTGGGCGTCGAGAAGTAGCGGGGGCCTGTAAGTATTGAAAGCAAGCTGGTTCCGGTTTCGCCCGGCGTCCATGTATGGATTACCCTTTTGGGCTGCGGAAGATAGGGGTATCCACCACTAAGTCCAATCGGCTGCGGATCTTAGCCCCCAAAAGGCGGGGGAGGGAGGGTCTTACTGTGCCGTGAGAATCTCTTCGTCCAGGCTCTGCTTCTCGAAGAGGTCGGTGTAGTAGCCGCCACGTGCCAGCAGTTCATCATGCGTTCCCAGCTCCGCGATGCGGCCGTCGACAAGAACGGCAATGCGGTCAGCATTGCGCGCGGTAGAGACGCGATGCGCAATCAAAATCGTGGTGCGGTTCTGCATCACTTCGCGCAGACCGCTGAGGATCTGTTCCTCGGTGTAAGTATCGACGGAGGCGAGCGCGTCGTCGAGGATGAGGATCGCGGGCTCGCGCAGCAGAGCGCGGGCGATGGCGGTCCGCTGCTTCTGCCCGCCGGAGAGCGTCAGTCCGCGCTCGCCGACGACGGTGTCGAAGCCGGCAGGGAACTCGCTGATCTCGGTGGCGATGTGCGCGGTGCGCGCGGCCTCCACAATGGATTCGTGTGAGCGGATGGTCGTCTCGGTATCGCCAAAGGTGATGTTGTCCGCGATGGTAGTGGAAAAGAGGAAGGTCTCCTGCGGCACGAAGCCGATGGCGGCACGCAGGGTGTGCAGCGGATACTCCGCGATAGGACGGCCATCGATCAGCACGGCTCCTGGCGCAGCGTCGTACAGGCGAGGTATCAGGGACACGAGCGTAGTCTTGCCGCTGCCTGTGGGGCCAACGATGGCCAGCGATGAGCCTGCTGGTATCTCCAGCGAGACGTTATGCAACACCGGGGCACCCGTGATGTAGCTGAAGTTCAAATCGCGAAACTCGACGGTTCCTGCAATCGGCGCATCTTTGAGCGACGGGTCAGCGCCGCTGTCGTCGATGGACGGCTTTTCCTTCATCAACTGGTCGATGCGCACGACCGAAGCTGCACCGCGCTGCACGAGGTTCACGACCCAGCCAATCGCGATCATCGGCCAGGTGAGCTGCACCATGTAGACCGAGTAACTGGTGTAATCGCCGACCGAGATGTGATGCAACACGACCTCGCGGCCGCCGACGAGCAGCGTGATCATCAGCGAGATACCGAGCACGAACTCCAGCGTCGGCCAGAGCATCGCCATCAGGCGAGCAAGCATAAGGCTGCGGCGAATGTACTCCTGATTGGAAGTCTCGAAGGCCGCGATCTGGGCATCTTCCTGGGCGAAGGCCCGGATGAGCCGCGCTCCGGAGAAGTTCTCCTCGGCCTGTGCGGAGATGTCCGAGAACATGGCCTGGATGCGCTCGAAGCGGGTATGAATCTTGGCGCCGAAGTACTGTACGAGCACGGACGCAAACGGCAATGGCAGGAACGCGAAGAGCGTGAGGCGTGGGCTGATGCGCAGCATGAACGGCAGCGCCAGCGCGGTGAAGACAAGGGTATTGGCCGAGTACATGATCGCAGGGCCGAGGAGCTGCCGGACGGCGTTGAGGTCGTTGGTGGAGCGTGCCATGATGTCGCCGGTGCGATGGCGCTGGAAGAACTCGGGCGGCTGCGACTCCAGGTGCGAGAAGAGGTCGTTGCGGAGATCGAACTCGATCTCGCGCGAGGCGCCGATGATGATCTGGCGCGTGAGGTAGAGTGCGACAGCGGAGATAGCAGCGACGCCAAGCAGTTGCAGTGCGTGATGCTCGACCTTCATCACGGTGAGGCCATGCTGCATGTCGTCGACCGCAGCGCCGACAAGCAGAGGCACTGTTGCTTTGGCGCAGTTGTAAACCACCAGCGCAAGCCCGCCCAGCAGGAAGCTTTGCCAGTAACGGCGAAGGTAGGGAAACAGCGGGCTGAGGCGGGAGAACATAGGGTATTTTGAGGGAGGTGGTCGCGAGACATTCCCGCGACCGCCCGGTTGGGATTACTGCTTCGGTGTGTTCGATGTGGTGGAGGCAGGAGAAGATGCAGCCGCGTGCGGAGAAGTCTCCGCACCCTCCGGCTTTGCGGCTGGAGGAGGCGTTCTGGCAGGTGGAGCCTTTGGTGCGGGCGGGGTTGCGCTCTGGCCGATCAACTCGACGTCGAAGACGAGCATGGACTTGGCGGGGATGATGGGCGGACGGCCAGCCTCGCCGTAGGCGAGCTGGTACGGGACGAAGAGGCGACGCTTGCCGCCGATGTGCATACCGTCGAAGCCAGTGTCCCAGCCCTGAATGACGCGGTGCTGGCCGTAGGGGAAGCTGATGGGTTCACCGCGGTCGAGCGAGGAGTCGAACTTGGTGCCACTGGTGAGGTAGCCGGTATAGTGGACGGTGTAGTACTCGCCGGGTACAGCGAGCGGTCCAGTGCCCTTCTGGGTATCGATGTAGGCCAAGGTATAGGTGCTGGGGCCAGTTGCGATCGCATCGCGGGTCTCAGGCGAGAGCAGCGGCGAGGCGTAGTCGAGCTTCACGTCCGGCGTGCGCGTGAGGGTGTAGAGAGCCTTGGCGCAGCCGAGACCTGGCGCAAGAGCGGGGATCTTTGGGGAGATTTCCGGGAGCTTGACGCAGCCGCCTTCGACTGGATGGTGAACGGTTGTGTGATGGATGGTGGGGTGGGTGGCCGTTTGAGCAACGAGAGGGAGACTCGTCGTCAGGATGAGCGCAATCAGCTTGGTTTTCATGTCGAAGTCCAGTGTAGCTCGACTTCTGCGAAAGGACCGCAGTCGTTGTTGGTGCGGCTATGGCGCACTCAGGTGGGTGTACGGAGCAGCAGATAGCTGCCGACCATCGCGAAGAGGAGGTCCGGCGACCAGGCGGCGAGGGCGGGGGGCAACGAATTGACGTTTCCGAGGTTTTCGAAGATACCGATGATGACCCAGTAGGCGATAGCCACTCCGATGGCGGTACCCATTCCTGCGATGCTTCCGCGCTTACCTGAGGTCAACGAAAAGGGTATGGCGATGATGGCCATGACCAGAGTGATAAGCGGGTAGGCGAGCTTGCGATCAAGTTGGACGCGTAGGCGTGTGGTATCGAAACCACTTTGCTGAAGGTCTCTGATGTAGCTGGAGAGCTCAGCGTAGGACATCTCCTGCGATTGCCGGTCTTCTTTCTTGAAGTAGCTGGGCTGTTCGCGAATCTCGGGGAAGGTGCTGATCTTGAAGGGTTGATAGCTGGTGACGGAGTCGGAGGCAAAGGTGCGTTGCCAGCCATTCTCGAAGACCCAATTTTGAATGGAGTCATCCCAGCGTGCGCTGGAGGCATAGATGCGCCGGACGGGCTTGAAGGAGCCTGGCTGAAACTCGAAGACAGTGATGTTGGCGAAGACGTTCCGGTCGGGATCGAAGAACTGGTAATAAAAGATGCGGCTGGGCTCATCGGTGCCGTTAGTCTGGCCGGACATCCACTTTCGGTCGGGCCGGAGGAAGGTCTGGGCTGGCTTGCCACGGATGACTGAGAGAAGTGCCTCCTGGCGGCGGTTGGCAGAGGGAAGATAGGAATCGTCGAAGATGAAGAGCGCTGCGGAGAGAAGAAGTGCGACGACCAGGGCCGGGGCGATGATGCGGTAGAGACTGGTGCCCGTGGCTTTCATCGCTGTGATTTCGCTGGTGCGGTTGAGACCTCCAAAGGTGATAAGGACTGCAACGAGCGAACAGACGGGGGTGACGTTGTAGAGGATGAAGGGGATGAGGTTGAGCAGGTAATCGCCGACCGTGACCAGCGGGGTGCGGTTGCGGATGATGTCGCCGATGAGCTCAAAGAAGGTGAAGATGAGGAACATGCTCACCATGGCGGCGAGGACGAGGACGAAGCTGCGCAGAAAGCTGCCCATCACATACTCGTCGAGAATGAGAGGAAAGCGGATGCGAAGCGCACGGCGGAGCCTCTGCATGAAGGCCCCGGAGCCGGGGCCGAGTTCGGGAGAGGACCGCTTGCGACCGAACTTCTGAATGAGTCTGGAGATCGCTGCGCCTGCACTGGAGATAAGGTTGACAGCAAAGCCGCCGCGGGAAATCTGTTGAATGAGCAGAAGGCCTGCGATGGCAAAGATAATGTTCGCTCCCCATACACCGAGGAATGCGGGGACCTTGTCGCTACGGGCGAAGGCTGTTCCGATGATCGAGAGGAAGTAGTAGAGAAAGACAAGTGCCAGCGTAGCGACAAAGCCTGAACCTTTACCTCCACGTTTGGAGGAAAGACCGAGCGGCACACCGACCAGCATGAGAACGAGGCAGGCCGTAGGGAAACTGAAACGCCGGTTCAGCTCAATGAGGTAGCGACGGCGGTCTTTTTGAGGCGAGGTGTGGATGAGTCCCCAAAGCTCTTTCATGCCGACTGCCTGGAGTGGGGTGTCCAGCCTGCTTAGATGTGAGCCCTCCTCCTGCTGGCCGGTCTGGATGGGGAGCTCGGTGGTGAGGAAGGTGGAGATGTCGTACTGATCGGGATCGGAGAGCGAGATGTCGTGGCGGGTGCCGTCGGACAATTGCATGCGCAGGGTTTGTGTGCTGCCGGAGAGGACGGTCGCTTCGTTCGCCGTGATGATATGCGGTGAGGCGGGTTTGGTGAGGTCGGCGAGAAAGACATGTTTCCATACGGCAGTCCCGTTGGCGCCGGGGATTACATCCTGCGCGTAGAGAACGTAGTTTTTGAAGTCTTCATAGAAGACCCGTGGCTGTACCTGGACGGAGGCCTGCGAGGTTTTGGCGTGCGCTTCGTAGTCGAGGAGGGCTTTGGCAGCACGTGGCGCGAGGTAAACCGAATTGGCGAGGCCGATTATCCAGGACAATACGGCGAAGATGCTGACGATGCGGACGAAGGCGAAGATACCGACACCCGAGGCTCGCATCGCAGTGATTTCGCTGTCCGCAGCGAGGCGGCTGAGGCCCAGAAGGATGCCGACCAGGACGGCCATCGGGATGGTGACCGTAAGGAAGGACGGCATGAGGTAACTGATCAGCCGCAGGAGATCGAATGGGGACGCTACGCCGCGCACGAAGAGCTCCATGAGCGGCAGAAGGTAGCGCATGAAAAGAATGAAGGTGAAGAGCACGCCGCCGAGAAGAGCGTAGCCAGTGATCTCGCGGAGGATGTAGCGGGTAAAGATGCGCACGGTTTGTCCGCTCAATGCGGTGCAAGTAGTGTATCGCGAGGGAGATCAGGCGGATGGAACGTGGCGTAGACGGAGCGAGTTGGCCAGCACGCTGACGGAGCTGAGGGCCATGGCAGCACTGGCCAGTGCCGGGCTAAGGAGGATGTGGAAGTGAGGATAGAGGACTCCCGCAGCGATGGGCAGGCCGATGGCGTTATAGACGAGGGCCCAGCCGAGGTTCTGGCGCATGATACGGGTAGTTCGGCGAGAAAGCCGGACGGCTGCAGGTAGCAGACGGAGATCGGAGTTGAGAAGAAGGACGTCGCCAGCCTCGCGCGCGAGGTCCGAGCCGGAGGACATGGCGAAACCGACATCGCAGAGAGCCAGAGCTGCGGCATCATTGATACCGTCTCCAGCCATCGCCACATGGTGGCCCTTGCTCTTGAGCTTGCGGATCGCGTCGAGCTTTTGTTGCGGCAGGAGATGTGCATGAACGTCCTCGATACCGGCTGCTGCTGCAATGGGGGCGGCTGATGCTGATGTGTCTCCTGTAAGGAGTAAGGGGTGGATGTGGAGGGCGAGCAGTTGTGAGATGGCCCCGCGGGCCGTTGGACGGAGATCGTCTGTAGCGAAGAAGGCGGCCTGGGGTATGTGGTCGACGACGACAAAGATCGGCGTGGCTTGCATGAGGGTTGCTGGAGGCACCATCGGGGTTGAGGAATCATCGAGTAGAGACGCGTTGCCGACTATAACCAAGCGGCCATCGATCTGTGCCTGGATACCGATGCCAGGGAGTACTTGCGTCTGCTCGACGAGAGGTGCGGCGGCCAGGCTGGACTCTCTTTCAGCGAACTCAACTACGGCTGCTGCGAGGGGGTGTGTGGATAGACGTTCGAGGGTCGCGGCGTAACTGAGAATGGTTGCCTTGCTGAGTGTTGCCTTCGGCGCGAGGACAAATGCCGCAACTTGGGGGCGGCCAAGTGTGATGGTGCCAGTCTTGTCCAGGGCGAAGGTGTCGATATCGGCGAGCCGTTCGAGCGCTTCGCCTCCTTTGATGAGCAGGCCGGACTGTGCGGCGCGGCCAAGGGACACTGTCACAGCTGCGGGAACTGCAAGACCCATTGCGCAAGGGCAGGCGATGATGAGGCTGGCGATGGCGGCCGAGAGTGCGTGGCCGAGGATGTTCTGCTGATGAGTGATGTTGCCGGCAACGATCCATACGATGAATGTGGCAGCTGAGAACGCGAGCACTGAAGGTACGAAGGTAGCGCTCACTCGATCTGCGATCCTCTGCATGGGAGCGCGGCCGGACTGTGCCTGATCGAGAAGACGTTGCATCTGCGCCAGAGTGGAGGATTCTCCGACGGCAGTGGCACGGACAATCAAAACGCCATCGATGTTGACGGTGCCACCGTACACGCGGTCGGAAATCGCGCGAGTGACTGGGAGCGGTTCTCCGGTCAACATCGACTCGTCGATCGAGCTGCGACCCTGCAGAATGATGCCGTCGAGGGGGACGCGGTCTCCGGGCAGTATGCGCAGGATGTCGCCGGCGGCGATGGCCTGGAGTGGAAGCCGGGTTTCTCGCGCAGAGGCGTAGGCGTTGAGAGAAGAGCCCGGTGGAAGATCGAGAAGGCGCGCGTCGGGGGCTTCGAGTTGAGCGAACCCTCGCAGAGCGGCTGTTGCGCTTGAGCGCGCCCTTGCCTCAAGCCAGCGTCCGGCGAGCAGGAAGCCGAGAATGAGGATGACGGCCTCGAAGTATACGTCGGCAGCGAACCCGTGCTTGTGCAGTGTGTTTGGAGCCACAGTTGTAGCAAATGATGCCAGGAACGCGATCAGTGTTCCGAGCGCCACGAGGGTGTTCATGTTGGTGGTGCGGTGCCTGGCAGCGCGCCATGCTGCGAGATAGATGCTGGGTGCGGCAAAGACCATTGTGCCTGCTGCAAGCGCGCAGAGCAGCCAACGAAGTGGCTGAAGTGGCAGCGTCATGAGCCATCCCGGCATGAAAGGTGCGAGCAGCCGTGCAGATAGCGCGAGCAGCGGATCGTCTGTTCGGGTTGCCATCATCAGAGGCATCGAGAGCAACATGGCGGCGCAGCCCGCGATGAGTGCAGCTAGTGCCCGCAGGCCGACGCTGTCGGTGTCTTCATCCGGTGCGGGAGACTTGTGATTGCTGGTGCTGCTCTCTGTCGATGGAACCGATGCGTCGTAACCGGCGTTACGGACCGCGCTGATGAGGGACTCCGTGGAGACTGGAACGGATGTCGAGATCTGCGCCCGGTGTGTCATCAGGTTGACATTCGCGGAGGTGACGCCCGGGACTGCGGCGAGGGCACTCTGCACATGGACCTGACAGGCGGCACAACTCATGCCAGCGATCTGAAGCGAACGATCTTCGGTGCTCGTCTGTGCTTCGTTTTCTGCGGATATCGATGTCATTGCACCTGCGATTCGACGACCGCGGGGTAGCCCGCTGTTGCGAGAGCGTGCTCGATGGTGCCGGGTGTTGTGTCCGTAACAACGCGTGCAGAGCCGATTTGGACCTCTTCAGCATGGGTGTTGGGAAGGGCGTTCAATGCGCTGAGTACGTGGCGCACGCATGAGCCACAGTGCATGTTTTCGATGCGTAGCGAAAGAGTTGTCATAGAAATTAGATGCCTCTCGGTGACATAAGGAGGCGGGCGAAGCGATCTGGACTTCAACCGGCCTTCATGACATTAAGACGCTGTAACCGCAGTGCGATTACACCTCAGGATGAAACCGGTAGCCGACGCCGCGCACGGTGATGAGGTGTTCGGGGTGCACTGGGTCCGTCTCCAGGTAGCGGCGGAGGCGAACGATGAAGTTGTCGATGGCGCGTGTGTCTGTATCTTCTTTCACTTGCCAGACGTTTTCAAGCAGCTCTTTACGGGGAATGATGCGTTCAGGGTGATCGAGGAGATAGCGCAGCAAGTCGGCTTCCATCAACGTGAGATGGATGGTTTTGTCTGGTGCGGCGATTTCCAGTGTGTCGAAGTTGATGGTGCGGCCGTTGAGGATGAGGGTTTCGGGTAGTTCCGGGGCCTTTGTGAGTGAGGGTGGCGTGGCTGAGTGCCAGTGCATGCGCCGCAGGAGCCCTGTGATGCGGGCGAAGAGCACGTTGAGGTCAAACGGTTTGGGTAGGTAGTCATCGGCGCCGGCGGCGAAGCCTTCGACGATGTCTTCGGTGCGCCCGCGTGCGGTGAGAAGAAGGACCGGTGTGTAGCAGCCTGAGTCGCGGAGTGCCCGGACGATGGAGAAGCCGTCGCGGCCGGGCAGCATGACGTCAAGCAAGATTGCTGTTGGCGGCTCGGCTGAGACTGTGGCATCGAGGAGCCAGGCCAGGGCGGCGTCACCGTCGGATTCGTGGTGCGTGCGATAGCCCTCGGCCTGCAGGTTGAAGAGCAGGCCCTGGGCCAGATGCTCCTCGTCTTCGACGACGGCGATCAAGGGTTGGGTGCTCAAGCGGCCTCCGTCGATGTTGGGTCGTTGACGATTGAGAGAGGGAGGCGGAGGACCATGGTTGTGCCCTGGCCTACGCCCTCACTGATGGCGCGGACGCTGCCGCCGTGCTGGCGGGCGATGGTGTTGACGAGGAAGAGACCCAGGCCTGTTCCCTTGATCTTGACGCGGTCGTTGGATGAGGCACGGTAGAAGCGTTTGAAGATGCGTTTGAGGTCGCTGGAGGCAAGGCCCAGGCCGGAGTCGGTGATGGTGAGGACGACCCAGGTGTAGCGCTCGATGCCGACGCGGCACTGGATGTGGACGCCGTTGGGTGAGTACTTGACGGCGTTGTCGAGGAGGTTAAGGACGGCGGTGCGCAGGTCGTCCGCGTTGCCGATGACGTAGAGGCGGACGGCGCCGGGCACTGGTTCCAACTGGATGGACTCTGCCGGGAGGTGGTGGCGGTTGAGCACGGTGGCGATGCAGTCTGCAACGAGCGGGTGAAGCTCGACACGAGTGCGGAGGCCGGCGCGCTGGCGGTGGCCGAGCTCGCCGGCTTTGAGGACGGTTTCTACGGTTCCGAGAAGACGGTCGGTGTCGTCGCGCATGATTTCGTAGAAGCGCTGGCGCTGGGCGTCGTCGACGGAGCGGCGGGAGAGGGTGTCGAGGTAGAGGCGGATGCTGGCGATGGGTGTCTTGAGCTCGTGGGTGACAGCGTTCAGGAACGAGTCCTGACGCTCGTTGCGGCGGATCTCGCGGACGAGAAAGACGGTGTTGAGGACGACGCCGGCGATGAGGATGGCGAAGAGCAGGGCGCCGACGAGGTCGAGGGCGAGGCGGCGGCCGTTGTTGTGAATCCAGGTGATGTTGAGCGTGACGGCGAGCGCGGTGAGGAACACACCCAGGGTGATGAAGAGTGCCTTGGCTCCGCGGCGGCGAGTGAGATTCATCGTTGCTAGGAGTATAGCGGGCGGGGGACCCTCCCCCGGTTTTGGGGGTAAGATCCGGAGCCGATTGGGGTTAGGCTCGTAACCCTTTTGTTGGTTACTTTGAGGGGTGCGGATGCGGGAGGCTTAAGGCGAGTTGAGAAAGAGCTGTGAGACGACGAAACCCCGCCTGGGCGGGGTTGTTGCGACACTTCTATTGTATAGGCTTTGTCAAGCCCGGCGGTGGCAATTCGGTGGTGCTTCGCTAGAGGTTCACGGAACCGACGTTGCCGAAAACCACGTTTGCCGGTGGATCGGGGATCGCTTCCGAGAAGCCGACATATCAGTACTAATCGGTGTCGGTGAGCGCATTGGCGATTTGGTGTCCTTCTAGAACGACTGCGGTCGAGGAGCCGATTTCTCATTACAGATCCAGCTGAGCGGCATCCTCTTCCGGCTCCGCGAGATATAAGCGCTCTTCATCTGAATCGTATTCAAAGAGATGGGCATAGCGGCCCCAGTCGATCAGGGTTTGGAACTGCTTCTCTGCTTCCTCATCCGAAAAGTGTTCGTCCAGAATGTCCAAAAGGAATTCCTTCCCGATGCGGCCATCGCGCTTACCCTCCAGCACCTTTACGACCGTTGCGGTAAGAGGTATCCGGCTGAGAAGCTGCTCCTTGAAGATCTCGTGACTGCGGTGAACGCCCGCTGTTGCGAACTCGTTCCCAATGTCCGTGATGATGACGTCGCCTTCCGCTACGTTAGCAAATCCGAGTAAGGCCGATGCGTCGATGGCCGGCAACAAGTCGTCGATCTCCAATCGAAGACTATTTGCGAGCTGCGGCAAATCCTCTCGTCCACCGCGATCATGAATGATCTCCAGTAAACCGCTGATGCCCCCTGAACGTGCGTGGGGCAGCATCGGAAATCTCTTCGTCGGCTTGGCGGTCGCAGCGGGAGTTTCTTCTACTACGGCTTCAGGGTTTGTCATGACCGTATAGACATGGTCCGTCAAAGCACGAAAGCGCGGTCCGTTCTTGTCTCTCGGCCGCGCGATATCGACGCGAACCTCTCCTCGAATGCGCCCCGGGTTCGTGCCCAGGATGACGATGCGATCGGCGAGAAGAATGGCCTCCTCAATATTGTGTGTCACCAGCAGGATGCTCTTGGAAGGGAACGACCCCTTCTCCCACAAGTCGCTGATTTCGCCGCGAAGATTCTCGGCCGTGAGCACATCGAGCGCGCTGAAAGGTTCATCCATCATCAACACATCTGGCTTCATCACAAACGCCCGCGCGAACCCCACCCGCTGACGCATGCCTCCGGAAAGCTCCTTGGGGTATGCCCCTTCAAATCCCTCCAGCCCAACCATCTGTAGCGCATGTGCAGCTTCCTTCTCGGCCGTCTCTTTCGGAATTCCTCGTGCGGTCAGTCCAAGCTCCGCATTCTCCTGAACCGTAAGCCACGGCAGTAGAGCGAAGCTCTGGAACACCATCGCAACATCGGGGTTGGCGCCACGCAAGGGCAGATCATGCCGCGTCACGGTGCCTGTGCTCGGCTCAATCAAGCCCGCCAGGATGCGCAGCAGGGTGCTCTTGCCGGAGCCACTACGACCCAGAAGAGCTACGACTTCGCCAGAAGCAATGGTAAGCGAGACCGTCTCAAGAACAGTCTGGTCTCCACCAGCGGAGAGAGGAAACGTCTTTGACACCTGTTCAGCGGTCAATAGGTTTGCTGCTCTTGCAATTTCTGACATGCTTGCTCTCCGATCAACTCAGTTGAAACCGCGCCTGTGCCAGGCGATAGAGGGGTTTCCACACAATATGGTTCAAGGTCACGACGAAGAGGCTCATCAGTCCGACGCCGAGTACGATGCGCGGCCAGTCGCCGGTCGAGGTGGCATCCGCGATATAGGCCCCCAGGCCCGCGGCCTTCAGGGTTGTGTTTCCCCAGGACACCACCTCCGCCACGATACTTGCGTTCCACGCTCCGCCGGAAGCTGTAATGGCACCTGTAACCCAAGAGCCGAAGATCCCCGGTCCGATGAGAAACCTCCATTTACGGAAGCCACGCAGACCGATACTGGTCGCCATCTCGCGAAGATCATTGGGCACAGCCTGTGCTCCGCCGATCACGTTGAAGAGCAGGTACCACTGCGCTCCAAGGGCCATCAACAACATGCTTCCCCAGTTCAGGTGAATTCCAAAGCGGAGAAAGGCCAGTGTTGCAAACGGAAACAGGAAGTTTGCCGGAAAGGAAGCGCAGATTTGTACCAGCGGCTGGGTCAGCCGCGCGAGCTTGGGATTGAAGCCGATGGCAACGCCGATAGGAGTCCATACAATCGTGCTGAAGACGAGCAACGCCACCACTCTGGCTGCCGTTGCCAGTCCAAGCAACGCCGCGTGACCGACCTCCGCCACGCCGACACTCGACAGCACAAAGCGGACGGCCGCAACGAACAGCCCGGCCGCAATGACCGCAACCACAGTGTTAAAGACACTGTCCGAAGTCTTCGATGTGCTCTTTCGTTCCGCCTGAGGCTCCACCTTCGTGAGGCGGGAAAGTAGCCGGTCCACCGAGGATATGGAAGGCCCCAGGATCTTTTCAAACAGAGCTGGAAGCGATGCGGCGCGCCAAAGGTCCACGACCCAGAATCGTCGCTCCTCGCCGGCACTCAGCTCCAGTTTGTAGCGGTCAGCAATCGTCACCAGCGGCTTCCAGAAAAACTGGTCGATCAGCAGGACCAGGATCACCATCGTTACAATCGCCCAGCCAATCGCATGCAGGTCACGAGCCGCAATCGCAGAAGCCACATAAGATCCCAGACCCGGCAGCGTGTACTGCCGGTTTAACACACTGATCGATTCGCTGGCAGCGAGAAAGAACCATCCGCCGCCGAAGCTCATCATCCCGTTCCAGACCAGGCCGATCACGGAAGAAGGCAATTCGAGCCGGGTAAACCGCTCCCATCTGGACAGGCCATACAAGGTCGCCATCTCGTTCAATTCGGCAGGCACCGTCCGTAGCGACTGGTAGAACGAAAAGGTCATGTTCCACGCCTGTCCGGTGAAGATCGCAAAGATGGACGCGGCCTCCAGCCCCAGCAGGCTGCCCCTGAACAGCGCGATAAACAGCGTCACGGTAATGGAGAGGAATCCGAGGACCGGAACAGACTGAAGGATATCCAGCAGGGGGACGAGGACCCTCTCTGCTCGTCGGCTGCGTGCAGCGGCGTAGCCGTACACAAAGGTGAAGAGGGTGGAAAGTCCCAGTGCAAGGAACATACGCAACGTGGAACGAGCCGCGTAGTTTGGTAAGTTGCGTGGGTCCAAACTGATCGTTGGAATTACATCCGGTGGCCTGAACTTAACCAGCGACTCAGCTCCCACCCGCGCCGCCACATACAGCAACGCAAGGGTGCCGAGACCCACCGCAAGGTCGGCGGCGCCGAAGGACAATCGTGATTCCGATTCGGTTCGCAAGCCGATGCCGAACTGCGGTATACGGAGAAACTTCACTCGCGTTGTAGACCTTCCCAGATGCGTGTGTTGCGTCCAAAAGGATACCAAAACCCCATTGCATTGCCGAAAATGCTGGTACTCTTGGCTTTCCAGAGAGAGGAAGGGACATTAGTCCTGTAAAACGCGCTTGTGGAATTGACGTTTACGGGATGTGTAGTTTGTCTGTTGCACGGAGGATATTCACGGCAACGATGAAAGGAGAAGGATCAAGAGGCCGATCCTCCACCTCTCATCGTTGCCGCAAACATCCTCCGTACTTTGGGTGCAGGGGCGAGATTGGAAGAGGTTCTCTTGAAGCAGGAGAGATCAGTCCTTGCAAATGCGCTTCTGTTGACCAATGAATAGTGATCTCCTCAACGTCATGTTTCGGCGAACTGAACACCTGCAGTAGTTTGAGCTGTCGTCAAAAGGAAGAAGACGCAGAGCTTGTGGCTCTGCGCCTTCTGGATGGGACTTGGGTGGAGAGTTAGTCCATGTAGGCGCCGGCGGGCTTGGGGTTGGTGGGGTCGAACTTGGCGATCTGGACTTTTTTGGCGAGGCCGAACTTTTCCATGAGCCAGATGCCGTAGTAGTTGATGTCGAACTCGTACCAGGCGAGGCCGTGGCGGGCGCTGACCGGGTGGGCGTGGTGGTTGTTGTGCCAGCCTTCGCCGCCGGTGAGGAGAGCGACCCACCAGGAGTTGCGGGAGTCGTCCTTGGTCTCAAAGCGGCGGGAGCCCCAGAGGTGTGTCGCGGAGTTCACGAGCCAGGTGGCGTGGAGGCCGATGGTGACGCGGAGGAAGGTTCCCCAGAGGACCATGCCGAGGGCACCGACGATGCGGTGACCCGTGGGAGCGAGGGCTGCGCCGAGAGCGACCTGCATGAGGCCGGTGAGCACGATAGGCATGTAGTGGAACTTGGAGAGCCATACGTGCATGCGGTCGCGGGTGAGGTCTGGAGCGTAGCGGCCGAGGAGCGCGGTCTCAGAGTGCAGAGCGCGGCCGGAGAGAATCCAGCCGGCGTGGGCCCACCAGGTTCCGTCATGTGGAGTGTGGGGGTCGCCTTCGTGGTCGGAGTTCTGGTGATGTACGCGGTGGGTGGCCACCCAGAAGATGGGCCCGCCTTCGAGAGCGAGGCAGCCGCACATGGTGAGGAAGTACTCCAGCCAGCGCGGGACGCGGTAGCCGCGGTGAGTGAGCAGGCGGTGGTAGCACATGCCGATGCCGACGTTGATGGCGAAGAAGTACATGACCACGAACATGGCCAGGTTCTTCCAGCTAAAGAAGAAGAGCGCGGCGATGGCACCGACGTGAAAGAGCCCCATCGCGATGGTGGTGATCCAGTTGATGCGGCCCTGCTGGTGCTCGCGGCCCATGCGGAGATCCTGCTTGATCTTCTCAGTGGTCAGCTTGACTTTGAGAAGGGGGTCGGAGGGGATGGAGGTGAGGTTTTCAATCTGGTCTTCGATTTGGGGGAGCGTAGGATTCATCGTTGTGTCAGCTTCCTTGTGTAGCATCTATCGCAACGATATCTCGGAAGGTGGGTAGGCGTGTGTAAGAGTTTTGTAATGACGGGGAGCCATATGATGACACGAACCGGGGGAGCCATGTTGTTGAAGAGCGGGGTTTGCAGCACGTTGCTGATTGCAGCGCATTTACTGGGGTTTTCGCAGTACGCGATGGGGCAGCAGGATCATGCGACGAGGGCCGGGCAGGTGATCGATCTGCCGACGAGCAAACAGCTCTTTGCGCCCGCTCCGGGAGATCCACAGCGGTTGAACAGCCTGCCGCTGTCGCTGGCTGTGTCGCCGGATGGACGCTGGGTGGTTGCGCTGAATGCGGGGTATGGCACGTGGGAGTCGAACTATGCGCAGTCGTTGGCGGTGTTGAATACGGCGACGGGAGCGGTGAAGGATTTTCCGGATGCGCGGGTGGGTGAGCGCGCGCCGCAGACGTTCTTTTCTGGGCTGGCCTTTAGTGCGGATGGAACGAAGGTTTATGCCAGCATGGCTTCGACGACCGATCCTGAGGGGGGCAGCAAGGGGAAGACGGGCAACGGGGTTGTGGTGTACGGATTTCATGATGGCGAGCTGACGCCGCAGGGGTTTCTGAAGCTGCCACTGGTGAAGCTGGCCGGGGGGCGCCACACCGACTATCGGAAAGAGGATGGCGGAAAGCTGGGGATTCCGTATCCGGCGGGGATTGTGGTTGTAGGGGGTGAGCACGAGAAGCTGCTGGTGAGTGAGAACCTCGCCGATGCTGCGGTGCTGATGGATGCGACGACGGGCGCGATTGAGAAGACGTTCGATCTTTCGGCGGATGATGCGGTGCCGTCGACTTACCCTGTTGGGGTGGCGGCGACGAAGGACGGGAAGCGGGCGTTCGTGTCGTTGTGGAACGCGAGCGAGGTGGTGGAGCTGAACCTGGAGACGGGTGCTGTGGCGCGGCGGGTGGCGCTGCTGAAGCCGAAGTCTGCGATTGCTCCGGGGACGCACCCCTGCGCGATGCTGCTGGATGAGCGTGAGGGTGTGTTGTATGTGGCGCTGGCAAACCGTGATGCTGTTGCGGCGGTGTCGATTGGGAGACGCAGTGCGCCGGAGCTGGAGGTGCGTGGGTACTTCGATACTCGGCTGCCGGGGCAGAGCTACTTTGGGGCTGAGCCGAATGCGTTGGCGATGAATGCGGACGGGACGCGTCTCTATGTGGCGAACATGGGGTCCGATGCGGTGGCAGTGCTTGACCCACACAAGCTGCGGAGCATGGAGAAGGCAAAGGGCATGGTGGAGCCGATCGGCTTTGTGCCGACGGAGCTGATGCCGATCTCACTGGCTGCCAGCGGTGGCAAGTTGTATGTGGCGACGGACAAGGGCAAAGGGACGGGGCCGAACAATTTTCCGCAGCGGCCGTTGCCGACGGATGCTCCGGGGACGAGGCATAAGGACAGCCCGGGGACGTATGCTCCGACGCTGCTGTATGGGTCGCTGGCGTCGCTGGATGAGCGCGCGATGGAGAACGATCTGAAGGCTTCGACTGAGGTGGTGATGGAGTCGAACCGGATGAAGGCTGCGGCAGAGACTCTTCCGTTCGAGGGGGGGAAGAGCAGGATCAAGCATGTGATCTACATCATTCGCGAGAATCGGACGTATGACCAGATCCTGGGTGACCTGGAGAAGGATGGGAAGCCGGTGGCGAATGGTGATCCGTCGCTGGCGATGTATGGCGAGGCGGTGACGCCGAATGCTCATAAGCTGGTGCTGCAGTTTGGGGTGTTGGACAACTTTTATGACTCGGCCGAGGTGTCCGGCGATGGGCATGTGTGGTCGAATGCCGCGATTGGTACGGACTACCTGGAGCGGACGTGGCAGCAGAACTATCGCGGACGGCAGAGAACGTATGACTATGAGGGCATGGTCGCGGATGGGTATCCGTTGCTGCAGCATATTCCCGATGTGGAGGAGCCGAAGAGCGGGTACATCTGGGGTGATATGGCTTCGCATGGACGGACGACGTACAACTTTGGCGAGTACATCTCATCGGTGTTTTGCGGCGAGAGGCAGGGGCATGTGACGGCCGATCCGCGGGCGGGTGCGATGTCCGGTGGCGAGCGGCCTTGTGCGACGGATTCGATCAAGCCGGGCGATCCGCTGCCGGAGATGTGGGGCGGCGGCAAGAACCTGTGGCCGTGGGCGATTCCTCGGCTGGCGCAGAACATACCGACGAAGCCGGAGCTGGTGGGGCACTTCGCTGTCGAAGCGCCAGACTTCAACCTGCGAGTGCCGGACCAGATCCGCGCGGATGTGTTTCTGCGGCACTTTGCGAAGTGGAAGACGGAGCTCGCAGCGGGGCATGACGAGATGCCGAACTTTGTAGAGATGCGGCTGGGCAATGACCATACGGCGGGGACGACTCCGGGAGGGCCGACGCCGAAGTCGCTGGTGGCGGACAACGACTTGGCGCTGGGGCGGATGGTGGATGCGGTTTCGCACTCGGCGTATTGGGACGACACAGCGTTCTTCATCCTGGAGGACGATGCGCAGAACGGTGCGGACCATGTGGACGCGCACCGGTCGCTGGCGATTGTGGTGAGCAAGTATGCGCCGCATCCGAAGGCCGGGCAGGCGGCGTATGTGGACAGCCGGTTCTACTCGACGGTGAGCGTGCTGCGGACGATGGAGGCGCTGGAAGGCGTGCCGCCGATGAACAATAATGATGCGCTGGCGTCGCTGATCGGCACGCTGTTTTCAGGGCCTGGCGATCAGCCTGCGTACGATGTGGACACCTCGAACCGCGACAATGGGCTGATCTACACGGCGAACAAGAAGAACGCGCCGGGGGCGGCGGAGTCGATGAAGATGGACTTCACGCATCCGGACAGGGCGGACTCGGACAAGCTGAACGTCATCCTGTGGCGGGATGCGATGGGGAACCAGCCCGTGCCGCAGATGCTGCTGGTGAAGCATGCGAAGAAGAAGGATGATGACGACGATTAATAGGGAGCAGGGAACTGTTGCGATCTTCCAGGGTTCCGCTCCGGGGTGTCGATGGATGTTTCAGCGAAAGGCCTAGTGGCCGTAACGATGCAACGACGACAATATTACGTCCTGAGAAGGCGGCCTGGTGGCGGGGAGCGCGCTAAAATGAAGGCGCGAACACGGTAAAATCATGGTTGTGTATAAAACCGATAGAGCTGTCAGCGAGATTCTTGAGCCGACGGCCGTCTCTCCATCTACGCTCTCCGTCCGAGACGCCTCCAGCGGTTTGCTGAGCCGCCTTCGCTACGCCGATACAGCCAAGCTCGCGCGTTTTTTCTGGTGCCTTTCGATCCTGTCCATCGTGATCTGGAGCCTGATCCCTTCGTACTCGAAGGGATGGGACATTGCTGTGTACAAGAATGCGGTGTTGTCGCTACGCGCCGGTCACGATCCATATGCGGATGCGATCGCAGTACAAGAGGCGTACCAGCTGAATCCACGGGCGTATCAGCCGGGTGTACCCATTCCGTTCAGCTATGTGTATTCGCCGATCACCCTGCCCGTGCTGCGCGCTGTGGGAGCGTTGCCGTTTGCGGTGACGGGCGCGATCTATTGGGCTGTGTTCTTTGCGCTCATCCTGCTTGGACTGTGGGCTACGATGCAGCTGGTGCAGCCGAGTGAGCGTGGCGTGTTTGGGATGCTTGCGCCGTTCGCTATCTTTTTCCCTGGCATGTTGGCCAATGACATCTTTTTCAGCGGGAATGTGGCGTATCTGCTGTATGGTCTGGTGTTTGCCGCGGCGGTGCGTGGCTGGCGGCGGGGCCGCTGGACACTGTTCTACGTCGCGGTACTGCTGGCGGGCTGCTGCAAGACGCCGATGCTGACGCTGCTGGCGATCCCGGTCTTTTCGGCGCGGCGGCAGTGGCTGGCGGCGATTGCGACAGGAGCTGCCGGTATGGCGTCGTTCCTGTTGCAGCCGGTGGTGTGGCCGCAGCTGTTTCATCACTACCTGGAGGCTGTGGAGCTGCAGTTCCGGTTTAACCGGGACTTCAGCAGCAGCCCTGCGGGGCTGATCACGAATGCGTTGTTCTTCCACGTGCCGTACAGGATTACCAGTGCGGTGTCCTACCTGGCCTATGCGGTGGTGATTGTGGCGGTGCTGTTTGCGCTATCGCGACGGTATCTTGCAGGGCGCCTGACGCTGGAGCAGTTTGGGCCGGTGCTGCTGCTGGGAACGATTCTGCTGAACCCGCGGATCATGGAGTACGATATCGCGCCGATCACGATTCCGGTGGCGCTGATCGTGTGGCGGCTGGCGAAGCGGAGCCGGAGCACGCTGCAGGCGACGATATGGATGACGGCCATCTTTGCAGCGATCAACTATCTCGCAGTGCGAGACCATGCCGGGCTGACAAACCCGCCGTGGAAGCTGACCGCTGGGTGCTTCCTGTCGCTGGTGTTCGTGGCCGGGTGCTGGGAGCTGTTTCAGCAGTCGAAGGCGGTGGATGCCGAGGTGAAAACGCACCTTGAGGATGTCATCGAGGTGGCGATTTAGGGCGAACCCATGGCTGGATGGAGAAAAGCCTCACGCAGAGTACGCAGAGAGAAGCGCAATATTTCGGAATGTAAGACCCAGCGGAGTTCTAGTCGGGGGTGTCGGTCTGGAGGAGGTCGGCTTCGATGAGTTCGGGGGTGTAGGTGTAATAGGAGTCGTCGCGCTTCTTCTGCCAGGTGGCGAGGTTGCTGATGGTGTAGTTCCAGACCGAGCTAAGTATGATGCCGGCGAGGCCAGCGAGGTACCAGGGGTGGCCTTCTGCGAGCAGGACACGGGCGAAGATGACGTTGGCCCAGGCACCGAAGGAGCAGGCGATCCAGAATGAGGCCAGGCCCGTGACGAGACGTGCGCCGCGCAGGCTGCGGTCGCGGTAGGTGACGGCGTTGTTGATGAAGAAGTTGCCGGTCATCGCGATGTAGGTGGCGATGGCCTGGGCGAGAAAGAAGCGGGCGTGAAAGGCGTACAGTAGCGTGCCGAGCGCGAGCAGATGCGTGGCGATGCCGACTGCGCCGACCAGCGAGAACATGACGAAGCGGGGCGGGATGGCTGCGCCGAGGAACTTGTTGAGGATGAGGAAGAGGTACTCGACGCCGGTGTTGATGTCTAGCTTGCTGGCGCCGTGCTGACGACAGCGGAAGCAGTAGCCGACCTCGTCGAAGCGGACAGGGCGGACGCTGGAGGCGAAGATGTCGACAAGAATCTTGAAGCCGGTGCTCTGGAGGTGGTGAGCGACCTCCATGAAGAAGCTGCGGGTGACGAGGAAGTAGCCGCTCATGGGGTCGGAGAGATTGCAGGCGCAGACGGCACGGCTGAGCTTGTCGCCGAGACGAGAGAGCAGGATGCGGTGGCTGGCGAAGTCGCCCATGCTGCCGCCGACGGCGTTGCGGGTGCCGATGACGACATCGAGGCACTCGGAGCGGAGGCGCTGGAGCATCTGAGGGAGGATGGACTCGTCGTGTTGGAGGTCGGCGTCCATGACGGCGACGACCTCGGCTGAGGAGCTCATGATGCCTTCGATGCAGGCGGATGCGAGGCCGCGGCGGTGGATGCGCTGGAGGATGCGGATGCGAGTGTCGCGGCGGGCGAAGGAGCGGACGAGGTCGGCGGTGCCGTCGGGGGAGTCGTCGTCGACGAAGATGGCCTCCCAATAAAGGCCCTGGAGGGCGAGATCGAGCCGACGGATGAGCTCGGCTATGTTGCCGCGCTCGTTGAAGGTCGGGATGACGACGGCGAGGTCGAGTCGACGGGCCGCGTGACCTTCAGGAGCCGGGAGTGAGGCAGCATGGTGGTTCAAACAGAGTGCTCCAAGCGGTGCGACTTGGGAAGGGTGCATCCAAAGGGAATCTTCTGCAATATCCAAGGGGTGATGTCCCGCAAGCATACGCCACCGACGTCAATGAGCGGTAGGTGGCAATCAGCTATATAGACGGTTGTAGCCCTGTGGATAATTTCCTGCGCTGGATATTGCGTGCCGGCAGATGGAGGAGCTGCCTGGGTGCGCCTTTGGTGCTCCCGAGGCAGAGAGTTGCTGTAGTTCGAACTGCGGATGTCTTCGCTTTGCAGAACATACAGCCATCCTGCCTTGGCCGAGATGACAGGTTTGTAAGAGAACAGAGGCTGGTTTAGCGGAGGAAGACGCTGAGCTCCTGGGCTGCGGCGCGGAGTGGGGGGAGAAAGCGGGTCTGCATCTCCAGCATAGGCATGCGGGGGGCGTGGCCGGAGAGGTTGACCGTGGCGACGACGCGGCCGTTGCCGGCGTGGACCGGGACGGCGATGGAGCGGAGGCCGACCTCGTACTCCTGGTCGCAGAGGGCGTAGCCGTTGCGGCGGACGTTGCGGAGAGCGAGGCGGAGCTTCTCGATGGAGTTGATGGTGCGGGGAGTGAACTGGGTGAGGACGACGCGGGCGAGGTAGGCCTCAAGCTGGTCCTGCGGGAGCCAGGCGAGCAGGATGCGGCCCATGCTGGTGCAGAAGGCGGGCAGGCGCGAGCCGATGTGGAGATCGACGGACATGACGCGCGAAACCGTTGTGCGGGCGATGTAGACGATCTGCTCGCCGTCGAGCGTGGCGACGGAGAAACTTTCGCCGTAGGTGGCGGACATGCGCTCGAGGATGGGCTGGGCGGCGTTGGCGAGAGTGCTGGAGGCGGTGTAGGTGTTGGCCAGCGTGAGCATCTTGGGACGCAGGGAGTAGCGCTGGTTCTCGTCGGCGCCGGCGAAGCCGAGCTTGACGAGGGTGTAGAGGCAGCGGCGGACGGCGGCGCGGGAGAGGCCGGTACGCAGGCTGAGCTGCGAGATGGTCATCTGCGGCGTCTGCGGCGTGAAGGCTTCGATGACGACGAGGCCGCGGGCGAGCGAGGCCATGAAGTTGGGGTCGCCGGAGTACTGGTTGAGTGCGGTACCGGGAAGGACCTTGACGGGGCGGGCTGGGGCTGCGGGAGTGGCGGCGGGCGACTGGAGGACAGAGGACGGCGGCATGGCTCGGGATCTCCTGGGCCGCAGAGGGAGCCTTGGAATAAGGTTCGATTGCCGCCCTGTATTCACGATAAACGCACGAACGAGTTTTATGCAAGAAAACGCCGAGAGCGAGTGGCTCCCGGCGATGGTGGTTGGAGATAGATTTGTGGCGGCCCACTCATGACCAAGTGCTGTCATGAATGGGGCCTCCGGCATTTGCGGTAGCTATCTATTTGGTGGCGCGGTAGCGGTTGATGAGGTTGGTGGTGGAGGTGTCGTGGGCGGTGGGTGCGGGGGCGGTTGGGGATTCGATTTCGCCGAGGATTTTGGTAGCGAGGACCTTGCCTAGCTCGACGCCCCACTGGTCGAAGGAGTCGATGGACCAGATGACGCCCTGGGTGAAGACGTTGTGCTCGTAGAGGGCTACGAGTTTGCCGAGCATCTCGGGGGTGAGCTCGTTGGCGAGTAGGACGTTCGAGGGGCGGTTGCCTTCGAAGACCTTGTGCGGGACGAGGGCGTCGGGGACGCCTTCGGCCTTTACTTCTTCGGCGGTCTTGCCGAAGGCGAGGGCTTCGGCCTGGGCGAAGACGTTGGCCATCAGCATGTCGTGGTGGCGTCCGAGCGGGTTGACGGCCTTGCTGAAGCCGATGAAGTCGCAGGGGATGAGGCGGGTGCCCTGGTGGATGAGCTGGTAGAAGCTGTGCTGGCCGTTGGTGCCGGGCTCGCCCCAGTAGATGGGGCCGGTGTCGGCGTCGACGTGGGTGCCGTCGAGGGTGACGTGCTTGCCGTTGGACTCCATGGTGAGCTGCTGGAGGTAGGCGGGGAAGCGCTTGAGGTACTGCTCGTAGGGAAGGATGGCGACGGTCTGGGCGTCGAAGAAGTCGGTGTACCAGACGGTGAGCAGACCCATGAGGACGGGCAGGTTCTTCTCGAAGGGCGTGGTGCGGAAGTGGACGTCCATGGCGTGGAAGCCGGCGAGGAGCTTGCGGAAGTTGTCCGGGCCGATGGCGATCATGGTGGAGAGGCCGATGGCGGAGTCCATGGAGTAACGGCCGCCGACCCAGTCCCAGAAGCCGAACATGTTGGCGGTGTCGATGCCGAACTTGGCGACTTCCTTGTCGTTGGTGGAGATGGCAACGAAGTGGCGGGCGATGGCCTCGGTCTGCTTGAGCTTGGCGAGCGTCCAGGAACGCGCGGAGTGCGCGTTGGTCATGGTCTCGAGGGTGGTGAAGGTCTTGGAGGCTACGAGGAAGAGCGTTTCCTCGGGGTCGAGGTCGTGGACGGCTTCGACGAAGTCGGTGCCGTCCACGTTGGAGACGAAGCGGAAGGTGAGATCGCGCTGCGAGTAGTGCTTGAGCGCTTCGTAGGCCATGACAGGGCCGAGGTCGGAGCCGCCGATGCCGATGTTGACGATGTTTTTGATGGGTTTGTCGGTGTAGCCGAGCCACTTGCCGGAGCGGACCTGGTCGGCGAAGGCGGCCATCTTGTTGAGGACCTTGTGGACTTCGGGGACGACGTCTTCACCGTCGACCTTGATGGATTCAGATGCGGGGGCACGGAGGGCGACGTGGAGGACGGCGCGGTTCTCGGTGATGTTGATCTTCTGGCCGGTGAACATGGCCTCGATGTGGGGCTTGAGGCCGGATTGCTCGGCTAGCTCGATGAGGAGCTTGAGGGTGTCGTCGGTAACGCGGTTCTTGGAGTAGTCGAGGAAGATGCCTTCGGCCTCGGCGGTGAGGCGTGTGCCGCGGGCAGGGTCGGACTTGAAGAGGTCGCGGAGGTGCTGGGGCTTGAGGGTTGCGGCGTGCGCGGTGAGGGCTTTCCAGGCAGGGCGCTGGGAGAGGGGAGCGACTTGATCGGGCATGAGGATCTCCTTGGGGTGAGGGACCGGAGTGGTCGTGGCTCAACCCGCCATGAGTATTAGACCATTGTTGGATGTCGGGGCGGTGACGCGGGTTACGGGTTGGGTGACGACGAAGGGTTTCGAAGTCTGGTATACAGCTAACAACCTTATGCGCTTTTCTCTGGTGGGTTTCTTCGCTGCGTTGTCGGTCGTGTGTCTGGAGAATCTGCGGAGGCGTGGTTGGACTATATTGCTTGAGTGTTGATTTCTCAATACGAAGGCGGTCCGATGGTGCATGGGCGAAGACCGAAGATGTTTACTTGAACCCGGTGTGGGGGGACGCTTCGGCACGGGGCTGCATCTATGAATGTGTTGATCTTTAGACACCGCTGGAACTGGCGGGATGATTTTGGTATGTAGCGGGCACGATGTTGCCGGAAAGCATGAGTGGCATGGAATTTCACATCTCCCAATCGATCCGCGAACGGCTGGATCTGGATGACCTTCTCTTCAGCTTCACGGGGAACGTGGTGTTTGCGAACGTGGCCGCGAGCCGCAAGCTGGCGCAGAAGCTGAATACGATGCTGGACGCAGAGGCGAATCCGGAGAAGACGGTGAATGCGGGGGCGCTGTTCGCGATGGGGCTGATTGATGAGCTGAGTCATGCGCTGGTGGCGAAGTACCGGAGAGAGCGTGACCCGGCGGTGATGGCGGAGGGGCTACGGTGGCTGCAACAGAGCGCTCCGAAGGGTGAGGCGGAGAAACTGCTGCTGCGGTTTACGCAGGAGTTTCCGACGGTGGCGGTGTATCGCGGCGAGTTGAGTGCGGAGAAGTGGCTGCAGGGATCGACGGAAGGGCGGTCGAACCGCGAGATTGCGTTTGAAGAGATGCTGCTGCTGTGGCTGGCGAACAGCAATCCTGCGTTTGCGCCGTTCAAGGTGCTGTTTGAGGATGACTCGCTGAAGAAGCAGACGGTGTACAAGGGCGTGACGACAGAGCTGCCGCAGTTCTTTGCGACGCGGCCGCCGATGGACTCGAAGATCGGGACGCTGCTGGACGCGCTGATTGCGCCGATGAAGGCGGCACCGGATTCGTTGACGGCGCAGCTGGATTTTATTGGCGAGCACTGGGCTCCGTACCTGGGCGATGAGTTGAAGCGCGTGCTGCTGGCGATCGATGTGCTGCGCGAAGAGGAGCTGGCTGTCTGGATGCGGTTTCATCCGGCGGGGCCGGACCGGCATCGGCATGGAGCGCCGGGGTTTGGAGGGGAGGGGTTTGTCGGCGATGAGTTTGTGGGGTTCGAGAGTGAGTGGATAACAGGTGCGGATGGTGTGCGACGTCGGCGGTATGCGCATGACTACCAGGCTCCGCTGAATGAGTATGAGGCGTTCAGCGCGGACCAGGCGTGGATGCCGACGGCGGTGCTGATCGCGAAGAGCACGTATGTGTGGCTGGAGCAGCTGTCGAAGAAGTATCTGCGGCACATTCACCGGCTGGACCAGATTCCGGATGAAGAGCTGCAGATACTTGCGGACCGCGGGATTACGGGGTTGTGGCTGATCGGGTTGTGGGAGCGGAGCCGGGCTTCGAAGACGATCAAGCGGCTGCGTGGGAACAGAGATGCGGTGGCTTCAGCCTACTCGCTGAAGGATTATTTGATTGCGGAGGACCTGGGTGGCGAGCAGGCGTATGAAGACCTGCGCTGGAGGGCTTCGCGCGTGGGGCTGCGGCTGGCGAGCGATATGGTGCCGAACCACATGGGACTGGATTCGGATTGGGTGATTGAGCATCCGGACTGGTTTTTGTGGAGGCATGACAGTCCGTACCCGGCTTACAGCTTTGAGGGGCCGGACCTGTCGACGGACAGCCGGGTGGAGATCAAGATCGAGGACCACTACTACGACCAGACGGATGCGGCGGTGGTGTATCGGCTGCGGCATTATCGCGATGGGCAGACGCGGTTTGTGTATCACGGCAACGATGGGACGATGTTTGCGTGGAACGATACGGCGCAGCTGGACTACTCGAAGGCCGAGGTGCGCGAGCATGTGATGCAGGTGATTTTGAATGTGGCGCGGCGGTTTCCGATCATCCGGTTTGATGCCGCGATGGTGCTGGCGAAGCGGCATGTGCAGCGTCTGTGGTTTCCGCTGCCGGGTGCGGGTGGGTCGATTCCTTCGCGCGCGGAGTATGCGATTTCAGACGAGCAGTTCAATGAGCTGATGCCGCATGAGTTCTGGCGCGAGGTGGTGGACCGCGTTGCTGTGGAAGTGCCGGGTACGTTGTTGCTGGCGGAGGCGTTCTGGCTGCTGGAGAGCTACTTTGTGCGCACGCTGGGGATGCATCGGGTGTATAACTCGGCGTTTATGAATATGCTGCGCGATGAGGAGAATGCGAAGTATCGGAGCTATCTGAAGAAGACGGTTGAGTTCGATCCGGAGATCCTGAAGCGGTATGTGAACTTTATGAGCAACCCGGATGAGCGGACGGCGATCGACCAGTTCGGGTCGGGCGACAAGTACTTTGGGACAAGTGTGCTGCTGGCGACGCTGCCGGGGCTGCCGATGTTTGGGCATGGGCAGATTGAGGGTTATACCGAACGCTATGGCATGGACTTCAAGGTGGCACGGCTGGATGAGCATCCGAACAACGATCTGATTGGGCGGCACAACTACCTGATTGCGCCGCTGCTGAAGAACCGCAAGCTGTGGGCGGAGAGTGAGAACTTTTTGCTGTACGACTTCTGGACAGGGTATGGGCATGTGGACGAGAACGTGTTTGCGTACTCGAACATGTATGAGGGGCAGCGTGGGGTGATTCTGTACAACAACCGGTACGAGTCGACGCATGGGACGATTCGTACGTCGGTGGGATACCTGGAGAAGCATACGGGGAACTTCCGGCAGAAGGACCTGGGCGATGGGTTGCGGCTTCCGGGCGAGCCGTGGATGGTGATGGCGTATCGCGATACGGTGCAGGGGCTGGAGTTTCTGCGGCGCGCGAGCGATCTGCGCGAGCATGGGTTGACGGTGGAACTGCGTGGATATCAGCACATGGTGCTGGTGGAGTGGCGGGCGCTGCAGCCGACGGAGGCGTATCCGTGGGATAGGTTGTGCGATGCACTGAATGGTTCGGGTGTGTACAGCGTAGATGATGCATTGACCGAGCTTCGGCTGCAGCCGCTGGTGGAGGCGCTCCATGCGGTGATCAATGAGGCGAATATTCAGTCGTTCGTGAAGGCCGCGCTGGCGAAGGCGGCGAGTGCGCCGGCGGTGGAAGCGAAGTCTGCGGAGGTTGTGAAGGCTTCTGCCGTTGAAGCCGATGCGGTTGTTGACGATGTGGTGAAGGTGACTCCTGCGCCTGTTCTGGAGCCGGGGCTGGTGGCGTTTGTGGAGAGCGTGCGCGGGTTCCGCGAGACGGCGATGCGGCTGGCGCGGCCCGAGGTGCTGGAGGATGGCTCGTCTGTGTGGGCGATGGAGTGCAGCACGGGAGCCAAGGGTGAGAGCTGCGCTGCGATGGCTGCGGCGGCGCTGCAACTGCCGGAGCTGGTGATGAAGTTTCCTGAGGCGCTGCAGAGCGCGGCGCGGGCCATGCTGCCTTGCCAGGGGATGCATGGGCACGCGGCGCAGATGTGGGCGCCCGTGCTGGCGTGGATCGCGGTGCGGGCGCTACCTTCACCGGCGGCTGCGTTGGCGGTCTATGACGAGTTGCGGCTGCGTCATGCGCTGGCAGAGGTGTTCTCCGCCGTGGGCGAGACGGGCGAACAGGTGTGGCGCGAAGCGGCGCAGGTGCGCGTGCTGTTGCTGATGAGCACGTACAAGTCGTGTTCGGAGGCGGTGGCTTCGAGTGCGTTCTGGAGTGATGGCGATGTGCGGTGGCTGACGGGCGTGCAGGAGACAGGCGAGGTGGAGACCGTCGATCTCGATACGGTGGTAAAGGTGGAGCGGTTCGAGCGCGAGAAGCTGGAGGCGTTTGTGTGCTGGCTGAAGCTACCAGCTCTGTTGGCTGCTTCGGAGAGCTGCTCGGCGCAGGCTTCGGAGCGGACGAAGGCGGCGAATGAGGTTACAGCCATCGCTGCGAATGTGACGTATGCGGCGAAGGTTGCGAAGTATGAAGTACGGCGGTTTCTGGAGCAGATGGCGCTGGGAGCACGGTCACCGAAGCGCAATGTGGTCGAAGAGGATGATGCCGCGTCGGTGGTCGCGGATGAGCCGGTTTAGGGGAGAGGAGTAGAGATGTCGGCTCAGGTGGCGTGTTCTACGTTGGGGGAGTAGAAGGCGGCGCTCTGGAAGCCGGCTTCGGCCTCGCGGGCGTAGCTGATCATGTGGTGCGCGACGAGGGAGACGTGGATGACGTCTTCGATGTCGAGTTGCTTGAGGCAGGGCCATGCCATCCTCCAGAAGATCTTGCGGTAGTTGGAGAAGATGCCGACGCGGACCATGAGCTTGGCGAGGGTACTGAAGCCGCGGTAGATGTTCGCGAGGCTGATTTTTCCCGCGGGCGGGATGGCGATGCGGTTGGGGTAGGTGTGCTGCTGGTTGTAGGCGAAGCGGCGGTAGATGGCCTCGGGTGCGAAGGCGGTTGAGAAGGTGCGGCGCCACATCGCTACGACGTCGTTGTAGGGAAGCTTGAAGTCAACATTCGATTCGCGGCCTGTTGCGTCTTCGATGAGGCGGCCTTCGTCCTGCAGGCGGCGGTAGAGTGGGGTGCGCGGCAGGGCTTCGAGCAGGTTGATGGTGAGGACGGGGATCTTCGAGGCTTCGACGAATTCGAGGATGCGGTCGGGGGTTTGGTAGGTGTCGGTGTCGAGGCCCATGATCATGCCGCTGACGACTTCGATGCCGTAGCTGTTGAGCGTCTGCACGGCTTCAAGGAGCGGGATCTCGTTGTTTTGCTGCTTGGACATGGCTTTGAGGGCGTCGGTTTCGGGCGTCTCGATGCCGCAGAAGATGGTCCAGAAGCTGGCTTCGCGCATCATCTCCAGGAGGTCGGGGGAGCGGACGATGTTGAGGGTGGCTTCGCAGGCGAACTCGAGGGGATATTTGTTTTTCTTCTGCCACTCGATGAGGTGGGGCAGGAGTTCTTTGGCAGCCTTGCGGTTGCCGACGAAGTTGTCGTCGACGAAGTAGACTGCGCCGACTGCGCCGCCGGCGACGATGGCGTCCAATTCTTTTAGAATCTGCTCGGGTGTTTTGAGGCGTGGGTTCTGGCCGTAGAGCTCGGGGATGTCGCAGAACTCGCAGCGGTAGGGGCAGCCGGAGGAGAACTGGACGTTGGCGAGGAAGTAGTTGTACATGCCGGCGAGATCGTAGGCCGGGGTGGGGAAGTCAGAGAGCTTGAGGCGCTCGGCAGTGGTGAAGACCTGCTGGGTTGCGGGGCGCTGGGTGCTGCGTGCGATGGCGGCGATGAGCTGGTTGGTGGCGTCTCCGAGCTCGCCGATGTGGAGGTAGTCGAAGTCGGGGTAGTACTCTGCGCAGCCAGAAACGGAGGGGCCGCCGAGTGCGGTGGGCTTGTTGAGAGCGTGGGCGCGCGCGTTGATCGAGTTGATGGCGTTGCGCTGGATGTGCATGCCGCTGACGAAGACGGCGTCGGCCCAGGCGAAGTCGCGCTTGCGGGCGGGAGCGACGTTCTCGTCGATGAAGCGGACTTCCCAGTGCTTTGGGAGATAGGCTGCGATGGTGAGCAGTCCCTGCGGGGGCATGAAGGCCTTGACGCCGAGCAGCGGGTAGGCGTTGTTGAAGGTGCCGAAGCTCTTGGTGTAGCGAGGGAAGACGCAGAGGATGCGGCGCGTGATGGCTGCGACATCAGGCGGCAGCGGGGCAAGTCCAGTCGATGCTTCGCGAATAGGGACGAGTTTCATACCAGACTGTGTGATGCAATCTGACAGACTGCGGTAATGGGTGCGTGATTCGGGCTACGTTTCGGGGAGCCTTGAATGCCTTCAGACATCCTTCAGGGGCTAGTCCTGATGCGTTTAGCGTTTGGGCCGGCACGACTGAGGTCATGCCCCTTCAAAGCGGGCCACTCATCTGAACTTACCTTATCGCTTAGTGTACGAAATCGTGCGCTTGGAGGAGGAGCGCGAAGGGTGAAAGAATAGAGACATGATTACGGCGCAGGAACTCGAGAGTATACCCATCTTTGCTTGTCTGGAAGAAAACGAGCGGCAGCGGTTTGCCGAGCGCGCGGCCGACGTGAAGCTGGCGGCGGGCGAGTGGCTGGTGCGTGAGGGGGAGACGGCCCACTTCTTTGTGCTGCTCGATGGAGAGATGAAGGTCGTCAAGGAGATCCTTGGGCAACAGCAGGCTATTGCCGAGTACAAGCCGGGTTCGTTCTTTGGGGAGATCCCGGTGTTGCTGCTGGCGCCTTCGTTTGCGTCGGTGAAGGCGAAGACTCACGCCCGTGTCGCCCGTTTTGATCCACAACTACTGTTTGAGCTGATCCATACCTCCGAGAAGTGCAGTGCCGTGATCCTGCAGACGATGACCGACCGTTTGAGTGGGGTGGGCGAGTTTGTGCGTGAGACGCCGTCGGCGCGGGTGCTGATTATTGGCACGCAGTATGACGAGGACTGTCGCGAGATTCGTGCGTTCCTGTCGGCGAACCGAATTCCGTATGAATGGATCGATCAGGCGCGCGACGCAGACCGCGTGCCGGTGTGCATGCTCGACCGCTCGGGTGAGCCGATTCTTTCTCCGGCGATTGTGGTGGACCGGGAAAGCTGCGTGAAGGTACCGACGGTGCGGAATGTGGCGGAGGCGCTGGGGATCAACACGAAGCCGAAGCAGCAGGAGTACGACGTGGTGGTGGTTGGCGCGGGGCCGGCGGGGCTGGCCGCGGGGGTGTATGGCGCGTCCGAAGGGTTGAAAGTGCTGATCGTGGAGAAGTCCGCGTGCGGCGGGCAGGCGGGGACGAGCTCGCGGATTGAGAACTACCTAGGGTTTCCGAATGGTGTGTCGGGCGATGAGCTGGCGGACAAGGCGTTGAAGCAGGCGCAGCGGTTTGGCGCGGAGATTGCGATGACGCGCACGGTGGAGTCGATGTTCCTGCTGGAGAACGGGCGGCACTGCATTGAGCTCGACGGCGGCGACCGGGTGACGTCAAGCGCGGTGGTGCTGGCGACGGGTGTTGAGTGGCGGAGGCTGGATGCGGAGGGCGTGGACCAGTTCCGTGGACGCGGCGTGTACTACGGCGCGTCGCGGGATGAGACGGTGAACATCATGGGCAAGAAGATCTTCATCGTGGGCGGCGGCAACTCGGCGGGGCAGGCGGCGATGTACTTTTCGCACTACGCGAGCGACGTGATTGTGCTGGTGCGCGGCGAAGGGCTGACGCTGACGATGTCGCAGTACCTGATTGACCAGCTTGGGAAGCAGAAGAACATCAAGATCTCACCGTACACGGAGGTGATCCGCGCCGAAGGTGAGGACCACCTGGAGCGGGTGACGTTCCGGAAGCGGGTGCCGGGCGAGGCGGAGGTGATCGTTACGAAAGATGTGGATGCGTTGTTCGTGATGATCGGTGCGAAGGCCAACACGGCGTGGCTGCCGAAGGAGCTACAGCGGAACAGTGCAGGGTACATCTGCACCGGGCGCGACCTGACGACGTGGCGAGAAGCGGCGCGGCCGGCGTTTCCGCTGGAGACGAACCTGCCGGGGGTCTTCTGCGCGGGCGATGTGCGGGCGGAGTCTATCAAGCGCGTGTCGAGCGGCGTGGGCGAGGGGAGTATGGCGATCGCGTTTGTTCACCAGTACCTGGCGTTGGAGAGCAGGGGATAGGGGAGAAGCAGGGAGTAGGGAATAGGGAGTGGGGAGTAGAAAAGACGGGTCGGTTACGGCTTGCAGGGTGGGGAGGGGTGTGGCTGTTTCCTCTGGGTCTGTGGTGGAGGTGAGGTCTTCTATTGGAGGCTCTGCGGGGATGAGGTATTCGATGGTGGGTTCGGGTTCCGGCTCGGCGGTGGAGACTTCCATGTTGCTGAGGCGATTGATGAGGCTGGCGAGGACGCTGGTGGTGCCGTTCTGGGGGATTTCGGCGGGTGGAGCGAGGGTGCCGAGGGCGGGGTCTTCGGTGAGCTCTTCGACGTAGGTGGCGGTCTGCATGGGGTTGGGATTGCGGGGCAGGTTGAGGCTGGCGATCTGGAGTCCGTAGAGGAGCAGACCGGCGCGGCGGGGGTCGAGGTCGTTAGAGGCGATGCGCTCGAGGACCTGGCCGAGGGCGAGTTGGATACCGGAGCGGTCGGCGATCTCGCTGGAGGGAAAGGTGTAGGTGCCGAGGCGGGACTTGCGGGCGGCGGCGTCTTCGATGGGGCGGCGGGTGGTGTGGTGGTGGTAGCAGAGCGGCTCGTTGCGGAGGCAGGGCGAGCCGCAGCGGCGGCCGTCGGGGAAGATGTGGCGGCACTGGTAGCGAGTGGTGTCGTCGGCGGGGATAGGGGCGAAGTAGGTGGGCATGTTTCCTCGGTTCAGCAAGTAGTTAGTAAGTAGCAAGTGGGGTAGCCCCGGTGGTTTGGGGGGTAAGATCCGGAGCTGATTGGGGTTAGGGGTGGATGGCAGTTAAATGCGGACGCCCCGGCTGGGCCGAGGCGTGGGGACGATTGCGGATTTTTCCTTCTGGTTCTATTGTACGGGGTGTGTCAAGAGGGCGCCGTTGTAAGTGGTTGTTATATTGGGGCTTGCCGATTATTTTGTATTTGCTCGAGAGCGAGCGGGCCGAACTTGTGGTTCGAAGATGATGCGGAGCCTGGAGTGAGTTGCTTTGGCAAATCGCTCCAAGGTTCGAGTCGATGGGCGGACTCTTCCGCTTTCAAGGCGAGCCACGACGGCCTGTGTGGTTCCCATGGCTTCGGCGACCTGAGCCTGCGTCATGTCTGCTGCGGTTCGAGCCTTGATAAGAGACGAGGCGAAGGCGAACTCTTCTTCCAAAGCATCGTAGGCCGCCGCATACTTAGGGTCTTTCTTCCATTGTGCGAAGGAGTCTTCAACAGGGATGAACTTGCGCTTCATTCGACCTCCTTTGCCCGTTTGAGGGCTGTTTCGATCTCGCGACGGGGCGTTTTCTGGGTCTTCTTGGTGAAGACATGTACTACGACAATCCGTTTGCCAATCGCGGTCACGTAGACGGCACGAGCGATACCGCTTCTTCCCTTCATGCGCATCTCCCATAGAGCTCCTTCGAGATGCTTTACATAAGGTTCGCGGACGCGCTCGAGACCATGCGACTGAATGAGTTCTACGATTCGTTGGAAATGAGCACGCATGTCCAGCGGCAGAGAGTCAAACAAAACTTTCACATCCTCATCAAGAAACTCCACGATCCAGGACATGGAGAAACTATATACCTTTTTTGCAATATAAAGCTAGAGGTGCCAGGGGATATTGATGACCATGATGCGCTGGATGCCTCTTAGGAGTATGAGGAGTTTTAAGATCGGGCGCGCTGGTTGTGGAGAGGGCCTGCCACGAGTGTTTTACGACGAGCGCGGGGGTGAGGATGGCGGCGATCCATGCGCCGTCGGCGAACTTGGCTACGGGGAGCGTGATGCTGGTGGCCACGATGGCGATAGCGAGGCAGTCAGACAGATGTTTTGCGAACTGCACAGAGGGTTGTTGCGTACTGGCTACAATATTCCGCGCAGCCGTGCGTTAAAGAGGCAGACACGGTGATGAGACGCGGCGCGAGGACGAGATGGGCGGCGAAGAGCTGATGGGCGAGGGACTGGCTGGCGCGAATTTGACGCGAGCAGAACAGGACCGGTTCATTGCAGAGGCGATGGAGCGGGACGAACCGAAGCTGCGGAGGTTTATCCGCAGGCGGGTACTGGATACGGCGGATGCGGAGGACGTGCTGCAGGACGTCTTCTATGAGCTGATCCAGGCGTACCGGATGCTAAAGCCCGCGGAGCAGGTGACGGCGTGGCTGTACCGGGTGGCGCGGAACCGGATCGTCGACCTGTTTCGGCGGAAGAAGACGGTGTCGTTGAATGAGCCGGCGGGCGCGTCGAGCACGGAGCATGATGCACCATCGCTGGAGGACCTGCTGCCTTCAGCCGATGCGGGGCCGGAGGCGGTGTATGCGCGGGAGCTGCTGTTCGAGGCTGTCGACGAGGCGTTGGAGGAGCTGCCGGAGAACCAGCGTGAGGTGTTTATCGCGCATGAGTTTATGGGCAAGAGCTTCAAGGAGTTGAGCGAAGAGACGGGCGTGGGTGTGAATACGCTGCTCTCGCAGAAGAGGTATGCGGTGCTGCATCTGCGGAAGCGGCTGCAGGAGATGAAGGACGAGTTCGATAGCTGAAGGGAAAGTGAGGTGATCGCTGTGCGTATTGTGGCAAAGGTTGTGAAGGTGGCGCTGTTCGTGGTGCTGGGTGTGATTGTGTTCGGCTTCGTGACGAAGGAGCTGTGGAACTGGCTGATGCCTTCGATCTTTGGGCTGCGGGCGATCACGTTCGCGCAGGCGATTGGGCTGGTGTTGCTGGCGAAGATTCTGTTCGGCGGCTTCCATAAGCATGGGCATGGGCACTACGGCGGCGGCAAGCGGTACTGGAAGAAGCATATGGAAGAGCGCTGGGCTTCGATGAGCGAAGAAGAGCGTGCACGGTTTCGTGAAGGGATGCGCGGGCGCTGCGGGTTTGGGCGCGGTGAGCGGCCGGCGAATGAAGCAGCCGCACAGTAAGCGCGCTATGACAGAGACGAGTCAACACGTTGAGGAGAGAAGTGATGATGGACTTGAGAGAGAGACTGGAGAGAGTTTTCGAACAGCGAGTGTTGCCGACGGTGCAGGATGCGCGGATGGAACGGATGTCGCTGGCTGAACTGCTGTATTACGCGCTGGTGGAGAGTGGCGATGACCATGGACTGCTGGCGGATGGGTTGATGCTGGCGTAGTGCTTGTGTACTTCGCGTTGAGAAGCAGGTTCCTTGTTGGGTTTCTGACGGGCAATTTAGAAGAGCAAAGACCTTCACGCAGAGTGCGCGAAGTTTTTAAAGAAAGTTACGCAATGTAAAACAAGCAACGACAACAACAGAAGCAAGACGAAGAACGAGAGTCGCGTGAATGCAAAGCCCCTCCTGGCGGAGGGGCTCTTTTTGTTGCGCGGTGCGTTGCGGCTAGGGCTCGCGGGGGGCGCTGGCTGGGGGGATGATGGCGTTCATGCGGAGGTACTCGACGGCCTGGCCGTACTCGTCTTCGGCGTGGGCGATGGCTCCGGCGAAGGCGGTGACGCGGGTGGCGTTGGAGCCGGGGCGGCCGGGGACGGCGTCAAACGCGTTGGCGGTGGTGACGTTGGCGACGGCTTTGTGGGCGAAGGCGAAGGTGTCGGCGAGGGCTTTGAGGATGTCGTCCTTGGATTTGAGCTCGCCGATGGCTTTGACGTCGACGTCAGGCTTGATGCCTCCGATGATGGAGAAGTAACGGTAGTTGGCCTGGATGGTGTGCGTGACGATCTGCGCGTAGGTGCGGACGCCGTCGTACTTGACGGCCTGCGAGGGGACGAAGATGGCCGCCGAGGGGGCGAAGCTGTACTTGTCGGCGGGCATGGCAGAGGCGGCGCCGGTCCAGAGCTTTTCGAGCGAGGAGACGGCGGCGTCCATGGACTTGGCGGGGTCGACGGGGCCTGAGGGCATGGCGGGTGCGGACTGCACGTGGGCCACTCCGTCGTTGTAGAGCGATTTGTGTGTGGGACCTTGTGCGCTGGATTGCACGGCGATGGCACTGCACAGAGACAGTGCCATAAAGAGGCTGGTGCGCTTGAGGGACATGTCAGGAGCTCCTGTGTGGGTGGACGGTGCGGCGTGGATAAGGGTAGCAGAGGGGAAGGGCAGGGGATAGGGAGTAGAGGTAGAGCGCGCGCTTCGCGCGGGAAGCAGGTTCCTCGCTGCGCTCGGAATGGAAGAAAGAAAGGCAAGTGCAAGTGCACAGTGGCCGGTTCTTATGGGAGGAGTTCGAAGGATTGGATGGCGACGTGGGAGCCGGCGAGGCTGCGTTCGCGGGCGGGGATGATCTGGACGATGAGCTGGTCGAAGGTGAAGTCGCGGTGAGAGCGCGGGATGTTGAAGGTGAGGGTCTCGTCGATGGCGGGGCGGTTGAGGGGGATGTTGCGCGGTGTGCTGGAGGGGAGCACGATGCGGCCGAGGGACTGGGTGGCTCCGGTGGCGGAGTTGGTGAGGTTGAGCTGGATGGAGATGAGGCCGGGGCGGTCGTCGGCGTTGCGGAGTGAGACGCGGATGGCGCGGAGGGTGGCGGTGTTGAGGGGCGCGCCGAGGAACTGGTGGGCCTCCATGGAGAGTGGGAGGTAGTCGGTGGAGTGGATGTCGACTTTGGTGGCGTCGCCGTGGACGTGGCGGGCATCACGGCCGGGGCGGGTGTCGGGGTGCTTGTAGTACCAGTAGACGCCGTCGAAGGGGATGACCTGTGGCTGGGCGCGGTGCGTGCTGGGTTGTGGGGCGTCGGTGGGTGTGCGCGGGATGGTGCGCTGATGCGGCTTGAGGGGAAGGAAGAGGATGAAGCCGGAGTAGCCTTTGCCGTGGCCGTAGTGGCGCTCGGCTATAGCGGGGATGGGCGGCATGACGTTGGCGAAGGGGAGATGCAGGAGTGATCCGAAGGCTTTTGCGATGGGTTTGTAGCGGAGGAATGGCAGCAGCGGGACGGCGGTGAGGATGAGGACGATGAAGGTTTGTATCGCGCGGGTGTGTTCCTGCTTGAGTCGCGATGAGCGCGGGTAGAGGCGTTGAGGGAGGTTCCAGAGAGGGTATGCGAGTGCCGCGGCGAGGAGCAGGCCGGCGTAGATTGTGTGGCCGGTTAAGAGGGTTGCGATGCCTGCTTGCAGGATGAGTGAGGTGGCGAAGGCTGGCCAGAGTTTTGACCAGAAGGGTGGTGGTTGGGTGCGGAAGAGGTCGTGGGTGGTGATGTGTGCGTCGGCATCCCACTCATGGCGCGATGGAGCTGCGTCATGAATGAGGTACCCAGAGGGTTTTGGGCGGAGGGCGAGGAGTGCGCAGGCCGTGATGATGGGTGGGAGGGCTGCGGCGTAGATGGAGTCTTCTTTGGCGAGGAGCGTGAAGAGCGGCAGCCATGCGATGGCGAGCCAGAAGGTGAGGATGAGTGGGACGGGTGTGGTTTCGAGCTGCTCGCGGAAGATGCGGCAGATGGTCCAGATGCTCGCGGTGTGGAGGATGGCGGTGGCGAGAATATACAGTGTGGCGAGGGCCGCGAGGCTTGTCCAGGTGAGCGTGTGATGCGTGGGTGGGTCGCAGCAGAAGAATGCGGCGAGGCCGGTGATCAGGAGGCTTCCGGCGAAGGGGGTGAGGTGCGAGGCTAGACGGGGTGGGTCTTCGGGCACGGCGCGGCTCTCCTGAAGAAGCTTCATTGTTTGAGTGCACGCCCCAGGATGTCGAGGCAGTCTGAAAGAACTGCAGGTCTCTCCACTCCGCTGCGCTCCGGTCGAGATGACAGTTTTCTGGGGCGAACGCTTCAAGATGCTGCGTGATCAGCGGGCGAGCTTCTTGCGATAGACAGGTGAGTGCGGCGTGCGTGGGAACGAGAGAAGGATGGCTGTGAACAGACTGAGCGCGAGCGGTATGCTGACGGCGAAGAGGTGCAGGGTGAGGTAGAAGTCGTCGTGAGTGACGAAGCGGAGGTCGAGGCCAGTGCCGGTGAGTTGGTGCATGAGGCCGAGGGTCGCGAGCAATAGTGTGCTAAGGCTGACGGAGAGGCCAAACGTGATGTGGAAGGGCGAGGTGCGGTGTGTGCGGCCGGCACGGAGGAAGATGTAGAGCAGAAGGCCGAGCCAGATGAAGGTGACGGCGGGGATGACGCCGTTGACGATCTCCATGCAGGAGGAGAACGGCCAGGCGAGCGTGGCGTAGCGGGCGGGGTCGACGTGGGTGAGGCGGTCGGCGCCGAAGAAACGCCAGCCGGTGTAGAGCGGCGTCCAGAGGATGGAGAAGAGTAGCGGCAGAAGGTAGCTGCCGGTGCGGTTCCAGAGGCCGAAGAGGATGGCGGCGATGACCTGTCGCCAGAGCCAGAGCGCAGAGCAGCCTGCTTCGAACTCTTCGTGTAGATCACCGGCGAGGGCTTCGGCGTTGGGGCCGAGGGTGAGGTGGTCTAAAAGCCATAGGGCTGCGCGAAGCCAGAGCGCGAATCGGAGGACGCGTGAGGGGGTCATGCGGGCTCCTTGTTGAGCGCGGGGATGTTGCTCCAAAGCTGGGTGAGGACGCGGCGCGTGTTGTGGACGGCGCGGAGGCCGCCGCGGGTGACTCGGAAGTAGCGCTTGGCGCGGCCGCCGCGCTCGGGTGTGGCTTCGCCGAGCGAAGAGGCGACGAGGCCGGCGAGCTCGAGGCGGTCGAGTGTGGAGTAGACGCCGGCGAGCGAGACGGCATGGCCGCGTTGCTTGGCGAGCTCGCGGGAGATGGGCACGCCGTAGGCCTCGTCACCGAGATGGAGGATGGTGAGGAGGATGAGGAGCTCGAGTTCGCTGAGGAGGCCTTGCGTTTTCATTTCCTACAAAGTAGCGAAGAAATAAAATTAAGGCAAGAGGGATTTAGATTTTTAGGGAGTAGGGAGCTTTGCGCAAAAATCCCTTTCCAAGTGAGGGTGGTTGAATGTCCTGGGTCTTCGTGGTGCTTCCATGCAAAATACAGGGATCTCTCCACTGCGCTTCGCTCCGGTCGAGATGACACGCATGCGTGACGTGATCTTTTTGTGCAAAGCCGGGGCAGGGGGGTGGTGTGCGCTGCGCGAGAAGCACAAGGGCAACGCCCTCGAAACGCGAGGCCGTGCCCTGGGAGGGCTAGACGGCCTTGCGGTTGAAGAGGGTTTTCTTTCCGGCGAAGGAGGTTTTGGCCTTGACCGAGTTGTTTTCATGGCCGGTAGCAGGCTTGGTGGAGCTGTTGGCCTTGGCGAGTTTTTCGCGCATGGCCTGGAGCTTCTGCTCCTTGGGGCTGAG